>JAJYTH010000057.1 GCA_021793175.1 Actinomycetes bacterium
GAGGGCTCGTAGCCACCGAAGCCCTTGAGGGCTGCCCGATCCTCGTAACCGTAGGGATTGTCCTGCCGCCTGCGAAACCAGCCCATGAGGGCGCAGGTTACCTACTTGGTGGCATCCCCGGAGACCACATCCACAAGGTGGTCCACAACCGAGTCCACGGCGACCTCGGTGCGCTCACCCGTCGCGCGGTCCTTGACCTCGACCACGCCCTTGGCCAGTCCACGACCGACGACCACGATCGTGGGCACACCGATGAGTTCGGCGTCGGCGAACTTCACCCCGGGTGTGGCCTTGCGGTCGTCCAGCATGACCCGCACACCGCGTTCGGACAACTGGGCGGCCAACCGCTCCCCGCCCTCGTTGACGGCGTCATCCTTACCCGCGATCACCACGTGCACGTCGGCGGGCGCCACCGAACGAGGCCACACCAGGCCCAACTCGTCGTGGTGCTGTTCCGCGATGGCCGCGACCACACGCGACACCCCGATGCCGTACGAGCCCATGGTGATGCGAACGGGCTTGGAGTCGGGGCCGAGCGCGTCGACCTCGAACGCGTCGGTGTACTTGCGGCCGAGCTGGAAGATGTGTCCGATCTCGATACCGCGCGCCGTGACGAGCGTGCCACGGCTGTCCGGTGACGGGTCACCCTCACGGACCTCGGCGGCCTCCACGGTGCCGTCCGGTGTGAAGTCGCGCCCACACACCAGGTCCACGACGTGGTGGTCGGGCTTGTCCGCACCGGTCACCCACGCCGTGCCGCGGACGACACGCGGGTCCACCAGGTAGCGCACGCCGTTGGCCTGCAACGCCCCCGGCCCGATGTAGCCCTTGACGAGGAACGGGTTGGCGGCGAAGTCGGAGTCCTCCAACAACGACACCTCGGCCGGCTCCAGCGAGGCCTCCAACCGCTTCATGTCGACCTCACGGTCGCCGGGCACCCCGATACCGAGCAGCGTCCAGTCCTTCTCACCCGGCATACGGGTCTTGACGAGGACGTTCTTCAACGTGTCGGCGGCGGTGAAGGTGCGACCGAGGTCGGCGGCGTTGAGGAAGTCCACCAGCGTCTCGATGGTGGGCGTGTTGGGCGTGTGGTGCACCTGCGCGGCGGGCTTGTCCTCCACCGACTGTTCCGGCGGCACGGGCGTCGCCACGGCCTCGACGTTGGCCGCGTAGTCGGATTCGGTGCTGCGGACGTAGGTGTCCTCGCCTGTCTCGGACACGGCCAGGAACTCCTCCGACGCCGAGCCGCCCATCGCGCCCGAGGTCGCGGCGACCACCACGTAGTCCAATCCCAGCCGGTCGAAGATCCGCAGATAGGCGTTGCGATGCAGATCGTAGGACCGGTCGAGGCCCTCGTCGTCGAGGTCGAAGGAGTACGAGTCCTTCATCACGAACTCGCGGCCCCGCAGGATGCCGGCCCTCGGCCGCGCCTCGTCGCGGTACTTCGTCTGAATCTGGTACAGGATGACCGGATAGTCCTTGTACGACGAGTACTCGCCCTTCACCGTGAGCGCGAACAGCTCCTCGTGCGTCGGCCCGAGCAGGTAGTCGGCGCCCTTGCGGTCGACGAGACGGAACAGGTTCGGCCCGTACTCGGTCCAGCGGCCCGTGGCCTCGTACGGTTCCTTCGGCAGCAACGCGGGGAACTGGATCTCCTGCGCGCCGATGGCGTCCATCTCCTCGCGCACGATCGCCTCGACGTTGCGCAGCACCCGCAGGCCCAGCGGTAGCCAGGAGTACCCACCCGGGGCGACGCGCCGCACGTACCCGCCCCTGACCAGAAGTTTGTGGCTGGGCACCTCGGCGTCGGCCGGGTCCTCACGCAGGGTGCGCAGGAACAGCGACGACATCCTGGTGATCACGGTGTTCTCCTTGGCGTGTCTGGCCCGAAAGCTCCGGCGAAGGGAGACAGACGATGAACTATAGGCAGACTAGTAGGCGCCACACACACTGCCGCAACCGGTATTTACCGGCGAGCCGGTGACCTCCGGCGCCCACGACTGCTCGCCAGTGCTCGCCGTGGCTCCATGGTGTGGTTCCGCTTCGCGCACTGTGCACATTCTCTCGGGTTCTCTTGTTTTCTCTTTTTCTCTACGCCGCCGAACACGGCAGCTGTGCCCACCCCTTCCGAAGCGGTCACGCACGGTTAGGCTCGCCGCCGTGCTCGTGTTGTTGCCCCCTTCCGAGACCAAGGCCCACGGCGGTGACGGCTCCCCTCTCGACTTCGACGCGCTGTCGTTTCCGGAGTTGAATCCGGTGCGGCGCAAACTGGCCGACGCGCTCGTGGAACTGGCCGCCGACGTGCCCGCGAGTCTTTCGGCACTGGGACTGTCGGAACGACAACACGGCGAGGTCGAACGCAACGCTTCCCTCCTGTCGGCACCGACCACCCCGGCGATCCTGCGCTACACCGGCGTGCTCTACGACGCTCTCGACGCGTCCGCCCTCACCGGTGTGGAACGCGAGCGGGCACAACGGCGGCTCGCGGTGGCCTCCGCACTGTTCGGCGTGGTGCGGGCCGGTGACCCGATCCCGGCCTATCGACTGTCGGGCGGGTCGACGCTGCCCGGCCTCGGTTCGCTGCGTTCGCTGTGGCGGCCCGCGCTCGAACCCGTCCTGGCCGAGGTCGGCGCCACAGAACTGGTGGTGGATCTGCGCTCGGGCGCCTACGCAACCCTCGCCCGCGTGCCCGCAGCGGTCACCGTACGCGTCGTCACCGAGGACTCCTCGGGCCACCGGAAAACGGTCAGCCACCACAACAAAGCCCATAAAGGCAGACTCGCCGCCGCACTGGCCACCAGTGCCACGGAACCCGCTCGTATCGAGGACGTCGTCACGATCGCCAGGGCCGCCGGACTCGACTGTGAACAGACCGGAAAGACCGCGGTGGAGATCGTCACCCGTTCCTGAACCGCCGTGGGGCCACCACGTCGAGTGGCGTGTCCGGTTCCTCGCCGAGCACGAGCTGTGCGACGAGCCGCCCCGCATAAGGTGCGACGGTCAGTCCCGCCGGCCCGAACCCTGTGGCCAGCACCACCTCCGGGTGCCCGTCGAGCGCGCCGATGACGGGCAGACCGTCCGGAGTCGCGGGACGGAATCCCACCCGGGTCTCGGCCAGCGTCGCCGTACTCAGTCCGGGCGCGACGCGCAGCGCGTGCTCCAACACCTCCCGCTGTCCCTCGGCCGTGACCCGGTGATCGAAACCGGCACCGGTCTCCCGGGTCGCTCCCGCCACGACACGCGATCCGGGAAAGGCGAGCAGGTAGTGCCCCGTCTGCGGCAACACCACCGGCCACGTCGAGGTGTCCACCCCGGGCAGGGTGAAGTGGCTGATCTGCCCACGCTGTGGTTCCACCGGCAGGCTCACCCCCAGCGGGGCCAACACGCTCGGACTCCACGCCCCGGCCGCCACCACCACGACATCGCCGTCGACACGCTCGCCGTCCACCTCCACGCCGCGCACCCTGTCACCGGTCACCCTCAGCTCGGCCGTGCCGCTCACGGTGCGGGCACCGTGCCGCTCGGCGGCCCGCGACAGCGCTTCCCGCATCACCCGGCCGTCCACCCGGCCCGCTCCCGAGAAGTGCACGGCACCGAAGTCCTCGGCGAGCACAGGGAACAGTTCGCGTGCCCGCGCAGGGTCGAGCCGGTGCACCTCGCCCAGCTCGGGCCACCGGGCGGCGCGCTCGGACAACCGCTCATATCCGGCGGCAAGTACCGACTCATCCGGCGAGACCACCATCCCGCCGACGATCTCGAACGACGAATCCGTCACACCGTCCGCGGCGAGCTCGTCGACCAACGTCCGGTAGTAGGCACCCGCAGCAGCGGCCAGGGCGAATTCGGCGTCGTCCTCGCGGTGCGACGTCCACGGACTGACGATGCCCGCCCCGGCCGAGGTCGCCGTTCCCGCTACCCCCGCGTCCACGACCACGGTGTCCACACCCCGGCGCACGAGATGGAAGGCACACGCCGCTCCTCCGATACCCGACCCGATGACGATCACACGCATGCCCGCGAGCCTGGTCACGACGCCGCGTCCGTGCAACGGAATTGTTCTCGCAAACGGGTTCGCCGACGGAGACACTCGTGATCTGGGGTAGACTCGCCCGGCACCGTTCGCAGAGGCCCGACCGTGGCCGCGGTGCTTTCAATTCGTCAGCGGCGCGTCCACGCGCCGGGTTCGTCGTTGGTCACGCCCACCGCGCTTCCTCGCGGCCCTGCCCGCTTTGCGGGCTGTCGGGCTTCCTTGCGACGTGCCACGTCCGAGAGGCTCTTTTAGTGACAGAGATTTCCGCGACAACCCCCGCGACGTCGATCACGTTCGCCGATCTCAACCTGCCCAAGGCCCTGCATCGCGCGCTGAGCAAAGCCGGGCTGCACACCCCGTTCCCCATTCAGGCGGCCACGCTGCCCGACGCTCTCGCGGGCCGTGACGTGCTCGGCCGCGCACAGACCGGTTCGGGCAAGACGCTGGCGTTCGGTCTGGCGCTGTTGTCCCGCCTCGACGGTGGGAAGGCGCAGCCGCGACGGCCGAGGGCGTTGGTGCTCGTGCCCACGCGAGAGCTGGCCATGCAGGTAGCCGACGCGCTCACTCCGCTGGCGAAGGCGATGGGCCTGTGGTGCCGCACCGCTGTCGGTGGCATGTCCCTGCAGCGTCAGGCCGACGCATTGCTTCGCGGCGTGGACCTGTTGATCGCCACACCAGGACGGCTGTCGGACCATGTCCGGCAGGGCACCTGCACGCTCGACGGCATCGAACTGGTGGCTCTCGACGAAGCCGACCAGATGGCCGACATGGGATTCCTGCCCCAGGTGCGCGAGATCCTGGATCGCACTCCCAGGGACGGGCAACGGCTGTTGTTCTCGGCCACGCTGGACGACGCAGTGGAAAGCCTCGTCACGCGCTACCTGACCGACCCGGTGACCCACTCCGTCGCCCCCGTGACGGCGAGTGTCGACACCATGGAACACCACCTGCTGCAGGTCGAGCAGCGGGACAAACAGGCCGTGGTGACCGAGATCGCCGCGCGAAAAGGGCGCACGATCCTGTTCGTGCGCACCAAGCACCACGTCGATCGGCTCACCACTCGGCTGCGGGCCGCCGGTGTTCCCGCGGGCGCTCTCCACGGCGGCAAGACCCAGGGGCAACGCAACCGGGTGCTCACCGACTTCCGCACCGGGCGCATGCCGGTGCTGGTGGCCACGGACGTCGCGGCCCGCGGTATCCACGTCGACGGCATCAGCCTCGTGCTGCACGTCGACCCCGCCGCCGACCACAAGGACTACCTCCACCGCGCTGGCCGCACCGCTCGCGCGGGCGCGTCAGGCACGGTCGTGACGCTGGTGACGCGGGAACAGCGCCGCACCGTGCGCCGGATGTTGGAGCGCGCCGGCGTGCGACCGCAATACACGGTGGTGGCCCCGGGCGACGCCGAGCTGGCGCGGATCACGGGCGCCCGCACCCCCACCGGTCTGCCTGTGCCCGAGCGGATCTCGACGCGTAGGCAGCCACGACCGGCTCATTCCCGGCGACGTCCCGCGCCCGCCCGAGGCGGGAGGCCACAGCGTGGTTCCGGCAGCCGTCGCAGCACCGTGGCGAGGTGACGACACGGTCGGTGTCGCTTCGTCGTGCCCGGCGGCCGGCCCGGTCACAGGGTGAGGAGTTCGAAATCCGTGGCGAGCACACCGCCGAAGCGACGTCCGGACAGTTCGGCGCCCTCCCGGAGGAACCGGCGTGCGTCGTCCTCCGTCTGCCCGAGCCCTTCCAAGTAGGCACGATGACAATGCAGTGATTCGACCGCGCGCTCGAATGTCGTGGTGATGTCCACCGCGTGCGTGGGAAACGGTGAGGCCGCCACCGCCACCCACCGCACGCCCTGCCACGGCTCCAACCCTTCGGCGAGCAGGTCCTGGAACACCCAGCGGTTGCCCGCGTCCCGTACCGCGTCGAGGGTCGCCAACCCGGTGTGTCGGTGGTCGGCCATGTTGAGCGCACCACCGGGCCAGGTGTCCCGGTGATTGGTGATCACCACGAGTTCCGGTCGGTGTCTGCGAACGGCGGCGGTGATGTCGTGCCGCAGCCGAAGCCCGTACTCGATCACACCGTCCCTGTGGTCGAGGAACTCGACACGTTCGACACCGACCGCGGCCGCGCTCGCGATCTGCTCTTGTTCGCGAATCGGCGCCGCCTCCTCGGGCGACATACCGTCGATACCGGCCTCACCACGTGTGGCGAGCAGGTACGCGACCTCCCGGCCCTCGTCGGTCCACCGAGCGACGGCCCCCGAGGCCCCGTATTCCATGTCGTCGGGGTGGGCCACCACCGCCAATGCCCGCTGCCAGTCCTCGGGCATCGGTCGGAGCCGCCCCGATTCCACGTCTTCCTCGTTCACCCTGCCTTCCTCCTTCCCGCCACCACGGTGCGAGACTGCGAGTGTGAACGCACCCGGTTCCGCTCGCACGGTAATCCCTCCGGAGCACGTTTTCGACTGGCTCGACGAATCCGCGGCGAAGCGCGCCGACGCGGGCCTGACCCGCACGCTGCGGCCCCGCGTGGCGGAGGAGGGACAGCTCGACCTCGCCGGAAACGACTACCTCGGCCTCTCCCGCGACAAACGGATCGCCGGTGCGGCTGCCGCGGCGGCGCTGCGGTGGGGCGCCGGTGCCACCGGGTCACGGCTGGTCACCGGATCCACCGAACTGCATGCCGAGCTGGAGTACGAACTGGCCCGCTTCTGCGGGGCCCAGGCGGCACTGGTGTTCTCGTCGGGCTTCACCGCCAATCTCGGCGCGGTGACGGCGTTGACCGGGCGGGAGGCTGCCATCGTCACCGACAAGTACATCCACGCCTCCCTCATCGAGGGGTGCCGATTGTCGCGTGCCGACGTCGCCGCCGTGGCCCACAACAGCCCGGAAGCGGTGGAACACGCGTTGGCGACGCGACGCAAGCAACGCGCGCTGGTGGTCACCGACTCGGTGTTCTCCGTGGACGGTGACCTGGCACCGCTGCGGGAACTGTCGGCTGTCTGTCGTAGACACTCCGCCGCACTGCTCGTGGACGACGCCCACGGCCTGGGTGTGCTCGGTGACGGCGGACGCGGCGCCGTCCACGCCGCCGGTCTGGCGGGCGAACCGGACGTGGTCACCACGGTGACGTTGTCGAAGTCCCTCGGCGCCCAGGGAGGCGCCGTCATTGGGCCCCGCCGCGTCATCAAACACCTGGTGGACACGGCTCGCAGCTTCATCTTCGACACGGCGTTGGCTCCCGCCAGCGCGGCCGCCGCTCTCACCGCGCTCCGGGTGTTGCGGGACGAGCCCGAACTGGCCGAGCGGGTGCGCGCACGCGCGAACGAACTGTCGGCCCGTCTGAGCGAGGCGGGGTTCGCGGTGAGCGTCCCGGAAGGCGCGGTGGTGTCGGTACGCGCTCCCGGCCCCGAGGACGCCGTCGCCTGGGCCGCCCGGTGCGCCGAACGGGGCGTGCGCGTCGGATGCTTCCGCCCGCCCTCGGTACCCGACGGCGTCTCGCGTCTGCGCCTGACCGCCAGGGCGGACCTCACCGACTCCGAAATGGACCGGGCCGTGGCGGTCATCACGGAGACCGCACCACCACGGGCGCGGAACTGATCCGGGCTCCCGCGCCGGTCAGCGCCGGCGCATGGTGATGTGCGGAATCCCGTCCTCCAGAAACACCTCGCCCTCGGGTTCGAAACCGAAGCGGGCGTAGAAACCGGTGGCGTAGGTCTGGGCGTCTAGGACGCACTCCGCGTCACCGGCCAGGTCCATCGCCGCCTGCATCAGACGGCCCCCGACACCGGTGCCTCGCGCGAAAGCGGCCGTGCACACCCTGCCGACCCGCAGCACCCCACCGGCCTCGGTCAAGACACGCAGACATCCGGCGAGCCGCCCGTCGGAGGAGGTAGCCCACACATGGTGGGTGTCCGCATGCAGGTCCCTGCCGTCGAGTTCCGGGTAAGGGCACTCCTGCTCGACCACGAACACGTCCACCCGTAACCGCAGCAACTCGTACAGCTCGGTGGGTGTCAATTCGGAAGCCGCACGGGAGACGATCGTGACCTCGTCACGCCCCACCCGTGCGCCGCCCGAATCCTCCGTGCCCGTCGTGGAACCGTTCGGTGTGTCGGAAACCAGCCTGTCACTCACGCATTCTGCGTACCAGATCGGAACTCGATGTCGTCGGTGTAGGTCAATACGCGGGTGTAGACGCCGGGTTTGCCGGCCTCGGCGCAACCGTCACCCCACGACACGATGCCGATCACCGTGCCGTCCACCAACAGCGGTCCGCCGGAGTCCCCCTGGCAGGCGTCGATGCCGCCCTCGGAGTAGCCCGCGCACACCATCGTCTCCGCGTCAAAGGAACGGAACGCGTCCTCGCAGGCGTCGTCACTCACCACCGGAACATCCGCCGCGCGTAGATCACCGGGCTTGGGGCCGTTCTCGTACAGCCTTCCCCAGCCAATCACGGTGGCCATGGTGCCCGCCTCGTAGAGGCCGCTGTCGGCGCTGTCGGGCAAACGCGCGGCCGGCACGGACACGCGCTCTGACAGCGTCAGCACGGCGATGTCACCGCCCGAGAGCGGATCCTTGTACTCGGGCGCGACCCAGACGTCGCTGACACCGACCTCCTCGCCCTCGTCGGAGTCGATGCGTTCACGACCGACGACGACACTCAAATCGGCTTCGCGCACGGCGAGGGCGCAATGGGCAGCCGTGAGAACCCGGTCGGGGGAGATCACCGTGCCCCCGCAGTACTGTTCGCCTCGGCCGTCGACGAGGAACGCGGCATAGGAATAGTCGTCGATGGTCGCGTCGTCGCCGCCGACGATGGGCCGTTGCGCCGCTCCCGCCACGTGGCCCGCGGACACACACAACGCGCCCGTCAACACCATCAGAGCCATCACGAGTCGACGCCGGATGTTCGTGAACACGTTGAAGTCTCCCCTCCTACCGGACACGACCACCCTAAGTCGAAGGCAGCGCTACGTGCTGTCGCTAAATGGGGTGGAATACGGGCCGTGGTCCTCGCGCTGAGTCGGTCACGCCGGGATACCGCGCACCTTCCGAACCGTCACGGCACCCCACCGTGATCCCACCACACGTGACCCCGTTCCACCGCCGGACCCCGGGCCCGGGAACAATGCCGTCGACCGACCTGTTCGATCACAATGACGCGGTCGAGATCCGGCCGCGCCGCTGTCGCCGACCGTGTTTGGAAGAGGTGCCGTCGTGCCGCACTACGACCTCGTGATCGTGGGGACCGGATCGGGAAACTCGATCCTGGACTCTCGTTTCGCCGACCGTAAGGTCGCCATCGTCGAGAAGGGAGTGTTCGGCGGCACCTGCCTCAACGTGGGATGCATCCCCACGAAGATGTTCGTGCACCCGGCCGACCTGGCCTCCACGCCCGAGTCCGCGGCGAGGCTCGGTGTCGACCTGGAACTGCGGAACGTGCGCTGGCGCGAGATCCGCGACCGCGTGTTCGGCCGGATCGACCCCATCGCCGAGGGCGGCCGACGTTATCGCATCGAACACGAGGACAACGCGAACGTCACGGTGTACGAGGGTGAGGCACGCTTCACCGGACACAAGGAACTCACGGTGCGACTGGCCGACGGTGAGACGACGCTCACCGCGGACGAGTTCGTGTTGGCCGCCGGAGGACGGGCGACCGTGCCCGACATTCCCGGGCTCGCCGACGTCGACTACCACACCTCCGACACCGTGATGCGCATCGACCAGCTACCCCGTCGGGCGATCATCCTCGGCAGTGGATTCATCAGTGCCGAATTCGCCCACGTCTTCGCGTCGTTCGGCGTGGACGTGACCATCATCGCGAGGTCGGGCGCGCTGCTGCGCAACGAGGACGAGGACATCAGCAGGCGGTTCACGGAGCTGGCCTCGCAACGCTACGACGTGCGGCTGAACCGCCGCACCGTCCGGGTGCGCCGCGACGGCAGCGGCGTCGGCGGTCACGGCGTGGTGCTGGACCTGGAATGGCCCGGCGGCGAGGAGACCGTCGAAGGCGACCTGCTGCTCGTCGCGACGGGACGGCGCCCCAACTCCGACCTGCTCGACGTGGCCGCCACCGGAATCTCCACCACGCCGAGCGGACACGTCGTCGTCGACGAGTACCAGCGCACCGACGTGGACGGCATCTACGCCCTGGGCGACCTGTCCTCGCCGTACGAACTGAAGCACGTGGCCAACCACGAGGCCCGCGTCGTACAGCACAACTTGCTGCACCCCGACGACCCGATCGCCTCCGACCACCGGTTCGTGCCGCACGCGGTGTTCACATCACCGCAGATCGCCTCGGTCGGACTCACCGAACGCGACGCCGCCGCACGCGGCGTTCCGTACGTGACGGCGACCCAGAAGTACGGGGACATCGCCTACGGCTGGGCGATGGAGGACACCACCGGGTTCGCGAAACTGCTCGCCGACCCCCGGTCGGGACAACTGCTGGGCGCGCACATCATCGGCGCGCAGGCTCCGACATTGCTGCAACCGTTGATCCAGGCGATGAGCTTCGGACTCGACGCGCGTTCGATGGCCCGGGGCCAGTACTGGATCCACCCGGCGTTGCCGGAACTGGTCGAGAACGCGCTGCTGGGACTCCCGCTGGAGGACTGAGCCGACATCCGTCGGCTCAGTCGTCGCTCAGACGTACCGGGGTCGCCCGGCGAGATAGCCGAAACCGGTCTTCAGCAACACGACGGCCAACAACAACCCGAACGACGCGGTCCAATCGCCGGTGACATCGTGCAACAGGCCGAAAAGGAACGGTCCCGCCGCGGCGATCAGGTAACCGAAGCCCTGGGCCATCCCGGACAGGGCGGCGGTGTCGGCGCCATCCTTCGCCCGCAGCGCGATGACGGTGAGCGCGAGCGAGAACACGCCCATCCCGAGGCCCAGCAGCACCGACCAGAGCAACGGAGAGAATTCGGGGGCGAACAACAGGCCGAGGATGCCGGAGACGGCGAAAACGCCGTGGATCACAACCCACCCGCTCTGACTGCCCCGGCGGGCGGCGATGGCCGGGATGGTGAGGCTGACCGGTAGCCCGAGCAGCGAGACGAGTCCGAGCAGAAGGCCCGCGTCTCCTCGGCTGACGCCCGCGTCCATGAGCACCTGCGGCAGCCAGCCCATGACGATGTAGGCCAGGCACGACTGGCAGCCGAAGAACGCGGTCACCACCCAGGCCAGGGGGACTCGCAGCAGTGAACGTCCGGGCCGCTCCTCATCGGACGAGGCCGCACCACGTAGAGACGGCACTTTCCTGGTGGCGACGAGCCACACGCCCAGCGCCACGACGGCCAGCACGGCCCAGCTCGCCAACGCGCCGCGCCAGCCGCCGAGTGCAGGCTCCAGCGACGGGGTGACAGCCGAACCCATGGCCCCACCCAGCTGCAGCGCCGCGGTGTAGACACCGGTCATCAACCCGATCCGGGCGGCGAAGGAGGTTTTGACCACCACGGGGATGAGGACGTTGGCCAGGGCGATACCCGCGCACGCCACGAGTGTGCCGCCGAGCACCACGAGTGGGCCGTTCAGCACCCGTAGTCCCAGTCCCACCCCGGCGAGCAGCAGAGCCACGGACACAGCGGCACGTAATCCGACACGACGGGACAGGGCCGGCGCCGCCAACCCGGCCGCGGCGAAACACAGGGCGGGCAGGGTGGTGAGCGCCCCCGCCCACGTGTCCGAGGCGCCGAGGCCGTCGCGCATCCTGTCGAGCACCGAACCAGCCGACGTGATGACGGGCCGCAGGTTGAGTGCGACCAGCACCACAGCGATCGCCAGCAGCAGGCCTCCGCCGAGCACGACGCCGGTTCGCACGTTCGAGGGACTCTCCGCGGAATCCGTTCCCACCGTCCCCCGCGCGGACGTCTCGCACTCGCTGGCCATGTCGGATACGGTAACAAAGGTAGGATGACCCGCTGAAAGGATGTTTACTGTGCCGTTGGTCTCAGCCCGACGCACAGGGCTTGTCGACCAAGTCATCGAGCAACTGCGCGACGCGGTGCGGCAGGGCGAATGGGCGATCGGGGAACGCATACCCACCGAGTCCGAACTCGCCTCCGCCCTCGGCGTGGGACGCAACACCGTGCGGGAGGCCGTCCGCGCGCTCGCCCACAGCGGACTGCTCGAAGTCCGTCAAGGGGACGGCACATACGTCAAAGCGACCAACGAGGTGTCCGGCGCGTTGCGGCGACTGTGCGGGTCGCGGCTGCTGGAGGCGTTACAGGTGCGGCGCGCCCTGGAGGTGGAGGCCGCACGACTGGCCGCGACCGAACGCACCCAGGACGACCTCGACACCCTCACCCGGCTGCTCGACGAACGTGACGAGCTGTGGGCGCGGGGCAAAAAGGACGCCTACGCGCGCCGCGACGCCGAGTTCCACCTCGCGCTGGTGGAGGCAGGACACAACAACCTGCTCAGCGAGTTCTACCGGGGCCTGACGGAACTGGTGACGGCGAGCGTGGCGACCACTTCGGACACCTCGGATGCTTCGGACGCCCCGGACACCGAGATCTGTCCTCGGGAATCCGGAAAACACCGCGATCTCCTCGCCGCGATCGCCGACGGGGACCCCGAACGCGCTGTCCGGTGCACCCAGGACTTCCTCAACGCCCTCATCGCCCGCCATCACCCCGGCTGAGACCGTCGTGCCCGGTGGGCCGCCGTCAGCTGGACAACACGTGCAGGCGCAGCGCCAGCTGGAGTTCCAACGCCCGCTCCGGCCGCTGCCAATCGGAGCCCAGCAACGACGCGATACGGTCCAGCCGCTGCGCCACCGTGTTGACGTGGACGTGCAGCTTGTCCTTGGCGCGCGTGAGGTTGCCCCCGCACGCGAAATACGCACGCAACGTACGCAGCAGCTCCGTTCCCCGCGCGGCGTCGTAGTCGAGCACCGGCCCGAGCGTGGCCCGCACGAACGACGCGACGTCGGTGCGGTCACTCAACACCAGGCCCACGAAACCCAGATCGGACGGTGCCGCGCCGTGTCCCTGTCGCCCCAAGGCGAGCAGGGCGCGCACACACCGCACTGACTCCGCGTAGGCCCGGGCCAACTCCACGGGACCGGAAGCGGGACCGACCGCACCGACGGTCACCGGGCAGCCCAGTGACGTGCTGAGCTCGGCGGCGGTCTTGTACGCCAGCTCTCCGGGGTCCGCCGCGTCGGCCAACATCACGACCTGCTCCGAGTACACGCCCGAGAGCACGGCCCTGCGCGCGGCCACCGACTCCAGCCGAGCCCGCGACACGCCGTCGGTGTGCAGGGTGAGCACGACATGCGGCGCGGTGAGGTCCACCCCGAGCCTGCGTCCCCGATCGAGCAAGGTCGCCGGGTCCCGTTCGGGCACGTTCAGCAGGTCGGCGACGAGTTCGCCCCGCACCTTGTCCTCGGCCTCGGCGGCCGATCGCCGCAACAGCAACAACAACGCCGTCACCACACCGGCCCGTTCGAACAGTCGCCGGTCCGCGTCGTCGAGGTCGGGGCGTCCGGTGAGCGTGATACTGCCCAACAGCTCGGGGCCCGCCATCACCGCGCACACCCACGCGTCGCCTTCGGCCACGGCCTTCCCAGCCGACCGGGACGCGGAAAGCACCCGCCCCAACGCCCGCGCCGACATCCGCGCCCGGGCCGCGCCGGACCGACCCAGTTCCGTCGACTCGGCGTCACGCACCACGATGCCGCCACCGAGCATCGACGCCACCGCTTCCGCCACCTCCGGCACGTCCGCACCACCGAGCACCAACTCGGTGAGACGGTCGTGGGCCTCCTGGGCCCGGGCGAGACTCTCGTGGTGGGCCTTGATCGTCTCGTTGGCGGCGCCCAACTCCGCCAATGCGGCCGTGCTCTCCTCGATCAACCGCGCGTTGTCGATGGCGATGGCGGCGTGGTCGGCGAACGACGACAGCAACGCCACTTCGTCGGGAGAGAAGGCCCGGGGCCGCCGCTCCGAGGCGAACAGCACCCCGATCACCCGCTCCCCCAACGACAACGGAACACCGAGGATCGCGACAAGTCCCTCGTCGTTCACCGCGTGGTCGATGGGACCGGTGTGGTCGAAACGGCTGTCGTTCGGGTAGTCGCGGGTGGCATAGGGCCGTTTCGTCTGTGCCACCAGTCCCCCGAGCCCCTGCCCCACGCCGAGACGGAGCTGCTGGAACACCGCGGACGCCGACCCGTCCGTGACCCGCATGTACGTGCTGCCGTCGTCGGAATGGTCGTTGAGCGTGAGGTAGGAGACGTCCGCTCGCAACAACATGCGGGCTCGACGCACGATCGAACGCAGCACCGCGTCGAGGTCCCGCAACCGGGCCAGGTCGCTCGCCGTGTCGAACAACGCCGTCAGTTCCGCTTCCCGCCGGCTGTGGGCGTCGAGCGTGCGACGGATGTGCATGGCAGCTGCCTGGTGGCGCTGTCCGCGGGCACCCTCGCGAGTTCTTCACTGCTCGCGCCCGCGGACAGCAACTCCAACAGTCGCCGAGCGGCCGCCTCGCCCCCGGCTTCGTGTTCGGAACCCGTCTGCATCATCGCCTCATGCTGCCACCGACTCCGTGCGCTCGGCGTCGGCGAGTGAGGTACCGCGGGTCTCCTTGGCCAGGTACACGGCGACGAACGTCACGACACAGGTGACCGCCACGTAGATCGAGATCGGCAGGCTGTTGCCGTACGAGTCGAGCAGTGCCGTCGCGATCAGCGGGGCGATACCGCCGGCCGCGATCGAGGCGAGCTGGTAGCCGATCGACGCACCGGAGTACCGGACCTTGGTGCCGAACAGCTCCGAGAAGAACGCCGCCTGCGGCCCGTACATGGCTCCGTGCAGGAACAGGCCGATCGAGACGGCACCGATCGTCACCCACGAGGACGCACCGTCCAGCATCGGGAAGAACACGAAGCTCCACACGAGCATGCTGACGGTCCCGAAGAGATAGACGGTCCTGCGGCCGATGACGTCGGACAGCCATCCCCACATCGGGATCGTGACGAAATGGATCGCCGAGCCCACCAACACCGCGTTGAGTCCCAACGACTTCGGCAGGCCCAGGTGGGTCGTCAGATACACGAGCACGAACGCCGTGATGACGTAGTAGGACACGTTCTCGGCGAACCGGGCCCCCATCGCGATGAGCACTTCGCGCCAGCTGTTCTTGAACACGCTGATGATCGGCGCCTTCTCCGGTGCAGGCTGCTTCCCGGCCTTCTCCACGACCTCCACGAACAGCGGGGACTCCTCCACCGCGAGCCTGATCCACATGCCGATCAGCACCAGCAGACCGGACAGCAGGAACGGAATGCGCCAGCCCCATGAGCTGAACGCCTCGTCGCTTTGCACCACCGCGAGGACGGCCAACACCGCCGTGGCGAGGAGGTTGCCCGCGGGCACACCGGCCTGCGGCCATGACGCCCAGAACCCACGCCTGCGGTCGTCGCCGTGCTCGGACACGATGAGGACAGCGCCGCCCCATTCACCACCGACGGCGAAGCCCTGGACCAAGCGCAGCAGCACCAGCAAAAGCGGTGCGCCGATCCCGATGGTGGCGTAGGTGGGCAACAGTCCCATCGCGAAGGTCGCGCCGCCCATCATCAACAGGCTGAGCACGAGCAGCTTCTTGCGGCCGACCTTGTCGCCGTAGTGGCCGAACACCAGCCCACCGAGCGGCCTGGCGATGAAGCCCACGGCAAGAATCGCGAAGGCCAGCATCGTCCTGACGAGCGGATCGCTGTCGGGGAAGACAATTTGATCACCACTTCGTTGTGCTGATGGGAAACGGACGAGGAACCATGGGGCCTCAGGTGGCCGTCCAGCCACCGTCGAGCGGGATCGATGCGCCGGTGAGGTAGCCCGCTTCGTCCCCGCACAGCCACACGACCAGGCCCGCTACTTCCCTCGGTTCGATCAGTCGCTTGACGGCGGTGCGGTGGAGGAAGACCTGATCGAGGACGGCGTCGGAGCTGATACCGCGGGAACGCGCCTGTGCACCGATCTGGTCGGTCACGAGATCGGTCTGCACGTATCCGGGCGCGACGCAGTTAACTGGTGACGCCGCGCTCGGCGCCTTCCACGGCGGCTACCTTGCTCAGCCCTTCCAGGGCGTGCTTGGCAGCGACGTAGGCCGATTTGTGCGGGCTGGCACGCAACCCGTGGACGCTGGAGATGTTGACGATGCGCCCCCAGCCGCGCTCGTACATGGCGGGCAGGCAGTGCCGCATGAGCAGGAACGGCGCGGTGACCATGAGCCGCTGGATGAGCTCGAAACGCTCGGGAACGAATTCCTGGATCGGCGCGATGTGCTGCACGCCCGCGTTGTTGACGAGGATGTCCACGTCGCGGGGCAGCGACTCGGTGGCGACCGGGTCGGTCAGGTCGGCTACGTGGGCGACGGCGCCGCACTCGTCGGCCACGTCGGTCGCGGAGGCGCGGTCGACATCGACGAGGTGCACCGTGGCTCCGGCTTCGCGCAGGGCCACGACACAGGCTCGGCCGATGCCGTTCGCGCCTCCGGGGACGAGAGCTGTTCTCCCGGTCAGTGAGCTGGTCGACATGAGAGCCGACGGTAAAGCCGACCAGCTTTCTCAACCATGTGCACACACCCCACAACACCAAGGCAAGGTGTGTGTGGTTGCCACATCACCGGGGTGGCGGCATCACGGCAGCGTGAGGATCTCCGCGCCGGTCTCGGTGACGAGGATCGTGTGCTCGAACTGGGCCGTCCACTTCTTGTCCTTGGTGGTCACGGTCCAGCCGTCGTCCCAGATGTCGTAGTCGATCGTGCCGAGTGTGATCATCGGCTCGATCGTGAACGTCATGTTGGGTTCGATGACCGTCGTCACCGACGGCTCGTCGTAGTGCAGCACCGTGGGGAAGGTGTGGAATCCCGGACCGACGCCGTGTCCGGTGAAGTCACGCACCACGCCGTAGCCGAACCGCTTGGCGTACGACTCGATGACGCGGCCGATGACGTTGAGCTGCCTACCCGGGCGCACGGCCTTGATCGCCCGCATGGTGGCCTCGCGAGTGCGCTCCACGAGCAGGCGGGCCTCCTCGGACACCTCACCGGCGAGGAACGTCGCGTTGGTGTCACCGTGCACGCCGTCGATGTAGGCGGTGACGTCGATGTTGCAGATGTCGCCGTCCTGGATCACCGTCGAGTCGGGGATGCCGTGGCAGATCACCTCGTTCAGCGAGGTGCAGCAGGACTTGGGGAAACCCCGGTAGCCGAGGGGCGAGGGGTAGGCGCCGTGGTCGAGCAGGAACTCGTGCACCACGCGGTCGATGTCGTCGGTGGTGTTGCCGGGTTTGACCGCCTTCCCACCTTCCTCCAGGGCTTGCGCGGCGATCCGGCTGGCCTTTCGCATCGCCTCGATGACCTCCGGCGACCGCACACCGTCGCCGGTGTCGCGCTCCGGGGCGTTCTTACCGACGTACTCGGGGCGGGCGATGGAGGAGGGAACAGGACGAGGCGGCGACTGCACGCCGGGTGTCAACGGTGCACGATCGGGCATAGCCACCAGCCTACGACCCGAAGTCTGCACCGATTCCCGGCCCGTTCCGTTCGTCCCGTCACGGCACGAGGCAGCGCTGCTCACGCACGGGCGGGGACGGGAATCCTCGACTGCGCGGCCACGGCGTGTGGCCGATCAGTCGAGGCAGAACTCGTTGCCCTCGGGGTCGGTCATCACGATGTAGCCACCGGCCAGCGGTGGATCGGGTTCATAGCGCCGAACCCGGGTGGCGCCGTGGGAGACGAGCCGCTCGGCCTCCGCTTCCAACACCGCCATCCGCGCGTCTCCCTCGAGCCCGGGGGCTGCGTGCACATCGAGGTGCACGCGGTTCTTGGCCTGCTTGCCCTCGGGCACCCGTTGGAAGAACAACCGTGGCCCCACCCCCTCGGGGTCGGCCAACGCCGAGAGGTCGTTGAGGTTCTCGGGTGGAACACCCCATGCCCTCAACGTTTCTTCCCATATCGAGTTCTTCCGCCTAAGGGCCCTCGGCCCGGCCGCACAGTCGAGCCAGGCCGGCTTCTCCGAACGATTCCACACCGGCCAGCCCAGGCGGGGCGTGTCGAGGACGACCGCGACGGGTGGTGCTGTACTCATCGCCGGTGGCCAGGACCTGAACTGGCTCGCCATGCACGTCGTCCAGCTGAGTTTCGAGGCGGAAGTACTGGAACCGCCGGAACTACGACAGGCCATAGCCGGAAAGTGACTGAGGAGCCCGCCGTGATCGGCCCACCGGCCCACGGAAACGGACACGGAATCGGAGAGCCTAGAACAACACGGTGGCGTAGCGGCCGACCTGCCGGAACCCCACACGCCGATACACGGCGAGCGCGGGCGTGTTGTAGGAGTTGACGTACAGGCTCGCGATCCGACCGAGACCTCGCACCAACCGGTCGGACACGGCGGCCGTTCCCGACGCACCCAGGCCCCGACCTCGGTGCCGGGGATGCACCCACACCCCCTGGATCTGGCCCACGCTGTGGGACAACGCCCCGATCTCGGCCTTGAACACGACCTGGCCCTTCTCGAATCGGGCGAACGCACGGCCGCTGGCGATCAGCTCGGCCACCCTGGCCCGATAACCGACCCCGCCGTCACCCAGGCGCGGGTCGATGCCCACTTCCTCGCGGAACATGGCCACGGCCGCGGGAAAATAGACATCGATCTCGTCGGGCCGCACAGGCCGGACCGCGGGATCGGGTTCCACCGCCGGCGCGGTGTCCAAAGCCATGAGCGGCTGGTCCGGACGTACTTCGCGAGCCGGGCCCCACTCGTGCACCAGTTCGTCCCACAACCCCAGTACCTGGTCCGCAGGTCCCACGAGAGACGAACACGTACGCGGCTTACGCAACGCCCGATCGGCGAACGACCGCAACGCGGCGGCGTTGCCCTGCAACGGGATCATGTTGGGCCCGGCGAAGCACAGGCCTTGGAGCTCACCCGAGCGGCGCCGGTCCGTCCCCCACAGTTCGCCACCCAACCGCCACGGGTCGCAACCGGCGAGCTCCACTCGCGCGGACACCATGCAGCTGCCCACCGGGTCCGCCGCGAGTAGCGAACGAACCGCCGGGTAGTCCTTTTCGTCGAGCAGCCTCGCACCGGCCAGCCGCAACACAAGAACAAGATTGCCAGATCAGCGACGCCCGTGGGGACTCATCCGGCGGTGTCCGGACCAGAAATTCACATCGGAATTCCGTTGTCCCCGGCTCACCGGCGAACGGTGACTTCGACTCGTTCGCCGGTCGACACAAGCGCCGGCTGGGCGAACGTATGAGACCGGCCCTTCGTCCGGCACACACGTCCGCCCATCCGGGACGATACGCCGAGCCGAGACGTCAGCTCACCGTGACGATCGGTTCCCCGTCGCCGCCGGTGTAGCCGTTCTCCTCGGCGATACGCAGCGCCTCGGTGATGAGGGTCTCGACGATCTGGTGCTCGGGGACGGTCTTGATGACCTCACCCTTCACGAAGATCTGGCCCTTGCCGTTACCGGAAGCCACCCCGAGGTCGGCTTCCCTCGCCTCACCCGGGCCGTTCACGACACAACCCATCACCGCGACCCGCAGCGGCACCTCCAAGCCCTGCAGACCGGCGGTGACCTCGTCGGCCAGCTTGTAGACGTCCACCTGCGCCCTGCCGCACGAAGGGCAGGACACGATCTCCAGCTTGCGTGGACGGAGGTTCAGCGACTGCAGGATCTGGTGGCCGACCTTCACCTCCTCGACCGGAGGCGACGACAGCGACACTCGGATGGTGTCGCCGATGCCCTGCCGCAGCAGCGCACCGAAGGCCACGGCCGACTTGATGGTGCCCTGGAACGCCGGACCGGCCTCGGTCACGCCGAGGTGCAGCGGGTAGTCGCACTCCTCGGCGAGGATCTCGTAGGCCCGCACCATCACGACCGGGTCGTGGTGCTTCACCGAGATCTTCAGGTCGTGGAAGTCGTGCTCGGCGAACAGCGACGCCTCCCACAGTGCCGACTCGGCCAGCGCTTCCGGAGTGGCCTTGCCGTGCTTGGCCATCATCCGAGGGTCGAGCGAGCCCGCGTTGACCCCGATACGGATGGGCGTGCCGTGGTCCTTCGCCGCCCGCGCGATCTCGGCGACCTTGTCGTCGAACTTCTTGATGTTTCCGGGGTTGACGCGCACCCCCGCGCATCCGGCTTCGATGGCGGCGAACACGTACCGCGGCTGGAAGTGGATGTCGGCGATCACCGGGATCTTCGACTTCGCCGCGATGGCCGGCAGGGCCTCGGCGTCGTCGGCGCTGGGGCACGCCACCCGCACGATGTCGCATCCCGCGGCCGTCAACTCGGCGATCTGCTGCAGCGTGGCATTGACGTCCGCGGTCACCGTGGTGGTCATGGACTGCACGGAGATCGGATGGTCACTGCCGACCCCGACCGAGCCCACCTGGAGCTGTCGCGTCTTACGCCGTTCGGCGAGGACGGGTGGAGGAGTGGCGGGCAAACCCAGATCGACGGTCATCGAATCCTCTGCAATTTCGCTGAACTACGTGCTCCGGCGGCAACTGCCTGACCTTGTCGCTGCCCCGTCCACGATACGTGAACGGGACAGACCCGCGGACTGTGCGTTACCACTACTGTGGGATGAGTCGGATGGGGTTGACGATGTCGGCGGTCACGGTGAGCAACACAATGGCACCGCCGATCAATACGAACACGGTCGTGACCGCATTGAGCTTGGTGTAGTCGACAGGTCCTCCCGCCGCCTTGCCCCGCAGTCTGCGGAGCCAGTCGCGCACCCTCTCGTACCAAGTCACGGCGATATGCCCGCCGTCGAGTGGCAACAGCGGCAACAGATTGAAGATGCCGACGAAGAAGTTCAGGCTGGCCAGCAGGAGGAAGAACACCTCCCACAGACCGTGTTCGACGGCCTCACCACCGATACGGCTGGCCCCGACGACACTGACGGGTGTCTCCGGATCGCGTTCCTCCCCGAAGATGGCCTCGACGACGGCCGGGATCTTCTCCGGGAATTCGAGCAGTCGCTCCCAGGTCATCACCAGCAGGTCACCGGTGAACCCGACGGAACCACCGATCGCCTCCGCGGGCCCGTACGTCAGCATCCCCGCCTGCGAGGCACCGATCGCTCCCACCTGCTCGGTGCCGCCCTCCCCGTCGGGACGCTCCACTCGCGGCACGTCGACGGTGAGGGTCATGGGTTCGCCGTCCCGCAGAATGCGGAACTCGGTGGGGCCGGAAGAACTCTGCACGGCACCCAACAGGTCCGTCCACGTTCCGACGGGAGTGCCGTCGATCGACGTCACCTCGTCGCCGGGCTGCAGTCCCGCCGATTTGGCGGGGGCCGGGTCGTTGGGCCCACAGGTCGGGTCGTTCCACTCCTCCACCGTCGCGGCACTGCGCACGCAGTCGGAGACCGTGTTGATGACCGGCTTAGCGGAGAGGTTCGGCAACCCCATCGTGACCGCCATCAGGTACAGCACGATGAAGCCGAACACGAAGTGCGTGAACGACCCGGCGGCGAGCACCACGGTGCGTTTCCAGGTCTTGAACCGCCACATCGCGCGGGGTGCCTCGTCGGGAGTCACCTCGTCGAGCGCGGTCATCCCGGCGATGTCGCAGAAACCACCGAGCGGAAGCCACTTCAGCCCGTACTCGGTCTCACCTCGGCGGAACGAGAACACCGTCGGCCCGAAGCCCACGAAGTAGCGCCGCACCTTCATGCCGAAGGACTTGGCCGCAACCATGTGCCCGGCCTCGTGCAACGCGACGGAGACGCAGATGCCGAGTGCGAAGAGCACGACCCCCAGGATGTAGACGAGCACGCGCTACTTCCCTCCCGACATGATCGTGGTCGCACAGTCGCGCGCCCATTGTTCCGCAGCGAGGACATCGGCCAGGTCACGGGGCGGACGCCGCCATTCGTCAGCGGCTTCGACGACCTGGGCAACAGTGTCCACGATGGCCGTGAAGCCGGTGTTTCCTGCGATGAACTCAGTGACGAGCCGCTCATTCGCCGCGTTGAACACGGCGGGCAGGCAGCCACCCTCGCTGCCGACGTGGCGGGCCAGTTCCACGGCGGGGAAGGCCTCGTCGTCCACCGGTTCGAACGTCCAGGTGGCCGCCTCGTCCCAACGGCACGGCGCGATGGCGTCCGGCACCCGGTTCGGCCAGTGCAGAGCCAACGCGATGGGCAACCTCATGTCGGGCGGGCTGACCTGCGCCAGCGTCGAACCGTCCACGAACGTCACCATCGAATGCACGATCGACTGCGGGTGCACCACCACGTCGATGCGCTCACACGGGATGTCGAACAGCAGGTGCGCCTCGATCAGCTCCAGGCCCTTGTTCACCAACGTCGCCGAGTTGATCGTGACGAGCTGTCCCATGGCCCATGTCGGGTGGGCCAACGCGTCCTCGACGGTGACGTCGGTCAGCTGTTCACGCGCGCGGCCCCGAAAAGGTCCCCCCGATGCGGTGAGCACCAACCGGCTGACCTCCTCCGCACGGCCACCGCGTAGCGCCTGCGCCATCGCCGAGTGTTCCGAGTCCACCGGCACGATCTGCCCCGGCCGTGCCGCCGCCCGTACCAGCGGACCACCCGCGATGAGCGACTCCTTGTTGGCCAGCGCGAGCGTGGCGTCGGTCTTGAGTGCCCGCAGTGTCGGCCCGAGCCCCTGCGAACCGGGCATGCCGTTGAGCACCACGTCGACGGGCACGGCGTCGATCAATTCCTCGACGGCGTCCGGTCCGGCGAAGATGCGGGGCAGGCGGAACTCGCCTCGCGCATAGCCGCGCTTCTGCGCCTCCGTGTACAGCGCCAGCTGCAGGTCCTCCACGACCGTCGATCGGGTGACCGCCACCGCCTCGACGGCGTGGGTGATCACCTGCTGGGCCAGGGCCTGCGGATCCGAGCCGCCCGCGGCCAGACCGGCGACACGGAACAGGTCCGGGTTACGCCCGGTGACGTCGAGCGCCTGCGTGCCAATCGAACCGGTGGACCCCAGTACCAGCACCGTCCGTGGAGAACTCATGGTGACCATTGTCGCGGACGTCCCATGCCGCCTCGGCGGGAGGCATGTGGGATCATCGAGCCACACGTAGAAGCGCGTAGTGGGCGCAGGTGAGGAGTGATCGTGGCAGGCAAGGCTGTCGAGAAGCGCACCGGTACGGAGGTCGACCCGAGGGACGAGCCGTCGGCCGAGTGGGGCTGGCACGGCTCCTTCCCC
>JAJYTH010000058.1 GCA_021793175.1 Actinomycetes bacterium
CGGCGTCGCTTGCCTTGACGTCCGGGTCGACGGTCGAGCGGGTTTTGAACTTTCCAGTATGCAGCGCCTCGTCGCGCTCTAGCGAAACTACGACGTCACCATAGGTGTCCCAACCGTGCTCAGCGAGGTGCTCCGAGACTGCTTCGGCGAGCATGCGGGTGACCCGCGGCCCGTCCGCTGCCATCCGGTCGTAATCCTCGGCTCCCAACGACACGATGTAGTGGTTGGGTGCGAGCTTGCGCCCGCCCGCGAGGTCCCGGACGTTGTCCTCACACTCTCGCTCCAGTTCCAACGCCACTTCTTGTGTGACGACGTTGCCACCGAATATTCGTGCGAAGGCACTGCCCACGAGGCTTTCGAGGCGCCGATCGAAGCGCTGAACGCGTCCCATCGGGAACACCTCCTTCCACGTGTGCCTTCGAGGCGATCGTATCGGGTTTTGACGGTGTAACACGGGCCCCCGGGAAACCCGCTCGGTTGTGCTTGCTATAGTGTTGTCACTGTCAAAAGTTGCTCGGGCGAGTGGCGGAATGGCAGACGCGCACGGTTCAGGTCCGTGTGTCCGCAAGGACGTGAGGGTTCAACTCCCTCCTCGCCCACTCTACGACGAACCGCCGTCGGGAATGGTTCCCGGCGGCGGTTTTTTGTGTCAGTCGGTCGTCGTCCCGGTCGTCATGGTCTTGCGGGACGGACGTCGGGTGGTGTGGCGAAAGCGTTCGGTCGGCGGTTGACCCCTGCCCGTCTCGCCTGTAGCGGCTGCGGGTCGGCTGACCTGGTCGTCGGGTCGGGGCTTGGCACCATCCCGGGCCGAAGGAACTGGAAAGCTAACCGCTGAACGCGTTCCCGGTGAGATGCTCCGACGGGCCCGCTGCGTTCGACGAATCCGCCGTGCTCGTCATGTCCGTCATGCCCATGGCCGCGCGGTGACGGGTCACACAGCGCTGATCGGCCCGCCGGTCGGTCTTGCCGACATCGCCGTCGTCGGTGTCGTCGCTGTCATCGCCCGTGTCGCCGAAAGCGCGGGCCGAATGTGAACGCGGGCCGGGAATTGTGGTGGACGACACGCTCGCGTCACCGGCGGGATGACAATCGTCTTTCGGCGCCGAGCTTGCTGTGTGCGGTGTTGTGCGCAGCGACACGATTTCGCCGCCGGGGTTCATCGGTGGCCTGTGGCGGATATCGATGGACACGCCTTCCATCGTCGATGTCGTTTCGATGTCTTTTTTGTTGCGATAGCGACCGCGCCGCTGGTCTCGCCGCTTTGTCATCGAGTGATCGATGGGCGCGAATGTGGAACGTGGAACCGTTGTGCGGGCCTCGGTGGGATGCGGGTGGATTGAGGCGACGCCGGGCACGCTGGACGCATTCTTCGCGTTGCGGAGCTCGCACACACTGCTCGCGCTTTCCAACGGAAGCCTCCAACGTGACCGCATTACTCGCCGGGTATCCGGCGATGCCATGGGTGTTATCCGATTTTTCTGCTCTCGAATCACCTGACGTCCGAGGGTGCGGTGGGGTTGCGTGGGGCGGTGAGGTTTCTCGGAGACCTCCCCATGCTCTGCGCCAAGTGGGTGACAGTGTGGTGGGAGACGGTGTCGCGGAACGCCGTGGAGCGTCACGGAAATCCGTGAAACATCACGGAACATGGAACACAGTGGACCGATGCGTGCCGTGTGCCGGTGATAAGTGTGCCGTATCGGGTCCACTTCGGCTCGGAGTGAACCCGAGGGGCCACGTTTTGTCGGCGGTCTGAACCGGCTGTTGCGCTCGATGAAGTAACGAACCGAGTTCTTCGTCCGCTTCATGTAGTGGACTCACAGGGAATTGACGCCATGTGTATGCTCCAGCATCGCTGGGTGTCTGATCTTCACCTGTCGGGTTTTCCCTTCCGCACTGTGCTCTTAGGAGACTCATGAACAGCAGAAGAACGTTCGCCAGAGTCGGCGCGCTCGTTGCCGGAACCGCTGCGGCGCTTTCCCTCGGATCGATTCCCGCTTCGGCGGACGAAGCGAAGGCGCGTATCGACAGGGGAACGAACGGGTACACCGTCAATCTCGATTCTGAGAGCCAGATCACCACACTGTTCAATCTGAGTCTCGGCGGCGGTAACTCCCTGCGTGCTTATTGCGTGGAGATCAGTGTCAGTGTGGACCCGTCCCGCCCGCTGTACGAGAGCCCTTGGGACGAGTTCCCGAACCCGGATTCGCCGTTCCACGAAAACCGCGACCACATCAACTGGGTGCTGCAACACGGCTACCCCGCACATGACCTCTCCGCGTTGGAGCAGACCCTGGCCGAACAGGGCGTCGAGCTCCATAATGGACTGAGCGAGAAGGAGGCCATCACGGCCACGCAGGCGGCCGTGTGGCACTACAGCGACGGCAAGGACATCAACCGCGACGACCCGGCTCGCGCCGACCGCGAGGCCGACGCGGACGTGCTCGCGCTGTACGACTACCTCACCGGCGAGTCCAATGTGGGCATCGAAGAGCCGAACCCGGCGTTGGAGGTCGGGCCTGAGTCGGCGACGGGTGTCGCGGGTGAACGCATCGGGCCGTTCACGGTGAACACCACCGGGAAAATCACCGAGATCACCAGCGAGCTGCCCGAGGGCGTCACCGTCGTCGACGCCGACGGCAACGAGCTGACCGCCGGCGACATCGCCGACGGCACCGAGATCTACGTCGACGTGCCCGCCGAGGCCGCCGAAGGTGCCGGTGAGTTCTCGCTGACCGCGACCGCCCGCCTGGCCACCGGCAGGCTGTTCGTCGCCGAGGACTACGACCGCAAGCCCGCCCAGTCGCTGATCGTGGCCTCGTCCGACGACACCACGATGAAGGCCGGGGCCAATGTGGAGTGGGAGGCCGCTCCGAAGACCACGCCTCCGGAGGAGACCACCGAGGTCACCACGCCGACCCCGACCTCGCCACAGCCCCCGGCTGAGACCACGCAGCCGTCGCAGACGCCGCAGGCCGACTCCGAGGACCTCGCCCAGACCGGTTTCTCGGCCATGACGCCGCTGCTGATCGGTCTCGGCCTTGTCGGCGCCGGTACGGCGGCGGTCCTGCTGCAGCGCCGCAGGAAGAACGCCTGACCGACCGTTAGTTCGGCGATCTGATCGCTGAAGGGCCGCCTTCACCGCCGGGTGCGGTGGGGCGGCCTTTTTCGTGACCGCCGGACGCTTGCGCCACCCGGGCAGATACTGCGATATTCAACGACCTGTCGACGGCCGGAAAGGCCGACCTCGCTAGTGTTCAAGTTGTTATTTTCAGCGCGCGAACATGGTCGGGGGGCCAATGGAATTCCGCATCCTGGGCCCGTTGCAGGTGGTCGACGACGAACGAGAAGTCGTTGTTCCGGCGGGTAGGCTTCGCGTGTTGTTGGCGGCCTTGGTGTGCAATGCCAACCGCGTGGTCTCCGTTTCGGAATTGATCTCCTATCTGTGGGACACGCCGAGCGCGAGCGCGCAGAACACCGTCCGTTCCTACGTGCGCAGACTGCGTGCCTGCCTTCGGGAAATCGATTCCCAACGGGTGTTCATCCGGCAACGGACACCCGGCTATGTCCTCGACGTCGACGACGACGAGGTGGACCTGCTGCGGTTCCGGTCAATCGTGTCGAAGGCGTACGGCACCGACGATCCACGAGACGCCGCGGAGCTGTTCCGATCGGCGTTGGAACTGTGGCGGGGAGAACCGCTGGCCGATATCCGGTCGGAAGAGCTCCAACGTGGTGTCGTCGCATCATTGTGCGAGGAGCACACCAGAACGGTCGAAGCGCGGATCGATCGAGAGCTGGAGGCCGGAGCGCATGTCGAGTTGGTGAGTGATCTCACCGCGCTGGTCGAACGGCACCCGCTGCGGGAGCGGTTCTGGGGCCAGTTGATGTCGGCGCTGGCCCGCAGCGGCCGACAAGCCGATGCGCTCGCGGCTTACCGGCGGTTGCGTGCGACGTTGGCCGAGGAATTGGGTATCGAGCCCGGGCCGGAGCTCCGGCGGCTCCACGAGGTGATCCTCAGCGGCGAGATCCCCGGAGTGCGGCAGGAACACGACGGGGACGGTGGCCCCGGTCGAACGGCGACCTCCGACGAATCCGAGGAGCTCTCGCCCGTGTTGCCCTCGCCACGGCAACTCATCGCCGACACCACGTCGTTCGTCGGGCGCGGTCGGCTGCTCGACGACCTGGCCCGCTGGCTCACGGACGCGACGGCTCAACGGTTGCTCGTCGTGAGCGGACAGCCGGGTGTGGGCAAGACGGCTCTCGCCGTGCGTCTCGCCCACCGCGTCGCCGAGTACTTCCCCGACGGGCAACTGTTCGTCGACCTGCACGGTTTCTCCTCCACACCGGCGGTCGCCCCCGCTGATTTGCTGACCCGGTTCCTCCGCGCGTTGGGGTGTTCGGCGGAGCGGATTCCCGACGACATGGACGAACGCACGGCACTGTTGCGTTCCCTGCTCGCGGGCAGGCGGGTGTTGTTGGTGTTGGACAACGCCGCGACGGCCGATCAGGTCCGGCCGTTGCTCCCGGGTGAGACCGAGTGCGCGGTGATCATCACCAGCCGGAACGTGCTGTCGGGTCTTGTCGCCTTGGACGGGGCACGGGCGGTGCGCATGGACGTGTTGACGGCGGACGAGTCGACCTCGCTGCTGTCCACGCTTCTGAAGGACCGGGACGACGTGTGCGACGAGGAGCTGCGCCGGCTGGCCGACGCGTGCGGCAGGCTCCCCCTGGCTCTGCGGATCGCCGCCGCGCATCTGGCCACTCGACGTGAGGTGGCGGTCTCCGACCTTCTGGAGGACTTGTCGCGGTACCGGCTGGATGTGCTCACGATCACGTATGACGGTCGTGCTTGCGTTCGCACGGCGATCGACGTGTCCTACGCGGCGCTGTCCGCGCCGGTCGCTCGACTGTTGATGTTGCTCAGCCTGTTACCCACACCGGAGTTCGCCGTTCCGGTCGCGGCGGCGTTGTGCGACTGTGATCTTCCCGAGGCGAGGCGACTCGTGGCGGCGTTGGCGGAGGCCAACCTGGTCGAGGAGCTGGGCACCAGTCGCTACCGTCTGCACGACCTAGTGTGGGTCTATCTCACGCATCGTGCCGAGCACGAGTTGTCCGTTCAGGAACGTTTCGCCGCGGCACGACGGATGGCGGACTTCTACCTGCACACCGTTATCAGCGCGGGGTGGTTCGTTCGGCGGGAGCCGTTGCCGATCGAGCTGCCGACCCGTCCGGACACGGTGCGGACGGTGTCGTTCGACGACCTCCAGCAGGCCGTGGCGTGGTACGAGGCCGAGCGGGTGAATCTCGTCGCCGTGGTCCACGAGAGCGAGCGGAGAGGTTGGCACCAACACGCCTACGTGCTGCCCATCGTGTTGTGTTCCTTCTACCTGCTGCGCAAGCACTGGTCCGACTGGGAGGAGACACACACGGTGGCGTTGCGGGCGGCGCGTCGCAGCGGCGACCGCCGTGCCGAATCGGCGGTGCTGCATCGACTGGGCGCCCTGCTCGACACCAAGGGACGGTCTCGGAAAGCGCTGGACAAGTACAAGGCCGCCACAACCATCGCCAGGGAACTGGGTGATCCACAGTTGGAGGCGTCGGCGTTGACGGGTGCTGGGGCGGCTTACTTCTCCCTCGGCAGGCTGTCCGACGCCTACAGCTGTTATCAGCGTGCCCTGGAACTCCACACCGAGGCGGGAAACCCGTACGGACAGGTCGGCCCACTCGTCAACACCACAAGGGTCCATGTGGCTCGCCGAGACTTCGCCGCGGCCTTCGCCAGCGCTCGGGAGGCGATCAAGGTGGCCATGGCGTACGGCTCGGTGAATCATCCCGGCATCGCATGGCTGAACCTCGGGGAAGCCTATCTCGAGGCCGGGCACGTGGACGATGCCATCGAGGCGATCGACCAGGCCGGACGTGTGGCCGCGATGAGCAGCGACCGTGACACCAAGGCCCGCAGTCTGAATCTATTGGCCGTGGCCGAGGAGAAGCGGGGGGACATGCTCGCCGCGCGCCGGTTTCGGCAGAGGGCGACGCTGTACGCCGCGGAGATCGGGTGAACGGACCGCTCGACCGGCATTGGACGGGCATTGGACCGGCACTGACACGCGAGTGTCACGTTTTTGTCCGCCCTGTGCGGCAGGATGGTTGTCAACACGTCACAGCGTGTGCCCTGGGCCTTGCGAAGGGGAGGATCGCGAGTTCTGCCACAGGTGCTGAAAAAAGGGGGGCGAAGCCACCGGTACGTTGTGCAGCCGCATTCGGTTGTTCGAACGACGTGCCGGTGGTTTTGCGACGAGCGGTCAGATTCCGGCCAGTTCGGCGAGCGCGGTGTACGAGTCGAGCATGTCGCCCCGGTCGTAGGTGCTCATCGTGATCAGCAGCTCGTCGGCTTCCGTGCGTTCCACGAGTTCGGCCAGTTCGTCGCGCACCGACTCCGGTGTGCCGTGGATCTGTCCCCGGAGCACGTCCGAGAGCAGGGAGGCCTCACGCTCGGTCGGTTCGGGGATCTCTGCGGCCGTCAGCAGCGGTGGGAACACACCGCGCGTGCGGGAGTGCACCAGTGACCAGGCCTCCGGCAACAACAACTCCCGGGCCCGCTGTCGTGTGTCGGCGACCGCCACGGCCGTCGACACGATCACGTACGGCCGTGGCCACAGAGACGAGGGACGGAAAGCGGCGCGGTAGCGCGCGATGCGTTCGGCCGCCCTGCCCACCCCGGATACCAAAGCGATGACGAGTGCGAGGCCCGCGTCGGCGGCGATGTCCGCTCCGGCGCCGGTGGCGAGGACGAACGCGGGAACGCGCAGCCCTTCGGCCGGGATGCCGTGCACTCCGCGATGGACGGGGGTGCCTGCGAAGTAGCCGAGGAGTTCACGGATCTGCTCGTCGAAGCGGACGGCGTCTTCCTTGCCCCGGCCGAGGGCCGCCCTGACCCCGCCGGTGAATCCCACCGAACGGCCCAATCCCATGTCGATGCGGCCGGGATGCAGTGCTTCGAGCGTGCCGAACTGCTCGGCGACGACGAGCGGTTGGTGGTTCGGCAACATGACCCCACCGGTGCCGACGCGGATGCGGGAGGTGTTCGCGGCGACCGCCGCGGCCAGCACGGTAGGCGCGGATCCGGCCACGCCGGGGACGCTGTGGTGTTCCGCGACCCAGAACCGGTGGTAGCCCAACGTCTCCATCCGGCGCGCGAACCGTACGGTGTCGCGTACGGCCTCCGCCGGCGCCTGTCCCCGCCGGATACTCGACCGGTCGAGGACCGACAGCGGTACGGACAGGCCTTGAGCGCTCATGTCAATTGCAACGCGTCACAGGTGGTGGCATTCCGGTGGCGTTACCGCTTCCCTCCGATGGCTTCCGCCAATCCGAGGACGCGGCGGGCCTGCTCCACGTGGAGGTTCTCGACCATGCGGCCGTCCACGGTGACCACGCCCCGGCCTTCGGCCATCGCCTGCTCGAAAGCGTCGATGACCCGCCGAGCGTGTGCGATCTCGGCTTCGGACGGTGCGAAAACGCGGTTGCACGGTTCGAGCTGGTTTGGGTGGATCACCGTCTTGCCGTCGAAGCCGAACTGCCGGGCCTGCACACATTCGGCCTCGAAACCCTCGGTGTCACGCACGTCGTTGTAGACACCGTCGAGGATCGACTTCCCGGCGGCGCGGGCGGCCAGGAGGCACAGTGACAGGCTCGGCAGCAGCGGTGCTCGACCGGACACGAATTCCGCGTGCAGCTCCTTGGCGAGGTCGTTGGTACCCAGCACGAGCACGGTCAGCCGTGCTGAGGCTTCGGCGATCTCCTGCACGCGCAGCACGGCGCCCGGAGTCTCGATCATGGCCCAGACGGCCGTGTGCTCAGGTGCTTTCGCCGCGGTCAGGGCCTCTTCCACGGCGTGCACGTCGGCGGCCGAGGACACTTTCGGGACCACGACCGCGTGCGGACCCGCCTGTGCCACGGCACGCAGGTCGTCGTCGTGCCATTCGGTGCCGATGCCGTTGACGCGGATGGCGACTTCCCGCTCGCCGTAGACCGCCGAGGAGACGGCCGCGCACACCCGTCGCCTGGCCTCCTCCTTCGCGTCGGGCGCGACGGCGTCCTCCAAGTCGAGCATCAGCGCGTCGGCGGACAGGTCCTTCGCCTTCTCCAGGGCGCGTTCGTTCGCGCCGGGCAGGTAGAGGACCGAACGGCGTGGGCGCACGTGAGCCTCCTTATCACGGCGGACGGCCGTTGTCCGGATTGTCGTCGCCGACACCGTAGTAGGTACGCGGGCAGCGGCGCTGCGGTGCCGGTCACCGGTATCGAACTCAGCCGCAGGGATGACCGTTCGGCCTGTTGTCACCCGTACGGCCGCACTGCTCGACCGAAATCGTCGAACCGCCCACCGACCGATCACCGACCGTTCGGCGCCGCCGATCGCAGGTGTGCTCTCAGAGCGCAGACGCCGCCCGTTTGCGCTGGTACTCAGATCACGTGCCGTTTTCGACGCGGCACCCACGGGCAGGCGAGAACACGCGACAGCGAGAAGCAGTCAACAGGGAGGCGGACTTCGTGGCGGTACCACCTGGACAGACCGCGACAACGAGCGGATCGAGCGGCGTCCGGTCGATTCCGGGGCGTGCCGCGCCCACTCTCGAACTTCCGTCCGACCCCGCAGACCTCGCCGAGCGCGCGGTTCCGCTGCTGGGCTGGCAGGGCACGGTGCTCCCGCAGCTGACGTTGTTCGGCAGGCGGGTCTTCGTGGTGGCGAGGTTGCGCCCCGAAGCACACGCCGAGCGCATCGCCACGGGCATGCGGCCGGTCACGGACAGGGCCACGGTGGCCACCTGGACGTGGCCGGAGCTGTGGGGGGTCGCTCCGCCACCCGCGGTGCGGATCGCCGGTGTGCTCGCGGTGGCCCGGCACTGGCGGACGGGCATGGCCGCGACGGTGCCGTTCGCCCGCTACGGGGAGGCGGCGGTCGTGTTGCCCACGGCGGCCACCATGAGCCACGACTACGTCGACAACTGCCTGCCGAAGGCGAGGACGCACGGCCTCGGCGTGGTGGCCGCCGACGAGGAAGCGAGGCTCGACCTCGACCTGACGTGCGGGGACGACCGCATCACCCTCGGCGAGGACGAGGTGTGGCGTTGGGTGCACGAGGTCGCCTACGAACAGCTGCTCGTCCGTGAGGCGGCGGGCTTCTCTGCTCAGGGCGTTCGGAACGACTAGCCTCGACGGTATGCGAGTCGTCATCGCCGGAGGACACGGCAAGATCGCGTTGCGGTTGGAGAAGCTGCTCTCTTCGCACGGCGACACGGCCGTGGGCATCATCCGCAAACCCGAGCAGGCCGAGGAACTGCGGAAGCGCGGCGCCGAACCCGCCGTGCTCGACCTGGAACAGGCGAGTGTCGACGAGGTCGCCGACGTGCTGTCCGGGGCCGACGCGGCCGTGTTCTCTGCGGGAGCGGGGCCCGGTAGCGGGGTGGCTCGTAAGGAGACCGTCGACAGGGCGGCCGCCGTGTTGTTCGCCGAGGCCTCCGAGCGTGCGGGTGTCCGGCGATTCGTACAGGTGAGTGCGATGGGCGCGGGCGAGGAGGTCGACGCGGACGTCGAAGCCAAAGTCGGTGAGGTGTTCGCCGCGTACCTGCGGGCGAAAGCCGCAGCGGAGGAGGACCTGCGCGGCCGTGACCTGGATTGGACCATCCTGCGTCCGGGTCGGCTCACCGACGAACCCGGCACGGGGCTGGTGCGACTGGCCGATGACGTGCCGCGGGCCGACGTGCCACGTGACGACGTGGCGGAGGTCCTGCGGTTGCTGGTGGCCGACACCACCACGTACGGGCGGACCCTGGAGTTGGTCTCCGGCGACACGCCGGTGGCCGAGGCCATCGAGCGTCTCTGAGTTCGTTCTGCTCGTTCGTTCTGCTTCCGCTCGGTCGGAGACGACCCGGTGGAAGGCGTGTTCCGGCGTCAGCACGTCAGGACCGCGGGCCGAGGACGCGATCGAGGTAGGCGTTGCCGAACACGCCGTGCGGGTCCAGTTCGGCCCGCAGGCGTCGGAAGTCGTCGAAGCGGGGATACAGGCGGCGGAGTTTGTCCGCGCCGAGCGGGTGCATCTTGCCCCAGTGCGGTCGTCCTCCCACCGACGCGGCGATGCGGGCGAATTCGGCGAAGTACTCCTCGTACGGCATGCCGACGTACTGGTGCACGGCCACGTAGGCGGTGTCCCGGCCGTATGCCGTGGACAACCAGATGTCGTCCGCGGCGGCCACCCGCACCTCGACGGGGAACGCCACCGGGTGGTGCAGCCGGGGCACAAGCGCTCGGAGCTCCGCGAGGACGTCGAGTATCGATTCGCGCGGCACCGCATACTCCGTCTCCACGAACCTGACCATGCGCAAAGTGGTGAACACCCGGTGGGAGGCGTCGCTGTAGTGGCGGCTCGACAGCGCTGACGAGGCGAAAGCTCCGAGAGTCGGCGTGAGCCGGGGAACGGCCCTGCTCAGTCGACACAGGCCGCCGAAAGCCCCGTTCTCCATCAGGGTGTAGTCGAGGAATCGCCGCACGGGGGAGAGCGGACGCGCCGGAGTGCCCGCAGGGTGGCGGGTGTTGCGTTTGACTAGTGCGTTGCGACCGTAGGGAAACCAGTAGAACTCGAAATGGTCGGTTCCGTCGGCGAGATCGTGGAATTCGGCGAGTACGCAGTCGAGCGGTTGCGGGCTCTCGTGTGCCTCCAGAACGAACGCGGGTTCGCAGCGCAGGGTGACGGTGCTGATGACTCCCAGAGCACCGAGGCCGATTCGAGCGGCGTCGAACAGTTTCGAGTTCTCGGTGGACGAGCAGGTGACGACGGACCCGTCGGCTGTGACCAGCTCCAGTGCTTCTACCTGGGTGGCGAGGCCGCCGAACCGAGCGCCGGTGCCGTGCGTGCCCGTGGAGATCGCGCCCGCGATGGTCTGCGCGTCGATGTCACCGAGATTGGTCAGCGCGAGGCCGAGGGAGGCCAGAAGCGTGTTGAGGTCACGCAGAGTGGTGCCCGCGCGCACGGTGACCAGTCCGCTTTCGACGTCGGCCGAGACGATGCCGGAGAACGCACCGAGGTCGATGGCATCGGTGCCGTTGTCGGTGGCGGCGACGGGACTGAACGAGTGGCCGCTTCCCAACGGGCGTATCCGCCCGCCGTGTTCGGCCACCTCGGTGACGATCTCGCACAGGTCGGCTGTGCTCGCCGGGCGGTGGACTCGGCGGGGCCGTGCCGAAGCGGTGCCTGCCCAGTTCGTCCACGGTTCCACCCGGGCCTCCCTTGAGGGTTTTCGTCGTCGACGGCGAAAGAGATGAATAGAATTCGAGTTTAGTGTCGTACCGTTCCGGTGTGAACTCCGAAGCGGCTCTGTACGACCTGGCGACACGCGACCTCGATCCGCCGCTGGCGATCGTCGACCTCGACGCCTTCGACGCCAACGCCGACGACCTCGTGCGGCGGGCGGCGGGGACACCCATTCGGATCGCAAGCAAGTCGGTGCGATGCCGGGCGTTGCTGGAACGGGCGCTGGCGAAGCCGGGTTTCGCCGGGCTGCTGTGTTACACGCTCGCCGAGGCGCTGTGGTTGTTCGAACAGGGCACCAGTGACGATCTCGTCGTGGCGTACCCGACGGCGGACAGGGCGGCGCTGCGAGCGCTCGCCACCGACGACACGGCCCGACAGGCCATCACACTCATGATCGACTCCACCGAGCAGCTCGACTTCGTCGACGCGGTGCTCGGTGCCGGCCACTCGAAGCTCCGAGTCTGCCTGGAGTTCGACGCCTCGTGGCGGCCGGTTCCCGGTGTTCACGTCGGTACCCGTCGTTCTCCGGTGTTCACCCCGCGACAAGCGGCGAAGCTGGCCGCGGAGATCGAGCGACGCCGAGGGTTCCGGCTCGTGGGCGTGATGGGCTACGAGGGACAGATCGCCGGGCTGCCCGACGGCGACCCGGGTGTCCCCGGTGCCGTGGTGCGTTGGATGCAGCGGCGGTCGGCCGCCGAACTCGCCAGCCGCCGGGCCGCCGTCGTGGCCGCCGTGCGCACGGTGACCGAGCTGGAGTTCGTCAACGGAGGGGGCACGGGAAGCCTGGAGTCCACGCGCGCCGATTCCTCTGTCACCGAGATCGCGGCGGGCTCGGGTTTGCTCGGCCCGGCCTTGTTCTCCCGGTACCGTCGCTTCTCGCCACGGCCCGCCGCGTTGTTCGCGCTTCCCGTGGTGCGCAGGCCCGCCCGCCGGACGGTCACGCTCTCGGCCGGCGGTTACGTGGCCTCGGGCCAGGCAGGGGCGTCACGACTGCCCACGCCGTATCTGCCGCGTGGACTGCGGCTGCTCGCCGTCGAGGGCGCCGGTGAGGTCCAGACGCCGGTCACCGGGCGCGCGGCACGGCACCTGAGAGTGGGCGACCGCGTGTGGTTCCGGCACGCCAAGGCCGGTGAGCTCGCCGAACACTTTCCTCACTACCACCTCGTATCGGGTGGTCGACTTGTGCGCACCGTTCCCACCTACCGTGGTGAGGGCCGTTTCTTCGGCTGAGCACCTCACGGGACGGCTCACGGGACGGGTGGGACCGCCTTCGTTACTCGCCTAACTTGCTCGCCAGGTAGTCCTTGATCAGGGTTTTGGTCTCGGCGATGACGTCCGGATCACCGTGCGGATCGAGCTGGAAGGCGTATCTGAGGAGACCGTCCGCGGCTTCCACGGCGATCGAGATCGGGAGCGTGACCTGTTCCGCCGGAAGTCTGACGTGGCTGGTGAGCAGCCTGGTGAGGGCGTCGACGATGACTCGGTTGTTGGTACGCAGGTCGTCGAGCAGCCGCGGCTCGACGGGATCACCGAAGTGCACTGTGGAGAACCCCGGCACCTCGCGGTGCATCGCCAGGTAGATGTCCAGAAGGGAGTCGACGACGTCCCACCAGTGGCGTGTGTCCACTGTGCCGAAGCGTTCGTTGACCGCGGTGATGAAGCGTTCCAGGTTGCGCTGGGCCAGTGCCTGCACGACGGCTCGCTTGTCGGGGAAGAACTGGTACAGCGAACCCACCGCCACACCCGCCCGCTTGGCGATGAGCGTGGTCGTGAGTCCTTCGTAGCCCACTTCGTCGAGCAGTTCGGCACTCGCGTCCAGCATGCGTTCGACTCGTTTGGCGCTGCGCTGCTGGACCGGTTGTCGACGGAGTGGGGTTGATTCGGCCTGCGTCACGGTGTGGTTGTCGGACACGTCGTGCTCCTTGCTGTGCAGGTCAGCGACTTTATCGTGTCCGGAGTCGCCTTCACGGTCGAGTGAATGCTTTGCGAAGGCGGGCCGTCGAGGAGTGGATATGGGGCCGCGGGCCGGTGCCGGTCGGGGGGAGGGGGAGTGCAGCGGCACCGACCCGCGGGGTCTTCGGGGGGCGCACCACGGGCGGGGAACTCGCGGTGTTTGTGGAGTTGTGAGGCGACCTCGACGGTCAACCTAGCGGCGCAACACGATCAGGGCCATTAGCGGAGGCAAACTTCTACGATTAATCGCCGAAGAACCGGCGACCGGACTCGTTACGCTCGGGGGTACGCACGGTCCGGCCGCCGGCGACTGGGTCCGCCCTGCGGCGGAAGTCTGGAAGAAAGAACGCATTCGGAACGCCCGCGTCATCGGCCCGACCTTCCGATGAGGGCGTGTCGTCCTGTGGGGCGCTCGGGAAGTGTCGTCGACGTGTTCGTGCCGTCGGCGGTGGAAGCGGACTCCGCCCGGCGACGCCGGATGCGCCGCGAATCCTGGAAGTGGGCCAAACCGCCCGCTACGAGGTGGTCATGGGCGACCTGCCACACCGAACACGGCGCCTTGCACTTGTGCCACCGTGTCGAGCACGTCGGGCAGTCACCACGTTCGTCGGGCTCGTGCACTCGCAGAATGGCGCGCCAACCCTCGGCCAGCCGGGGCAGCTCGGAGCGGGCCACGGAGATCAGCGCCGGTGCGTCCGCGTCGTTGGCGACGTCGGCGAGCATGTCGAGACGTTCCCACACGGCGTTGCGGAGAACCTGCCCGAGAATCTGATCCACCTGGCCCTCACCGTCACCTTCTCGCCAGTTCGGCGGCTTCGTTCAGTGCGGCCCGAAGTTGTCCGAGCTGGCCGGCCGACAGCCGGGCCGTCTCTCCGGGCGGTCCGACGAGGACCACTTCACCGTTCTCCACGAACACAGTCACGGACCGCTCGCGGCTGATCAGATCGCCGCACTGCACACGCCAGACCACCTGACCGCCTTCGTGCCGCCGTCCCGAGTCGGGATGGGGCTGGGAGGGCCTGGTCATGTGGGCCACGGATCGGCGTGTGGGTGCGTCGGAGTCCCGGAGGCGATCGGACACCATGTCGGTCCCAGCAGTGTCTGCTGTGATCGAATGCACGTCCATCACGTCCCTCGTCGGTTTCCGTCGCTGTCGTTCGTCCGGTGTGAGGGGCCTGGTTGCGGACCGTGTTCGGACGGCCACGCCCCTCTCATCCCTACATTGCGGTCAAAAAGCCGGTGTGAGAAGCCTCCTCGGAGCTTGTAGCGGCGACCGGCTCTACCCGCACGCCGAGCGGTCACGGAAATTCGGCCCTACCGATCAGATGCCCCACGGCGGGTCTTCGCGCGGTTTACTGGGTTTGCTTACGCTGCACACCGACGCCCGATGGGACTGTGGAGGGGCGGACATGGACGCCAACGAGGACACGGCACAAAGCCGCATCAACCCCGCGATCTGGGAAGCCCGCGAAATGCGGGACGCGCTGGCGAACCGAAACATCAGCGACGTCTACCGGCAACTTCGGATGCACGGCATCTCGCAACGCCAGATCGCCGCGATGACCGGCCAGTCACAGTCCGAGGTGTCGGAGATCCTCAAGGGCCGCCAGGTGATGGCTTACGACGTCCTGTCCCGCATCGCCAAGGGCCTGCGCATCCCGAGGGGCTACATGGGTCTCGCCTACGACGAGACCACGAGAAACCAGGTTGTCGGCGCCGCCGACGAGCAGCAAGCTGAGGAGGACGAGTCCGTGAAACGACGGAAGTTCCTCGCGCACGCCGCCCAGGTCACGATGGGAGCCGCAGTCTTCGGCCCCGCCTCGACGGCATGGGCGTCGAGCCCCGCCCAGACACCCGCTCCGGGGCGTATCGGGATGACCGATGTTCGCCAGGTGGAGGCGGCCACCCGAGCACTGAGAGCACTGGATTACCAGTACGGGGGCGGTTTCTGCCGCGATGCGGTGGTCGCTCAGCTGTCGTGGGGGCAGCAGATGCTCCAGGCCAGTGGCTCTGAGCAGGTCAAGTCCCGGTTGTACGTGGCATTGGCCGACCTCCACAGTCTCGCGGGTTGGACGTCTTTCGACATCGATCTGGTCGACTCCGCGCGGAATCACTTCGCACAGGCCCTCGAACTGGCGAAACAGGGCGAGAATCACCCGCTCGTCGCCAACATCCTGTACCGCATGGGGCGGGTCTATCTGCATCAGGACGCGCCCAACGATGCGTTGAAGTTGTTCCAGTTGGGACAGCTGGCGGCGCAGGATTCCGGTTCGGAGCTGGCGGTCGCCGTGCTGTGTGCCAACGAGGCGTGGGCGTACGCGATGATGGGCAACGCGGAGCAGGCCATGAAACTGCTCGGCAGGACCAAGGACGAGTTCGACCGCGCCGATGTCGCCAGCGCCGAGTCGTGGGTGAAGTTCTTCGACGAGACCGACGTGTACGCGATGATCGGCACCGTGCACACGGCCCTGGCCCAGCACGCCGACACCTCGCACACCCGCTACGCCATCCCGGCGCTGCGTAGGGCCACGGAGGCCTACGGCGAGGACATGGCCCGCAGCAAGACGTTCAGCCTCGGCATGTTGGCCACCAACCACATGTTGGAAGGCGACATCGACTACGGGGCGAAGATCGGCGGCAAGGCGCTGGACTGCGCGGAGGGACTGAAGTCGGCGCGGGTGAAGAAACGCATGGAGCCGCTACGGCAGGAGGCACTGCGGCGCAGTAACAACAGCGACGCGCGGGAACTCGCCGAGCGGATGACCGAGTTCTTCTCCTGACACGTCGGTCGACGGCCGGGACACGCATTTGGACAGGCGCTACACCAGGCAGAGACTGGACGAAGTGCTGCGCCGGACGTGTGTCCGTCTCGGAATGGACCACCGCGACGCCACACTGCTGCGGTTCACCAACAACGCCGTGTACTCGCTGGCCCGGGAGCCCGTGGTCGTGCGCATCGTGGGTTCGCGGGCTCTGGGGCACAGGGCCGGCAAGGTCGTACAGGTGGCCCGGTACCTGGCCGAACACGGCGTTCCCGCCGTCCGGCTGTTCGACGGCGTGCCCCAGCCTCTGGTGGTCGACGAGTACGTGGTGACGGTGTGGCACCGCGTCCACGTGGTGCGGCGAACCGCCACGTCGGCGGAGCTGGCGCGCTTGTTGAGGCTGGTGCACTCGTTGCCACCTCCGGGTGATGTGCCTGCCTGGGCGCCTTTGAGCGATGTCCGTGCAAGGGTGGCCGACGCCGAGGAGCTGGCCGCCGACGACCGGCGATTCCTGCTGCAACGGTGCGCGGAGGTGGAGGAGAGGCTACGGGAGCTGGAGTTCGTGCTGCCGCCGTCGTTGGTGCACGGGGACGCGCACCCCGGCAACGTCATCGTCGGGGAGGACGGGCCGGTGCTTTGCGACTTCGATTCCTCGTGCGTAGGGCCACCGGAGTGGGACCTGATTCCGTTGGCGGTGGGGAGGACACGGTTTCGTGACCCGCCCGGGCTGTACGGCGAGTTGGCGCGGCACTACGGCTTCGACGTCACGGAGTGGGATGGGTTCGCCGTGTTGCGGGCGGCGCGGGAGCTGAAGCTGACGACGAGTGTGTTACCGATCGCGCGTAGCCAGCCGGTGGTACGCCGGGAGTTGGCGCGCCGGTTGGGCGATCTGAGGGAGGGGCGGACGGCCGGCCGGTGGTTCCGGTACCGCTGAATGTCGGTATTTCAGTCGCATTTCGCATTCGTCGACGACCAACCGCCGTTCGTCGCTTTGGCCGGAAAGGGACCGGCGCAGGCGAAAACCGGCGAAGTTCGGCCCGACCGAAGAGTTATCTGTGGCACACGTCATATGAGTGGTGTTCGGGAGAGCACGGCCGCGAAGCCGAACGCGAGCCCCATCATGGTGAGCTCGATGACGGCGAACGACGCGAGGGCGGTGTGGCGGTGCCGGATCACCTTCGGAATCAGTTTCCACCGGGTGTAACCACCGAGCCCTGCGGTTACCGCGAGCGCTACCGACTTGGCCACCAGGAGCTGGCCGTAAGAGGTGGTGAACAGGCCCGGCCACAGCTGCACCGTGGGGTGCTCGACGAACTCGGCGAGCGCGTTCAGCACACCGGTGGCCACCGCCACGGCCAGACACACGGTGGCCAATTTGGAGAACTGTGGGAGGACGGTGGCCAGCAGAGCACGGTGACGTGCGGCCAGCACGACGATGGCGAGGAGTCCGCCGGTCCAGGCGACGACGCTGATGATGTGCAGTTCGAGCAGCACCATCGCGTGTTCGGCGAAGTGGGACATGGTGGCGTGCCCGGTGACCGGCAGTGGCAACAGCGCGAACAGGCCGCAGCCCACGATCAGTTCGGGCGGCATCTTGCGGCCGAGCCGTGCCGAGGCCGTGGCGAGCAGGGCTTGGACGAGTGCGAAGCCCGCCACGACGAGCAACGCCTTACCCGCGGCCACGGTGTCGACATAGGAGCGGATGTCGCCGAACGAGATCGCCGGGGCACCGGGGCGATACTCCGCCGTCTGCAGCACGAGGCAGACCAGCGCGGCCACCGCCCACACCAGCGCCGCCGCGACGACGACGGTCCTGGCTTTGGCGAACGCGGGACGGGCCGCCGCGGGAGTACGTTCGCCGGCCAGCAGTGGAAGCAGAGCGAACCCCACGGCGACGACGGCCGCGAGGTCGAGTGACGCGCGGGCGATGGGCAGTCCGACCCGGACAGCCGTACCCACTTGGGTGATGCCGCTGACGGAAGTCGAAACGGTGAGGGCCAGGGCGACGAGGACACCCGACAGCGCGGCCGTGACGACCGCGACCAGTGGCCCGAAGCGCGGTAACCACGATGTCGACGCGGTGGCGGGTTTGCTCACTCTGCTGAGCGTACGCACCGACGACGCCGCGGGCTTCGGCTAGAAGGGGCTCTGCCGAGACCGAACGAGATCGCCCAACGGGGCATGGAACCGGCCACGGGATTTAGTACAGCTCCGGCAGGGCAACCTCGGGCGGAAAAGTCTCGCCTGGGAGGCAGCTGTACATGGCTGGTCATTCGGATGAAGAGGGCGAACGTTCGAGGAGTGCCTCGGAAAGTCCAGACTTGGAGGAGACTGCCAATCTGCCGGAGGACACCGGTGCTCGGACCGCAGGGGAGCCGGAACGGGCTCCTGAGTCGGTCGCGGAGCGCGGTGGGCACCGTCCCGCCCAGACCGATCACGTCGTGTTCGGGGTGGCGGCGATCATCGCGCTGGCCATCGTGGCGTGGGGGATCGTGTCACCCGGCAGTCTCGCCACCGTCGCCGACACGCTCCTGAACGATGCCGTGATCCCGTACGGCGGCTGGGCGTTCGTCCTCACCGCGAGCGGTTTCGTGCTCTTCGCCATCGCGGTGGCGGTCAGCAGGTACGGCCGTATCCCCCTGGGCAGGGACGACGAGCGGCCGGAATTCCGGACGGTCTCGTGGATCGCGATGATGTTCAGCGCCGGTATGGGCATCGGGCTGATGTTCTTTGGCGTCTACGAGCCTGTCGCACACTTCGTCGAGCCTCCTCCCGGAACGGCGCCGCCCAATTCCGACGAGGCCGTTCACACGGCGATGGCGACCACGTTGTTCCACTGGACCTTGCATCCGTGGGCGATCTACTCCGTCGTCGGCCTGGCCATCGCCTACAGCGCGTTCCGCAAGGGGCGCAGTCAGCTCATCTCGGCCGTGTTCGAACCCCTGATCGGCAAGCGACGCAGTGAGGGGTCGCTGGGCAAGGCCATCGACATCATGGCGATCTTCGCGACGCTGTTCGGCTCGGCCGCCTCGCTCGGCCTCGGTGCTTTGCAGGTCGGTGGGGGTCTGTCGGCCGTGGGTTGGGCCGACAGACCCGGTACCGGGGTGTTGGTGGCGATCATCGCGGTGCTCACGGTCGCCTTCGTGGCCTCGGCCGTGTCCGGCATCGCGAGAGGTATTCAGTGGCTGTCGAACATCAACATGGTGCTCGCCGCCCTGCTGGCGGTGTTCGTCCTGGTGGTGGGGCCGACGGTATTGATCCTCAACATGGTGCCGGGCGCCCTCGGCGACTACCTGCACGACCTGTCCGCCATGGCCGGACGGACCGGCGTGACCGGCGGCGACGAGATGCGGCAGTGGTTGGCCGACTGGACCGTCTTCTACTGGGCGTGGTGGATCTCGTGGGCACCGTTCGTCGGCATGTTCATCGCGCGTATCTCGCGGGGACGCACGATCCGGGAGTTCGTCATCGGCGTGATCGCCGTGCCCAGCGTCGTCGGCCTGGTCTGGTTCTCGATCTTCGGTGGTGCCGCCATCCAGTACCAGCGTTCCGGTGTGGACATCGCAGGTGCCGGTGGTGAGGAGGCGGCCACGTTCACGCTGTTGGAGAACCTGCCGCTGTTCCTGCCGATCGCCATCATCGTGATGATCCTGGTGTCGATCTTCTTCGTGTCCGGTGCCGACGCGGCCTCCGTGGTGATGGGCACGCTCTCGCAGCGGGGTTCAGCGGGCCCACGTCGCAAGATCGTCATCTTCTGGGGCGCGGTGATGGGTGCGGTCGCGGCCGTGATGCTCCTGGTCGGCGGCGACGACGCCCTCAACGGGCTGCAGAACCTCACCATTCTCGTATCGGTGCCGTTCGTGCTCGTCATGATCGCGCTGTGTGTCTCGCTGTACCGGGACCTGCGTCATGATCCGCTGGTGGTCAGCGAGGACGAGGTCATGCAGTCGCTGAGGAAACTCCACGCCGAACGCAAGGCCGAACGCAAAGCGGAACGGGCCAGAGTGCGCAGACACCTGCGCAAACGGTAGGGCCGGGCCCGCCCTCGCGAACCCGGCCCCATCCGTGGAGTGCTACCACTGAACCAGCGCTGAACCGAAAAGCGCTACTCCTGGGACTTGCCCATGCGCAGCGCGACCACGAGCCCGGCGATCAGCAACACCGCGGCGCCCACGATCCACACCCACACGGGCACTCCCTCGGAGTCGTCCTGGTCCGCGGTCGCTTCGGCGTCGGCGGTGTCACCGGCCTCGCCCTGTTCCGCCCCGCTCTGGTCACCGTCGGCGGTGCCGCTGGCCTGCCCCGGCCCGGGCGAGGTGAGGGTGAACCGGATCTCCGCGGAAACCGGGTGACCGTCGGCCGACAGCACGCGGTAACCGATGACGTACTCACCCGCCGGTCCGAGCGGCCGGAGCGGTGCGGACACCGTGGGGCCGTCCACCTCGACGGTTCCCTCGGCCCACTGGTCACCGTTGGGGCCGGTGACCGCGATCTCGTTGACGTCGGCGTCCTGAACCGGCTGGTCGAAGGTGAGCACCACTTCGGTGGGCGCGGTGTCGAGCTCCTCGCCTTCGGCGGGGCTCGACGAGATCAGCACGTTGTGCGCCGACGCGGGAAGAGCCGCCGTGACCATCGTCAACAACGCGACGGCGAGGGTGGTGACGAACGCGATGAGTCGCTTCATGACTTACCTGCCTTCCTGGCCCGCAGGGTGGCACCCACTCCGAGGCCGAATCCGAGAGCTCCGAGAACCAGACCCGCACCGCCGAGCAGGCGTGCTGTGCCGTCGGACGCGTCGGTGCTCTCCTCGCTTCCCTGGGCGTCCTCGGCCTCGTCGGTGCCGCCGTGTCCGTGTCCCGATCCGGACGACTCGGCGAGTTCTACGACCGGCGCGGGACGTTCCGGGGCGCTCTCCGTCGGGGGTTGTTCCCAGTTCACGGTCTTGCCGTCGGAGTATGTCTGTGCGGTGGGGAGTACGAGCGTGTCGACGTCGTCGGGCAACGCTCCGATGAGGAACTCGAACTCCTCGTAGGAGTGACTGCCGGCCGCGATCTCGTGGCCTTCCTCGGCCGTCCACGTGATCTTGGTTACGACATCGTCGGTCTCGGTGACCTCGGCCGTCCAACCGGGGACGGGCTTGGTGCGGGCCGACGTGATGCCGTACTCGGGGTCGAGGGTCATCTCCAGTTTGGTGGTGCCCACCTGTGCTTCTTCGTTGGGCACCCGCAGCACGATGGCACCGTAGCCGCCCTGTTCGGGGTCGTCGCCGTAGACGTTGGCGGTGACGTGGGCGGATGCGATGCCGCCCGCGAGCAGCATGGTCGTTCCGGCGGCCGCGGCGGTCACCGCGATGTGCACGAAATGTCGATTTGTTGACAAAAGAGGGTCCTCCTGGACTGTGCGTCGGGAAAGTGTGAAACATCGGCGCTGTTCAGGAGGTTCGTCGGTGGGCCACGTCTCGGATGCGCGCGGCGGAGCAGAACGGTCACGATGGGCAGGCCTTCCGCGGCGCGGACGAGGTATCCGCCCGGTGCGTCGATGTGCGCCGGTGAGGCAACGCACACGACGAGCAGGCCACGCAGCACCGACAGCACGTCGGCCGCCACGGCGAGCATCGTCTCCGCCCGGGCCAGCACGAACGCGGTGATCACGGTGGCGACGCCGTGGCAGACCAGCATGGCGGTGCCGTTGACCACGTGCCCCGACAGCTCGCCCAACACCAGATGGGACACCAGCTGTGCCCCGCCGAGGACGAGCAGAACGCCCGCTGCGCCGCGGGTCTGTTCCGCCAACGCGGTCGCGATCCACCCGATCAACACGGTCAACGCGACCGTGGGCAACAGGTGGGGAAGGGTCCCTCCACCGAATGCGTGAGCGGCCACACTGAGTGTGGCCGAGCAGCCCGCGAGCAGAATTCCGCGTACGCTGCTCATAGCGCGCTCAGGGGCGGAACGGCTGCTCATACCACCCAGCCTATTGGGGTGGACCGATTGAGACGAATCTCCTGAGCCGGTTGCCGTTCCCACGAGAGTCGTGAAACGTATTCGCGTCATTGACTCGCTGCCCAGGAAGCGAATAGGTGGTCCATGAGCTTGTTCGAGTATGTGGCCGACAGGTGGGAGCGACTGTCACTTCAGGCGTTCCTCCACGTCAGTGAGGTCGTACAGTCCGCGATCATCGCGGCGTTGCTCGGCATCGGAATCGGCATCGCGGTCTACCGCAGCCCGGTCGGTTCGGCGGTGGCGACCGCGCTGGCCAGCACCATCCTGACCATTCCGTCGTTCGCGCTGCTCGGGCTGTTGATCCCGGTCGTGGGCCTGGGGGCGACACCGACGGTGATAGCGCTGGTTCTGTACGCGCTGTTGCCGATCACGCGGAACACCATCGTGGGGCTGGCGAGTGTGGACCCGGCGGTGACGGATGCGGCCAAAGGCATCGGTATGAGCCGCCTCGGCGTGCTCACCAGGGTGGAGTTGCGGCTGGCCTGGCCCGCCATCCTCGCGGGGATGCGCGTGGCCACGCAGATGCTGATGGGCATCGCGGTGATCGCCGCCTACGCCAAGGGGCCCGGGCTCGGCAGCGAGGTGTTCTCGGGGTTGACCAGGGCGGGCAGCGCCAACGCGACCAACCAGGCGCTGGCTGGAACGCTTGGCGTCGTCATCCTCGCCCTGTTGCTGGAGGGCGTGTACTTCCTGATCGCTCGCCTCACCGTTTCGAGGGGGATTCGTGGCTGACAAACCCAGTGGTGTCGAGATCCGGTTGGACAACGTCACCAAACGCTATCCGGCAAGCTCCGAACCCGCTGTCGCCGACGTCAGCATGACGATCCCGGCCGGCAAGATCGTGATCCTGGTCGGTCCTTCCGGGTGCGGCAAGACCACCACCATGCGCATGATCAACCGGCTGATCGAGCCGTCGTCGGGACGCATCACGATCGACGGAGAGGACGTCCAGTCGTTCGACGCCGACAAGCTGCGCCGCAAGATCGGCTACGCCATCCAGCAGGCCGGGCTGTTCCCGCACTTCACGGTCGCGCAGAACATCGGTGTGGTGCCGGGGCTGCTGAAGTGGGACCGCAAGCGCATCCGGGACCGCGTCGACGAGCTGATGGACCTTGTGGGACTCGACCCGGCCGAATTCCGGGACCGCTATCCGCGGCAACTCTCCGG
>JAJYTH010000167.1 GCA_021793175.1 Actinomycetes bacterium
CGGTCTGGATGTTCGGGTTCCACCGGCGGTTGGTGCGCCGGTGAGAGTGTGAGACCGACTTGCCGAAGCCCGGCCCCTTGCCACAGACGTCGCACACGGCAGCCACGTCGAACACTCCTCGAAAAGAATCGGTAAACGAACCACCCGGCGGCACCGGGCAACTCGAATAGCGTAACTGGTGCGCTCTCCGCCGCCTCAGCGGGGTCGCTACCCTCGCCTGCGGATGCCTCGATACCGGCTATGGAGGATACGCGGGTGCGGGCCTTGGACGCGGAGGCGATACGGGACTGGGTCGACGCCTGTGTGCGCGAGCTGCGCGCGTTACGGGCCGAGATCGACGAGATCAACGTCTATCCCGTGGCCGATTCCGACACCGGCTCCAACCTGTTGCACACGGTGACCGCCGCGCGGAACGCGCTGGCGGAGGCCGCTCCGCCGGACGCCGGTACGGCCCTGACCGTCCTGGCCGACGCCGCGGTACGGGCGGCGAAGGGCAACTCCGGGATCATCCTGTCGCAGGTGCTGCGGGGGATGGCGCGCTCGGCCGGAACCACACGGGAACTGGACGGCCCGGCGTTGGCGGACGCGTTGCGCGCTGCCGACACCACGGCGACGACCGCCGTGGCGCGGCCCGTGGCGGGCACGATGCTCAGCGTGCTGCACGCCGTGACGACCGCGCTCGACGAACTCGTGGCCGACCCGGACCCCGGCGACGTCGCCACACTGGCCGCCAAGGTCGCCGCCGACGCGCTGGCGCAGACCCCGCACCAACTTGCTCCTCTCGCCGTGGCGGGAGTGGTGGACGCGGGCGGGCGCGGACTGCTCGCCGTCCTCGACGCACTCGTGGAGGTCCTGACCGGAACGCGGACCCGAACGCCCGTGGACGTCGTCGAGACGGTTCCCACCGACCCCGCCCCCCAGGTGTGGGAAGTCATGTACCTACTCACCGTGTCGGACGAGAACCGGGCGGAAGACCTGTCCGGACTGCGCCGGGAGCTGTCGGCGTTGGGGGACAGCGTGACGGTGGCGGAGGCGGGCGAGTCCGAATACGCAGTCCACGTGCATTGCGCCGACATCGGCGCGGCACTGGAGGTGGGGATCGACCACGGCAGGCCCCATCACGTGCGGGTCGAACCGTTGCTCACCCCGAAACCCACCGACACGGCCGCCACGGGCGCTGACCGCGCCGTGGTGGCGGTGGTACACGGTGACGCGCTGGCTCGGCTCATCGACGGCGAGGGCACATCGGTGCTCGCCGTGGACGCGGACCGGGAACCGACCACCGAGGAACTCCTGACCCTGATAGGCGGGGCGGCCGCCACACACATCACCGTCCTCCCCGGGGGTGTCCGGCTGACCGCCGCCGCCGAACGCGTCACCAACCATCCGATGTTGGCCGGACGGGACGTCGTCGTGGTGCCGTGCGCCTCGCCGGTACAGGTGCTGGCCGCACTCGCGGTCCACGACCCGGACCGCAGGGCCGGCGCCGACGTGGTGGCTATGGCCGAGGCCGCGGCGGCCACCCGAAGAGGTGAACTCACGGTCGCGGCCGAGGACGCCATCACGTGGGTCGGCCGGGCCGCCGCGGGGGACGTGGTGGGATTCATCGACGGCGAGGTGGTGCTGATCGAGCCGAGGGAAACGGCCGGTCGAGTGGAACGCGCGGCGATCGGGGTGCTCGACCGCATGCTCGCGGTGGGCGGCGAACTGGTCACCGTGCTCGTGGGAGACGACGCGCCCGAAGGCATCGCCGACGTCCTGGCCGAACACGTGCGCGCCGAACGGCCGGATGTCGAACTGGTGTGCTATTCCGGTGGACAGACCGATGCGATGCTGTTGATGGGTGTGGAGTGACATGGCCGGGTTGGGTGACGGGCTCACGGGTGTGGTGGGCGCGAGGACGGCGAAAGCGCTGGCCGCCTCGCTCGGCCTGCACACCGTCGGAGACCTGCTACGGCACTATCCGCGCCGCTACGCGCGCAGAGGCGAGCTCACCGACATCGCGGGCCTGGAGATCGGCGAGCACGTCACCGTATTGGCGCGCGTGGAACACGTCACGAAGAAACCCATGCGGTCCCGTAGGGGCTCGATCCTGGAAGCCACCATCACCGACGGCCAGCGCAGACTGACATGCGCGTTCTTCGGCAACCAGACATGGCGGGAACGGGAATTGCGGCCGGGCCGGACGGGATTGTTCGCGGGCAAGGTCACGATGTTCCGCCGCACCCTCCAGCTGGCCAACCCCGAGTACGAACTGATCGACACGGGCTCGGCCGACCCCGCCGACGGGTTGTCGACCGTGGACGACTTCCTGTCGCAGATCATCCCGGTGTACCCGGCCGCCCAGGGGCTGCCGTCGTGGCGCATCGCCAAGGCCGTGCGTCAGACACTGGAGTTGCTCGACGAGGAACCGGACCCGCTCCCCGAGTGGTTGCGCCTCGAACACCACCTGCCCACGCTGTTCGAGGCGTTGCACGGCATTCACCGCCCACGCAGCGACGCCGACCTCCAGGCCGCCCGCACCCGCCTCAAGTGGGACGAGGCACTGGCGGTGCAGCTGGTGTTCGCGCGGCGACGACACACCACCGGCGCCCGACCCGCGCCCGCTTGCCCGCCACGGCAGGGCGGTATCGCGGAGGCGTTCGACGCGCGACTGCCCTTCCGACTCACCGAGGGGCAGCGTGAGATCGGAGAAGCCATCAGCGCCGACCTGGCCGGGGAACACCCGATGAACCGCCTGCTGCAGGGCGAGGTCGGCAGCGGCAAGACCGTCGTCGCGCTACGCGCGATGTTGCAGGTGGTGGACGCGGGCAGGCAGGCGGCCCTGCTCGCCCCGACCGAGGTGCTGGCCGCCCAACACGCGCGGTCGTTGCGGGAACTCCTCGGTGACCTGGCGAAAGCGGGAGAACTGGGCGCTTCGGAAGTGGCGACCCGGGTCACGTTGCTCACCGGCTCCCTACCCGCACGGGAACGCAAACAGGCGTTACTCGACACGGCCAGCGGTGCGGCGGGGATCGTGGTCGGCACCCACGCGCTGCTCGGGGAACACGTCTCGTTCGCCGACCTGGCGTTCGTGGTGATCGACGAACAGCACCGCTTCGGTGTCGAACAACGCGACGCCCTGCGCTCGCGAGGAGCCGAGAACACCAACCCACACGTGTTGGTGATGACCGCGACCCCTATCCCCAGAACCGTCGCGATGACCGTCTACGGCGACCTGGAGACCTCCTCGCTGCGACAGCTGCCGTCGGGCCGATCGCCGATCTCCACCACCGTGGTACCCGCGGCGGAGAAACCGGCCTGGTTGGAGCGGGCCTGGGAACGACTGCGGGAGGAGGTCGCCAAGGGACACCAGGCGTACGTCGTGTGCCCACGCATCGGCGACGAACCGCCGTCGGACAAGACCGAACGCCCCCCGATCGCGGTACTGGATCTCGCGCCCGAGCTGGAGAACGGTGCGCTCGCCGGGCTGCGGATCGGAGTGCTGCACGGTCGACTGCCCGGGGACGAGAAGGACGCGGTGATGCGTGCTTTCGCCGCGGGCGAACTCGACGTGCTGGTGGCGACGACCGTCGTCGAGGTCGGTGTCAACGTCCCCAACGCCACCATCATGATCATCATGGATGCCGATCGGTTCGGAGTCAGCCAGCTGCACCAGTTGCGCGGCCGGGTCGGCCGAGGCGACGTGCCCGGCCTGTGCCTGCTCGTCACCGAGGCCGTCGACGGCACGTCCACCCGAGCGCGGTTGGCGGCCGTCGAGTCCACCACCGACGGTTTCGAACTGTCGAAACTCGACCTGGAACTGCGCAGGGAGGGCGACATCCTCGGATCCGCGCAGTCGGGTAAACGTTCGGGGCTGAAGCTGTTGTCGCTGTTGCGGGACGAAGAGCTGATCGCCACGTCACGGCGAGTGGCGCAGCGGATCGTGGACGCCGACCCCGAGCTCGTCGAGCACCCGGGACTCGCCAAACTGGCGGCCGACACGATCGACGACGAGCGTGCCGAGTATCTCGAGAAGAGCTGAGCGCCGTGTCCGCAGGTTGTGCAGCTGTGTCCGCACTTCCCGTAGTCGTGTCCGCAGGTGGCGTAGTTGTTCCTACGCCACACCTCGCGGACACGACGCCGTGGGCTGCGGACACGACGCCGTGGGCTGCGGACACGACGCCGTGGGCTGCGGACACGACGCCGTGGGCTGCGGACACGACGCCGTGGGCTGCGGACACGACGCCGTGGGCTGCGGACACGACGCCGTGGGCTG
>JAJYTH010000059.1 GCA_021793175.1 Actinomycetes bacterium
CCGTGGGCTGCGGACACGACGCCGTGGGCTGCGGACACGACGCCGTGGGCTGCGGACACGACGCCGTGGGCTGCGGACACGACGCCGTGGGCTGCGGACTGTCCCACATACCGGGCGCATGAGCCCCGTCACGGTAGGGTGACCTCCCGCTGGGCGGGAAACCCGGGGTAACGTGCCTTTCGCGACCGATCCGAAAACAGGAAGGACCGGGCATGTTCCGCAAGGTACTCGTCGCCAACCGGGGTGAGATCGCGATCCGCGCGTTCCGCGCAGCCTACGAGCTGGGCGTCGGAACCGTCGCGGTGTTCCCCCACGAGGACCGAAACTCACTGCATCGGCTGAAAGCCGACGAGGCGTACGAGATCGGCGAGTCGGGACATCCGGTGAGGGCCTATCTGTCGGTCGACGAGATCGTGAGCGCCGCGAGGATGGCGGGCGCCGACGCGATCTATCCGGGTTACGGCTTCCTTTCCGAGAACCCGGACCTGGCCCGGGCGTGCGCCGAAGCCGGGATCGCGTTCATCGGGCCGAGTGCCGAGGTGCTGGAGCTGACCGGCAACAAGGCACGCGCGGTGAATGCGGCGAGGCAGGCCGGTGTTCCCGTGCTCGGTTCCTCGGAGCCCTCGTCTGATGTGGACACATTGGTCGAGGCGGCCGAGGAGTTGGGCTTCCCGGTGTTCGTGAAGGCCGTCGCCGGTGGTGGGGGCCGCGGTATGAGGCTGGTGCAGGACCGGGCCTCGTTACGTGAGTCGATCGAGGCGGCGGCGCGCGAGGCTGAGTCGGCTTTCGGTGACCCGACCGTGTTCCTGGAGAAGGCGGTCGTCCAGCCTCGCCACATCGAGGTACAGATCCTCAGCGACGGTACCGGCGACGAGAACGGTGTCATCCATCTGTACGAACGGGACTGTTCGGTACAGCGGCGGCACCAGAAGGTGGTCGAACTCGCTCCGGCCCCCAATCTCGATCCCGAGCTGAGGGAACGCATCTGTGCCGACGCGGTGCGGTTCGCCCGGCAAATCGGCTACCGTAACGCGGGCACGGTGGAGTTCCTCGTGGACCGCGACGGCAACCACGTGTTCATCGAGATGAACCCGCGCATCCAGGTGGAGCACACGGTGACTGAGGAAGTCACCGATGTGGACCTGGTGCAGGCACAGATGCGCATCGCCGCGGGGGAGACCCTGGCCGATCTCGGGTTGTCGCAGGAGGCTGTGTACCTGCGCGGCGCGGCGTTGCAGTGCCGCATCACCACCGAGGACCCCGCCAACGGGTTTCGTCCCGACACCGGCATGATCAGCGCATATCGGTCGCCCGGTGGTTCGGGGATCCGGCTCGACGGTGGTACGGCGTTCGCGGGCGCGGAGGTCAGCGCGCACTTCGATTCCATGCTCGTGAAGCTCACCTGCCGGGGCCGTACGTTCGCCGCGGCCGTGGACAAGGCGCAGCGCGCGGTGGCCGAGTTCCGCATTCGAGGGGTGGCCACCAACATCCCGTTCTTGCAGGCCGTGCTCGACGACCCCGATTTCCGTGAGGGGCGGGTCACCACGGCGTTCATCGAAGAGCGGCCGCATCTGTTGACGGCCCGGCGTTCCGCCGACCGTGGCACCAGGTTGCTGACCTATCTCGCGGATGTGACCGTCAACAAACCCAACGGTGAGCGGCCCCGCCTGATCGATCCTGAGAAGAAGCTGCCGAAGGTGCCGGAGGGCGACCCACCTTTCGGGTCGAAGCAGAAGCTGGAGGAGCTCGGTCCCGAGGGCTTCGCGCGGTGGATGCGGTCGTCGCCGACTCTCGGGGTCACCGACACGACGTTCCGGGACGCCCACCAGTCGCTGCTCGCCACCCGGGTGCGCACCAAGGACCTGCTGACCGTGGCGCCGGTCGTGGCGAGGACCACGCCGGAACTGCTGTCGGTGGAGTGCTGGGGCGGCGCCACCTACGACGTCGCGCTGCGGTTCCTCGCCGAGGACCCGTGGGAGCGCTTGGAGGCACTGCGTAAGGCCATGCCGAACATCTGTCTGCAGATGTTGCTGCGGGGCCGTAACACCGTGGGGTACACGCCGTACCCCACGGAGGTGACCGAGGCGTTCGTGGAGGAGGCGACCGCCACCGGCATCGACATCTTCCGCATCTTCGACGCGCTCAACGACGTCGAGCAGATGCGCCCGGCCATCGACGCGGTGCGGGCAACGGGGAAGGCCGTGGCCGAGGTGGCGTTGTGCTACACCTCCGACCTGCTGGATCCCGACGAGAAGATCTACACGCTCGACTACTACCTCAAGCTCGCCGAGCAGATCGTCGGCGCGGGGGCGCACGTCCTCGCGATCAAGGACATGGCCGGGCTGTTGCGGGCGCCCGCGGCGGCCAAGCTCGTGGGAGCGTTGCGCAAGGAGTTCGACCTGCCGGTGCATGTCCACACGCACGACACGGCGGGTGGGCAGCTGGCGACCTATCTCGCCGCCATCGGCGCGGGTGCCGACGCCGTGGACGGGGCCGTGGCGTCGATGGCGGGTACCACGTCACAGCCGTCGCTGTCTGCTCTCGTGGCCGCCACGGATCACTCCGATCGGCCCACCGGGCTGAGCCTGCAGGCCGTCGGCGACCTGGAGCCGTACTGGGAGACCGTGCGCAAGATCTACGCGCCGTTCGAAGCCGGGCTGGCTTCGCCCACCGGCCGGGTCTACCACCACGAGATCCCCGGTGGGCAGTTGTCGAACCTGCGTACCCAGGCCGTCGCGCTGGGGCTGGGTGACCGGTTCGAGGAGATCGAGGCGATGTACGCCGCGGCCGACCGCATTCTCGGCCGGCTTGTGAAGGTCACACCGTCGTCCAAGGTGGTCGGTGACCTCGCCCTGCATCTGGTGGGCGCGGGGGTGTCTCCGGAGGAGTTCGAAGCCGAGCCCGGCAAGTACGACATCCCCGATTCGGTGATCGGCTTCCTGCGGGGCGAGCTGGGTGACCCGCCCGGTGGCTGGCCCGAGCCGTTCCGCAGCAAGGCGTTGCAGGGTCGTGCGGAGTCGCGGCCGACCGTGGAGCTGTCCGCCGAGGACCGCCGGGAGCTGGAGAACGATCGGCGCGCGACGTTGAACCGGTTGCTGTTCCCGGGGCCGACGGAGGAGTTCGAGGCACACCGCCACGACTACGGCGACACGAGTGTGTTGCCGAGCAAGGACTTCTTCTACGGGCTGCGTCCGGGCGAGGAGTACGCCGTCGACCTCGAACCCGGGGTTCGGTTGCTGATCGAGTTGGAGGCGATCGGGGAGGCCGACGAGCGCGGCATCCGTATCGTCATGGCGACTCTCAACGGGCAACTTCGGCCCATCCAGGTACGGGACCGTTCGGTGGCCGTCGACCTGCCCGCGAAGGAGAAGGCGGACAAGGACAACCCGAAACACGTCGCCGCGCCGTTCGCGGGTGTGGTGACGGCGGCGGTGTCGGAAGGCGACTCGGTCGAGGCGGGGGACACCGTGGCCACCATCGAGGCGATGAAGATGGAGGCCGCCATCACCGCTTCGACGAGTGGCACGGTGTCGCGACTGGCGATCAACTCGGTGCAGCAGGTGGAGGGTGGCGACCTGCTGATAGTGCTGGAGTAGTACCGGCTTTTTCCGGCGGCATCGCCGACGCTGTCGATGTCGCCGAGGTCGCCCGATTCCGCTGTGGTGCCCGTAGGGTGAGTGCCATGCGAGTGCATGCGGTACCGCAGTGGCAGGGCGCGGGTTGGGACGGAGCGTCGTCCCGGCTGACCACCGGATGCGAGGTGTTGGCCTCGCTCACCGAGGAGGTACTCGACACGCCCGTTTCGCGGGTGCCCGTCGGCCGAGAGGGCTCGCCCGTCGAACGTGGGATGGCTAACCGGGCCGCGTTGCTCGACAACCGTGGCGCACAGTTGACGGTGTTGGAGAACCCCGAGGGCCCGGTACTCACGCTCGGCGGGGACTGTGCCGTCGACCTCGTGCCGATCGGTGTGGCCCGGTACCGGTACGGGCCCGGACTCGGTGTGCTCTGGTTCGACGCGCACGCCGACGCCAACACCCCCGACACGTCGCCGTCCGGCGCGTTTCACGGCATGGTGCTGCGGTCGTTGCTGGGGCAGGGCGACCCCGATTTCGTGGCCGATCCCGCCGTGGAGCCGGGCAAAGCCGTCCTCGTGGGCGCCCGGGTCTTCGATCCCGCCGAGCGGGCCGCTCTCGACGATGGCCTGTTGCGGCACGTGCCCGCGTCGGCCACCCCGGACGACGTGGTGAACGCGTTGCGCGCGGCGAACGTGAGCACGGTGTACGTGCACGTCGACGTGGACGTACTCGACCCCGGCGAGTTCTCCGGCCCCCACTACCACGAACCCGGTGGTCTCGGTATCGATCGGCTCGTCGCTTGTCTCGACGCCCTCGCCGAATTCGACGTCGTCGGAGCCTCCCTCACCGAGTGCACGGCCCAAGACCGGGCGGAGGTCACGCCGTTGATCCCCGTGGTGCAGGCACTGCACCGTCGGTTGGAGCCGTAACCGGACGGAATTGTCACAGCCGCACAACAGGGACGGCGGGATTTCGTCATATCGGACGCGGCCGCCCCGAACCGTCGGTTTCCGGTGATACCTTTTCTGGTCTGCTGAACTGATCGTGGCAGTGCGTCCCTCAACGGTGCGGGAAGGGAGCTTGTCAGCGTGGCAGGACGATCAGCGTATGGTGCCGCCGACTCAGTCGTGCTTTCGGGGCAACTCGCCGAGATCATGCGGCCCGAACTGGAGAGCGTGGCCGACGAGATCGTCACCGAGATCCGTGCCGTGATCCCCGAGTACCGCAGACCGCTCGACGGCCCCTACGGAAAGTCCATCAGAGCCGGTGTGCAGCACGCGGTGTCGTTGTTCCTCGCCCAGATCGCCGATCCGAGTGCGTCCAAACAGCACGCACACGAAGTGCACCGAAGACTCGGACAGTACGAGATGCGGGAGGGCCGCAGTCTCGACACGCTGCAGGCCGCCTATCGCGTGGGGGCACGGGTGGCGTGGCGGCGGATCATGGAGGTCGGTCGGCGCAGCGGGTTCTCGTCGGCGGTGATGTCGCACCTGGCCGACGCGATCCTCGGGTTCATGGACGAGTTGGCGTCGGTGGCGCTCGACGGTTTCCTGGAGGCTAAAGCGAGTTCCGCCGACGCCCTCGACACGTGGCGGCGACGGCTGCTGCAGCTGATCCTGGAACGTCCCGCCGTGGCACCCGAGGCGATCGACGAGCTCGCACAGCTCGTCGGGTGGGCGATGCCGAAGAAGGCGACGCCGGTCGCCGTGCGCCCGCTGCATCGACTCAGTCCCGCGCATCGACTTCCGCTCGACGCGGATGTGTTGGCCGAGCTGACCGGGGTCGAACCGCGGCTGCTCCTGCCCGGACCGATGACCCGAGAACGCATCGCCTCGCTCGAACAGGCGTTGCCACGGTGCCGGTTGGCTGTGGGGCCGTGTGTGCCGTTGGACGGGGTGGCCGATTCGTTGCGGTGGGCGCGTAAGGCGTTGGCGTTGGTGGACGAGGGCGTGTTGCCGCCACGTCGGGTCGTGTGGGCCCAGGAGTGCCTGCCCGTATTGCTGTTGCACTCGGACGAGGCGCTGACCACCCAGCTGCGGCGGCGTCTGCTCGCGGCGTTCGACGGGTTCACGCCGCGTCAGCGTGAACGCATGTTGGAGACCTTGCGGGCGTGGATCGACGCGCAGGGGAACGTGGTGGACATGGCCGAGCGGTTGGAAGTGCATCCGCAGACTGTGCGGTACCGGATGCGGCAGTTGGAATCGACGTTCGGTGACCGACTGCGCGATCCGGACGCCCGATTCGAGTTGGAACTGGCGTTGCGCACCATGCCGATGTCGACGGTGTCTCCGGCATTGCCGAGGCAACGTCGGCCGTGAAGCGTGCGAACGGCTACGCAGGCTGCGGACACGACTACACAGGCTGCGGACACGGTGGGCGGCGTCAGGTTTGGGCCAGGTCGGTCACCAGCCAGCGGCCGTCGTGACGTTCCACCGTCACCAGGAGTTGGGCCGCGGCGTGCGTCGGTTCACCGCCGCTTCGGGTCGCGGTCTGGTCGGCGAACACGAGTACCCGTGCGTGCTCTTCCGTCAACGACAGCACCGCAGTGTCCACCACCCGCGTGGTGACGGTGAGCCGCTGCTCCGGAGCGTTCGCGCTCACTTGGGTGAACAGTCGCCGATACTCCTCTCGCGCGTTTCTCCGCAGCAGGTCCTCGGCGGAGCGGACGGTGGCTTCCACATCGTCGAAGCGGTACGTCAGCACCTTGTTCACCGACCGCGTGACAGCCGAACGCACTTCCAGCGTGGCATCGACGTCGACGTGGGTGAGATCGAGCGCCGAGGCCGAGGTCCGCGCTTCGTGCGCCCACAGGGTGCCCGCCGCCCCGAAACCGGTGAGTAGGGAAGTGACGACCAGAAACGTCAGGAGACGGCGGTTCACGACGCACCACCGGTGGGAATCGGTTCGAACGACGCGACCTTCCAGCCGTCGTCGGTATGCCGCAGTTGCGCGCGGTACCGGTTGCGTGCGAACACCGGGTCGGCGCTCTCGCGTGCGGTGGTGACCTCCACGGAGGCCAGCAGGGTGGCGGTGCCGGCCTCGGCGTTGAACTCGCTGAGTCCGGCCGTCAGCACCGTTCCGGTCGCCACGGTGCCGGCCTGTTCCACGGCGCTGAGTGTCGCCGGTTCGGTGTCCTCCAGTTCGGAGCGCAGCGGCCCCGTGGCGACGTCCAGCCACCGACGCAGACCGCCCTCGACATCTTCGTGGTCCATTGTGGTCAGCTCGGCTACGTGTTGGCGGCCTGCCCGCAGGGCTTCGTCGCGGGCCTTCGCCGTGTCCAGGTCCTCGTCACCGGCGGCCGAGATCCAGGCCAGCACACCCCGGACCGCGAACATCGCGGCGATGACGACGACGGCGACGGCGGCGCCGGTGAGCACGCGCCGCCAGCTCATTCGTCGAGCCACAGCATGTCCTCCAGCGACTCGCGAGTGTGGTCGTCGTCGGCGAGCACACCCGGTGGTACCGCCGGTGGCAGTCCGCCTTCCGGCACGTGCTGAGAACCCCGCACGGCGCGTGGGTCCCCGTAGGGCACGGTGCACTCGGCGTCGGTGTTGAACGGCGCGTCGCCGCTGTCCTCACCGGCGCGGTGTGGCGTGCCTTCGTAGCCGCTCAGGCATGGCACCGGGTCGAAGAACGTGAGCGCGACCGAGAACTCGTCGCCGTCGAGCGCGGCGGACGTGGCCGCGGTCGCCTTCGGCAGCATGACGAACAGGTGCTCCACGCCGTCGACCCGGTCGGAGAACAGCTCGGACGTGGTCACCAGGTTCGCGATGAGTGCCGAGAGTCCGGGGTCGGTGTCGGCCAGCAGCCCACTGAGCTGTGTGGCGGCCCCGGGTGTGCGGGCGATGAGTTCGCGTAGATCCCCGTCGGCGTCGGCGAGCTCGCGGGCGAAGAGCTTGGCGTTGTCGGCGAACGAGCGCCAGGCCTCGGCCGATTCCGCCTGGGTGCGCAGCACAGTCGCACCGTCTTGGATGAGGGCGGAGGTCTGTGGCAGGTATTCGGTGGCGGTGTGGGTGAACTCGCGTGAGGAGTCGAGCAATACCTGCAGGTCGTCGCCGGTGCCCTGGAACGCGGTGTACAGCTCGTCCACCACGGTTCGCAGGGACTCGGTGGGCACGGATTCGGTGAACGCGCTGAGGTTGCCCAGCAGGGTGTGCACGGGGAGAGGGAGCGCGGTGGACTCGCGTGGAATCACCGAGCCGTCTTCCAAGTGGGGGCCTTGGCCGGTGCGGGGTTGGAGGTCCACGTACTGTTCGCCGACGGCCGACCGGTTGGCGACCACGGCTCGGGAATCGGCGGGGATCGCGGGAGCGTCCTCGTCGAGGATCAGGACGGCTTCCATGCCGTCGTCGGTGAGGCGGAGTTCGTCGACCTCGCCCACGGCCACGCCTCGGTAGGTGACCTCGCTCCCGGAGAACAGGCCGCCCCCGTCGGCGAGTTGCAGGCGGACGACGAAGCCGTCCTGGCCGAGGAGACGGCCGAGCCCGGCGTAACTAGCGCCGACGAACGCGGTGGCGATGAGTGCCACGACCACGAACGCGACGATTTGCTTCTTGACCCGACGGGTGAGCATCAGCGGTCACCTCCGTCGACTGCGGACTCGGCCGGGGTGGCGGTGGTGGGCAGCGGCAGCATGGGGATCGGTGCGGTGTAGCCGTCGGCGGGGACGATCTCGACGAGGGTGTTGAGGTAGTCGCCCTTGATGCCGTCGAGTACGGCGTCGGTGAACGGGAACGAGGCCAGGATCTCCAGGGACCGGGGCAGGGACTGTCCCGCGTCGGCGAGGCCGTCGAGGGTGGGGGCGAGCGCTTCGAGGTCGGCCACCAGGTCGTCCCTCGTCTTGTCGATCACGTCCACGGCGACGTCGGAGAGTTCGTCGAGCGACTTCAGCATGGTCACCAGTTGCTCGCGCTGGTCTCGAAGTTCCGCCAGTCCCGGGGTCAGGTCGTTGAGAGCGCCTTTGATGGCGTCCTCGCGTTCGGCGAGGGTGGCAGACAGCCGGTCGAGGCCGTCGAGCGCGGCGGTGATGTCGTGGCGGTGGGAGTCGAGATCGGACACCAGGTGGTCGATGTGGGACAGGAACTCCTTGATCTCGGTCTCGTTGCCGGCCAGCGCCTCGTTCAGTTCCCGGTTGATGGTGCGCAGTTGGGCGATGCCGCCGCCGTTGAGCAGTAGTGACAACGCGCCGAAGACCTCTTCGACCTCGACGTGCCGGTTGGTGCGGGAGGCGGGGATGAGCGTGCCGTCCGTCAGGGGTGCTCTGGGTTCGTCCCCGTGGTGTCGGGGTGCCTCGAGTTCGACGAACTTCTCGCCGAGCAGGCTGGACTGGCGGACGTTGGCCAGTGTGTCGGCGGGCAGCTCGATGCCGCCGTTGACGAGCAGCACGACCTCGGCCCGCCAGTCGTCGGTGTCGGCGAGTTCGATGGACTCCACCCTGCCCACGGCGACGTCGTTGACCTTCACCGCCGCGTGTGGCACGAGGTCCAGCACGTCGTCGAAGTGCGCGGTGACGCGGTAGGGGTCGTCGCCGAGGTCGGCGCCGCCCGGCAGGGGGAGGTCGTGAACCCCGTCGAACTCCGTGGCGCAGCCGGAGGCCAGCAGGCACACCACCACGGTTCCGGCCGCGATCGTGCGGGAAAGTCGGTTCACCGGCCACCTCCCGACGCGGAGACCAGGGGCAGGTATTCCAGCGGTGTGATGCGTCCCTGAAGGGTGCCGCTCGCCGGGTCGTAGGCGTTGTAGGCGTTCTCGGCGGCGATGGGAGCGACGTCGAGCGCCTCGGCCAGTGAGGCGCGCCGGTCCACCACCAGCCGGGTGGTCTCGGCCAGTTTGTCTACGTTGGACTTCAATGCCGCGCGGTTGTCCGCGACGAACGACTGGACGTCGGCCAGTGCGTTGCCGAGGGTGGCCAGGGCCGCGGACAGTTCCTCGCGGTCGGCGGCGAGGGTGTCGGAGACGTTGGCGAGCTGTTCGGTGGCCTCGCGTACCTGCGTGTCGTTGCCCGCCAGCATCCTGGTGAACGTCGACAACGAGTCGATGGCGGCGAACAGGTCGTCGTCGGAATCGGCCAGTGTGCGGGCCAGGTCACCGAAGTTACGCACGCTTTCGGAAAACGACTCGCCGGTGCCGTCGAGCACGTCGGACCCGGTGTCGAGCAGGTCGGACAGGGCACCGTCGGCGTTGGCGCCTTCGGGTCCGAGCGCGGTGGCGAGGTCGTCGAGACTGCGGTACAGCTCGTCGAGTTCCACGGCGACGGCGGTGCGGGCGCGGGGGATCACGGTGTCGTCCGCGAGCCGGGGACCGCCGTGGGCCAGGTCGGACAGTTGCACGTACCGGTCGGCCACCACGCTCGGCGACACGATCAGTGCGCGGGTGTCGGCGGCCACGGGTGCGTCGCCGTCCACGGTCATGGTCACGCGCACCCGGTCGCTTTCGGGGGACACCGACTCGACCTCACCGACGGCGACGCCGAGCACTTTCACGTCCGAGCCTGGGTAGACGCCGACGGTGCGGCTGAAGTAGGCCGTCACCGTCTTGTCCCCGTGGTCGGTGAACACCCACCACAGGGCGCCTGCCGTGGCCACGGCGGCCACGGCCAGCACCGTGGTGAGTCTGGTCAGTGTCCACCGGAATCGGGTCGTCACCGGATGTCACCTCCGTTCCGGGGCTTTGCAGGGATGGCGGTTGTCGGCGACCAGCCCGCACACGTACACGTCGAGCCAGCGGCCGCTGCCCACGGCGTTGTTGACGACCCGGAAGTACGGTCCGGCGAGTTCGAGAGTGCGGTCGAGTTCGTCGTGGTGCTGCCGCAGGATGTTGGTCACCGTGTCGAGTTCGGAGAGTGTGGGCGCGAGTTGTTCGGTGTTGTCGGCGACCAGTCCGGAGATCTGTTCGGCCAGGTCCTGCGCTCCGACGAGCAGGTCGTGGATGGCTTCGCGCCGGTGGTCGAGTTCGGTGAGCAGCAGGTTGCCGTCGTCGATGAGGCGGTCGAACTCGTCGCTGGAGTCGGCGAGGGTGTCGGCGACGGTGTGCGCGCTGGCGAGGAGGTCGGCGAGTTCCTCGTCGCGGGAGGCGATGGTCTGTGACAGCGAGGTCAGGCCGTCTAAGGCGCTGCGTACGTGTTCCTCGGCGCCGTCGAAGGTGTCGCCGAGGGTGCGGAAGCTCTCGGCGAGTTGTTCGGTGTCGATGGAACCCGCCGTGGTGGCGAGTTGTTCGAACGCGGTGGTGACGTCGTACGGCGTGGTGGTGCGGCCGAGCGGAATGGGGTCGTCGGGGTCCTGCACCGCGTCGCCCATGGGGTGCAGGGACAGGTATTTCTGCCCCAGCAAGGTTTTGATCTTGATCTCGGCCGATGTCCTGTTGCCGATCCAGGCGTCGGAGACACGGAACGACACGAGCACCCGGTCCTCGGCGAGCTCCACATCGGTGACCTCACCGACCTTGATGCCGGCCACCCGCACCTCGTTGGCCGGTGCGAGCCCGGCCGCCTCGGCGAACTCGGCCTGATAGGTGGTGCCGCCGCCGATGAGGGGCAGGTTCTCGTAGTTGACCGTCGCCATGGTCACTCCCGCGAGCAGGACGGTGCCCACCACACCGAGTACCAAAGGGTTGCGTTTCCGAAAGGACGTCATCGGTTACACCTCGCCGGGAGGGCTCCGTCGTTGATGTTCGTCGGCGGGTCGGTCAGCAGGATGCCGTCGCACAGGTAGACGTTCAAAAACGATCCGTACGAGGCCGTGCGCCCCAGTGCGGTGAACTTCTCCGGGGTCGTGACGAGGAACCGTTCCAGGTCGTCGGAGCCGGACACGAGGTTCGTCGACACGTCCCGCAACCCGGCGATGCTCTCCCGCAACGGCTCACGTGCCTGTTCGAACAGACCGGCCGTGGCCGTGGTGAGGGCGGCCATGCCCTCGATGGACTCGCCGATGGCCTCGCGGTCCCCTGCCAGGCCCGACACCAGTTCCTGCAGTGTCGAGACGAGGCCGGACAGCGCGTCGCCCTCGTTGTTGATGGTGTCGAGCACCGAGTTCAGGTTCGTGATGACCTCGCCGATCACCCGGTCGCGGTCGGCGAGAGTCTCGGTGAGCGATCCCGTGTGGCGCAACAGGCTTTCCACGGTGCCGCTTTCCCCTTGCAGTACCTGGATGATCTCGCCCGAGAGCTGATTGACCTCACCGGGGTCCAGGGCCGAGAACAGGGGTTGGAAGCCGTGGAACAGCTCGGTCAGGTCCAGTGCGGGCCGGGTGCGTTCCAGCGGGATCTCCGCACCCGGCCGGAGATGGTCGGAGCTCGGCGGGTCGCCGCGTTCCAGGGCGATGTAGCGCTGGCCGAGCATGTTGCGGTACCGGATGGTGGCGGTCACGTCGGCGGGCAGTCGGCGAGTCGCGTCCACCGAGAAGCGCACCAGGGCGATGTGCTGGTCGATGATCTCCAACTCGTCCACCTGTCCCACCCGCACACCGGCGATGCGCACGTCGTCACCGGTGTTGAGCGACGTGACATCGGTGAATCTGGCGCTGTAGCCGACACGTTCGTTCACGCCGACGTTCGAGATGGACACGGCCAGCAACACCATCGCCACGGTGGTGACGAGCACGAACGTCAAGCCCTTGAGCAGTGGTCCGGCGATCTTCCTCATCGCAGTGTCACCTCCGTGCCGCGGTAGACGGGTCCGAGGAGGACGCTGCTCCAGTCGGGGACCTCGTCGGCGGCGACACCCAGGTCCGCGGCGAGCAGTGTGGACAGCAACTGTCGTTCCTGCGGCGAGTTGGGCAGACCGAGGTCGGCGCCGGCTCCCGGAACAGCGGGGCCCGTCGCGTCCCGGGCGGGAGCGGGTGGTGTGTCGTCTCGCGGTGCGATGCCGCTGGGGTAGCAGCGAGGACCGGTGTCGGCGTGGGGGCGCGGATCGTCCGCGCCGGGCACGTACTTGCCGCGCGGCGAGGTGGTGACGGTGCCGTTCATCCGCAGGGCCGGGGTGTCGGTGCCCTTGCCGAGGACCGCGTCCATGGCGGGCTTGAGTTCGTCGAGGGCCTTAAGAGTGCAGCCGAATCCGGGGGAGTAGCGCGCGGCGGCCTCCAACGGTGCTCGGCTCTCGGCCGACAGCCGGATGAGGTTGTCGGCATTGGCGCGCAGGAATCCGGTGAGGTCGGTGGCGGTGACGGTCACCTGCGCGTACAGGCCTCGCAATTGGGTGCTGCGCTCCTCCACAGTCCCGAGCGTGATGCCCGCGTCGGTCAACGCGTCGAGGATGTCGGGGGAGATGTCGCCGTACAGCTGCGCCACCTCGCCGAGGTCGCGGATGTTCTCGTGCAGCTCGGGCAGGTTGGGGTTGAACTCCTCGAGGTAGTTCGCCGCGGTTACGAGGGTGTCGCCTATCTGCTCGCCACGGCCGTCCAGTGCTGTGGCCACCGCGCTGAGGGTGCTGGCGAGTTTCTGCGGCTGCACGGATTTGAGTACGGGCAGCAGTTCGTCGAACACGCGCTCCAGTTCGATGGCGTTGCTTGAGCGGTCCTGGGTGATGACATCGCCGTCGGACAGGGGAGCCGCGCCGGATCCGTCCGGAACGGACAGCTGCACGTAGCGTTCTCCGAACAGGGTCTTCGGAACGAGCAGGGCCGTGACGTCCTTCGGCAGTCGTGACACGGTGTCCGGGTCGAGCGCGAGGTCGATCTCCGCGCCGTCGGGCACGGCCCTGATCGCCCGGACCTCACCGACCAGTACGCCCCTGGCCTTGACATCGGAGTTCTCCCGTAGCTGGTTGCCCACGTGGTCGGTGCGCAACGTGACCGACACCGAGTCGGTGAACTCCTTGTTGTAGACGCGGACGGACAGGTCCACCAGCAACACGAGCACGAGACAGAAAGCCACACCCGCGAGGCGGACCCCGAGTTTGCGCAGTCGTGTGTTCCTCATCCGGCCACCCGCACGGTTGTCGTGGCGCCCCAGATGGCGAGGCTGGCGAAGAAGTCGAGCAGAGCCACGGCGACGATGGCGGTGCGCACGGCACGGCCCACCGCCACGCCGACGCCCGCGGGTCCTCCACTGGCCCGGAAGCCGTAGTAGCAGTGCGTCAGCACCACCACGACGCTGAACAGCAGCACCTTGCCGAACGACCAGAGTACGTCCTCCGGTGGGAGGAACAGCTCGAAGTAGTGGTCGTAGGTGCCCGCGGATTGGCCGTAGAACCAGATGGTGATCTGTCGCGAGGCGACGTAGGAAGTGAGCAGTCCCACGGCGTACAACGGGATGATCGCGCAGAAGCCCGCGATGATGCGGGTGGTGACGAGGTAGGGCACGCTCGGTACGCCCATGACCTCCAAGGCGTCGATCTCCTCGGAGATCCGCATGGAGCCCAGTTGGGCCGTGAATCCACAGCCGACGGTGGCGGACAACGCGAGTCCCGCCACCAGTGGGGCGATCTCGCGGGTGTTGAAGTACGCGGAGATGAACCCGGCGAACGCCGCCGTGCCCACCTGGTCCAGGGCCGTGTAGCCCTGTAGGCCCACGACCACGCCGGTGAACATCGTCATGCCGACCATCACGCCGACCGTGCCGCCGATCACGGCGAGCGCGCCGCTGCCGAAACTCACCTCGGCGAGCAGTCGCGTGATCTCACGTGGATAGCGCGCCAGCGCGCGGGGAATCCAGGCCAACGCGCGCAGGCTGAACAGGATCGACTCACCGAGCGTGTCCAAGAAAGACAGTCTTCGGTCGAGGGCGTGGACGGCGCGTTGCCGGACGGGGGTGGTCACGACTCACATTCCCTTCGGCGGCACGAGCTGCAGGTACACGGTCGTCAGCACGAAGTTGACGAGGAACAACAACAGGAACGTGATGACGACCGACTGGTTCACGGCGTCACCGACACCTTTCGGTCCGGCAGCCGGGTTGAGGCCGCGGTAGGCGGCGACGACACCGGCGACGAACCCGAAGATCAATGCTTTGATCTCGCCGATCCACAGGTCGGGCAGCTGAGCGAGCGCGGAGAAACTGGCGAGGTAGGCACCTGGGGTGCCGTCCTGCATGATCACGTTGAAGAAGTAGCCGCCACACACACCGACGACGCTGACCATGCCGTTGAGGAACACGGCGACCGCCATGGCGGCCAACACGCGGGGAACGACGAGCCGCTGCACCGGCGAGACCCCGAGTACTTCCAAAGCGTCGATCTCTTCGCGAATGGTGCGCGAACCCAGGTCAGCACACATGGCCGAGCCGCCCGCGCCCGCGATGAGCAGGGCGGTGACGATGGGGCTGGCCTGCTGGATGATGGCCAGCACGCTCGCCGCCCCGGTGAACGACTGGGCCCCGATCTGGGTCGTCAGCGACCCGACGTGCAGCGCGATCACCCCGCCGAACGGGATGGCCACCAGCGCGGTGGGCAGAATCGAGACGCTCGCGATGAACCAGAATTGCTGTACGAACTCACGGAATTGAAACGGCTTGCGAGGAATGTACCGCAGTACGTCGAGAGCGAGCGCGTACAGCCTGCCGGTCTGACGTAGTGCGGCAGCGCCGGGAAACGAACGCCCGCGTTCGCTGTCGACGTCGATGGCCACTCGCTGTCTCCTTCGGTCGGCGAAAACCGAATTCCATAAACTCATGGAACGACGGTTTTGTTCGTCGACACGCTTGTGTTGTGCGTGTGCTGACAATAACGCCGCACCGTGTCTTGTGGTTACGCTTGAATTCTAGTGCTTTCGTGACAAATTCCCGGGAAGTATTCGTGCTGCTGTGAGCATCCCGTACCCCCGCTGGGATCGGAACCGTTGGCATGCTCGCCAGGACAAAGTCCCGAGAGGATTTGATCGGATCATGACAATCGTTGCGCCGAACGAGCGAGTAAACCTTTCGGAAACATCGACATTTCTTGTTCACCGCTTGGTGAACGGCTAACGTACTGGCTGGTAGGTTGGTTCCTTCGCCTACCGGCAAGCATCGTCGGCCGATGTTCACCGCGGACTCGAGAACCACCGTCTTCCGCGTCGCTTGCTTTCGACCGTTCCCTGCTCCCGTTCGGAAAGGAATCGCTATGCGTAGGCGTGTTTCGGACATCGTCGCCACCACTGCCGCGGCAGCGCTCGCCCTCGGCTTCACCGCGATGTCGGTATCGGCCGAGCAGCAGGAGTGGATCGTCGACCCGGGCGGTGCGTACGAGGCCACCGCCGGCACGACAGTTCTGACCAACACCGCCAACGGTGTGCAGCTCACCTGCTCCGGGTCCGACGCGAGCGGGGTCCTGGAAGGCAGCGCGAGCGGTACTCCCGCACAGCTCGGCAGCATCGAGAACATCACCTTCGACGACTGCTCGGGTCCGTTGGGGCTGACCTTCGAAGTCGTTCCCGGCGGGGACGAGGACTGGACCATCAACGGCGAGTCCTACGCGGACGGTGTCACCACCGGATACATCGGCGGAGTGGTGGCCACCCTCACCGGCACCGGCTGTGAAGCCACCGTCGAAGGGGAGGCGCCCGGCACCTACGACAACGCCACCGACACGTTGGCTCCGGCACCGATCGAGGGGTCGGTGCATGAACTGGTGGTCACCTCCGTCGACTCGGGCGCGAACTGCTTCGGCCTGATCAGCGAGGGCGACACCGTGACGTTCGAGGCGTCGTACACCGTGACGCCGGGTCAGGACGTCATCCAGCAGTGATCTCGATGATCTCGATGACCTCGACGGCCTCGCGGCTGTACGAGTGAGCGGTCTGTCCGGTCGGTGCGCGGTTCGCGGCCGACCGGACAGACCTTCCCGAGGCCGACGGACTTCGGCTCCCGAGTGGAAGAGACAGCATGAAACGGACCCGGTTCGCCAGGCAACGTAAGGTGGCCCCCACCGTCGTGATTGGCGCGGTGGTGCTGGCGGGAGTGCTCGGCGTGCCGAGCGCCTCCGGCGGGCAGCCCGTGCCGGACGACGGCGCACGAGTGGAGCACGAGAGCGCGGAACTGCTCTACCACTGCGAAACGGGAACCCGGCAGCACGAGGTGAAGGTGTCGGTCGGGTTGTCGCTGCCCGAGTTGTCCCCGGTCGAGGCGACGGTCGAACCGACCGACGTGACGGTCCGGCTGGCATTGGGTGAGCCGGTCGTCGCCGAACTCGCCGAGCGCGGAGTGTCGTCGGTGACCGGCAGCACGCGGTTCAGTGCCTCGGTCGCGACCGAGGCGCAGGACGACGCCGTGCCGGGAGCCGTCGCGTTCCCCGAGCTGGCTATCGACTCGACACCGTTGCCGGACAACGGCGAACTGCGCGTGGCGGCCACCGGCGTCGGGCCCGAGATCACCCCCACCGTCCCCGGGGAACTGACGTTCTCGGCCGGTCGGCTCAACCTCATCCTCGGGTGGCAACCCGAGGAATCCGAGCCCGAAGCGGGTTCCGAGAACGGGCCGGACGACACCGACGACGGAAACCCCGACGACGGTCCGGAAACGGAGGTGCCCGCTGTCGCCTTCGACTGCGCGCCGGAATCAGGCCAGGACGTGACGATCGGATCCTTTGCGGTCCGTGGTGAGGCGCAAGAAGAACCGGGTGATGAGCAGCCGTCACCGACTCCCGGCGCCGAGGCGCCGTCTCCCGACGGCCGGGCTGCGCCGAAGAACGAAGTCGCGCAAGGGGAAGTCCCGGACGAGTGCGAGCAGATCAGCGACGAGGGCGTGGCCTGGTGCGCCTATCTCGGCGGGTACAGCAACATCGACGGATTGGGCGCGGCCAGCCGGATCGAGCCGGGAATCGTGAACCTGGCCGTGGGCTCGGCGATGTTGTGTGAAGACCGTCCGGGTTTCTGCCAGACGACCGTCGGCGAACTGAATTACCAGGGCAAGAAACAGTTCCCACCGAGCCGGAACCACTTCCACGCCTTTGATTTCATGCCCAACTCGGCGATGGTCGAACTGAGCCAACTGAGCCCGATGGAGATCGAGATCTTCTTCCTCCCGACTCCGCCGTACGACGGCCTGGTGACCGTCAACGTGGACATGTCCATTCGGGTCTACGACGTCGAGGTGAACGGTACCGCCTTGGAGGTCGGCGACAACTGCCGCACCGAAGAGCCGATGGGGGTCGTCCTGACGGCGACCTACCCGAGCTATGACGTCGACTCGGGCGGCATCCTCGACGGTTTCACCGATATCCCACCGTTCTCCGGATGCGGGAAGAACGGGGAGCTCGATGCGCTCATGACGGGACTGATCTCCGGCGAGGAATATTACGTGAAAATGACCCAGGGAGCGATCTGCGAGCTCCGTAACGGGAATGGTTGCCCGCCTCCTCACCCCGAATTGCAGCAATAGGGACGCTTTTTTGAAACGACGGATCACGAAGGAGAATCGCGATGAGGCCGAGAAGAGCGAGTGAGTCCTCACGACGGTCGAGACCCGGGCGTGGGGCGGTCGTCCTCGGCGGGACACTGGCCGCGGTCGCGCTGACCGCGGCGACGGTCTCGGCCCCGGCCGTGGCCGACGAAGCCGAGGCCGGTGTCACCGAATCCACATTGGCCGGCCAATGGGCGCCTTTCGACCGGTGCCCGGTGGACGATCCCGAGATGCTGGCCGCGGACGGCGCCGACCTGGCCGCGTTGTGCCTGGCGTCGTCGTCGGAGTCCGGGATGATGGTGATCGGGGAGAAGACCGTTCCCACCGCGGGTACCGACCTGCAGATGGGGCTTCTCGGCGACGGCGTCGATTACACGTCCGTGTCGCCCGAGGGCGCGGGTATCCGAGCCGAACCCGTGACCGTGCCAGGCGGACTGCTCAACCTCATGTGCCCCAGCGACATCCCCGTGCTCACGACCCTGTGCGAGAAAGCCGCCGACAGCAGACTCAACCGTGTGGTGGCCACCGTCGAACCCGCCGGCACACCCACGGACTTCAGTCTCGACGCCGGATTGTCCGTGGGACAGCCGATCGTCACCCTGCCGGTGAAGATCCGTCTCGACAACATTCTGCTCGGCGGTGACTGCTACATCGGTTCCGACGACGAGCCGATCCTGTTGCGTCCGCACAACACCGCCCAGCCCACGCTGGAACTCGTGCGTTACGCCCCCGATGGCACCGAGCAAGTGGACGGGGAGATGAGCAACATCGTCCTGTCCGGTGCCGACCAGGCCGATGACTCGTTCGCGGTGCCCGAGGCGAACGGCTGCGGGCTCTTCGGCGCACTCGACTGGGCCGTCAACGCGCAGTTGGGTCTGCCTTCGCCCGAGGGCGCCAACAGTCTCGTGCTCGATTCGGCCTCCACTGCGACCGGCGGTTTCTACAACCCGGCCGCCCACGCTCCCGACCAGGGCCGTCTGCTGGCCGACTACTGGCACGCCGCCGCTCGATGAGCCGAACCGGCCACCCCGTCGCACTCAGGCGGGGTGGCCCGTGGCGAACAACATCGTGGGGATCTCGTTCTCCGACAGTCCCAACAGGGCGCTCAGCGCCGCGTCGTCGAAACCGGCGACAGCGCAGCCCGCCAGTCCCAGGGCCGTGTTCACCAGGTACAGGTTCTGCACGGCCACACCCGAGTCCACATGCAGTGTCCGGTAGTGTCGCAGCGGGTACGTGCCGAACGCCACGTCGAGACGCGCCGTTATGGCCACGGTGACGGCCGCGTGCCAGGCGAACTCGTCCTGCAGGTACACCTGCTCCAGCTCCGGTCCCGGGTCGGTCTCGGTGAGCTGCACCAATTCGTGCGACACCGGTTCGTAGCGGTACACGCCCCGGTCCAGCCCCGTCACGCGCCGCACCACGGCGTAGGCGCGGAGGATGTCCAGCCCTCCCGCGCTGGGGGCCATGCTCAACGGGTATTCCTCCACGCCGTAGGCGGGGACGAACCGCTGCACGCCCATCGAGAACCGCAGTAGCGCGCTCAGCGCCGTCAGCGTGAGGTCGTCGTAGGAGTACTCGTACGACGAGTGCCGCCGCGCCAGGGTCGCCACCAGTCCCGCCTTGGGAGGGCGGACATCCGGTAGCGGGATGCGTCTGGCCAGCGGCAACGGTTCCACCGGCACGGGCCGTTGCGTGTTCAGCAGGCGATGCACCGCCAGCGCACGTTCGGTGGTTTCCTGAGGATTCACAACGGCTCCCGCCGCTTCACCACGTCACCGACCACGGCCGCATCGTAACTCGTTCGGGTGGTTCGTTGCGGAGGATCGGGAAAGCTGAGCATGTCCGGCCGACGTCGACCGGCTCGCGCCGGTCATTCCTCGGGCGTCAGCCAGTCGTCGTCGGAGGCCAGCACCGTGAGCTGCTGGGTGGCCCGGGTCAACGCCACGTACAGCACCCGCCGTCCCGTCAGCGACTCGGTGACCAGCTCCGTAGGCTCCACCAGCACCACCGCGTCGTATTCCAGGCCCTTCGAGTCGAGACTGCCGACCACCTTCAGTCGGTCGTCGTGACTCGCCAGCCAACGGCTGACCTCGGGGACCCGGTCCATGGCGCAGATCACGCCCACGGTGCCCTCGACGTCGTCGAGGAGCTCCTTGGCCGCCAACTGAGTGGCGTCCTCCAGGGTGTCCGGCTCGACCCGGCGGATCTGTGGGGGAACTCCCGTGGTCCGTACCGCGCGCGGCAACTCGTCCGGTTGCGCGTGGCCAGCCACCACCCGCGAAGCGAGCTCGAAGATCTCCGCCGAGTTCCGGTAGTTGGTGCGCAGCGCGTAGCGTCTGCGCTTGGTGCGCGCCCCGAACGCCTGGTTCCGCGCCGTCGCAGCCTCCTCGGGGTCCGGCCACGAGCTCTGCACGGGGTCGCCCACCACGGTCCAGCTCGCGTACTTGCCGCGGCGGCCCACCATGCGCCACTGCATGGGGGACAGGTCCTGTGCCTCGTCCACGACGATGTGGGAGTACTCGTCGTAGTGCTCGGGCCGGCGGCGAGGCCCCTCCTGCTGTTCCAGTTCCGGTTCCGAGCCCCGCCTGCGCCGTCGTTTCGGCGGTGGGCCGAGCAGTACCCGCAACTCGTCGAGCAGGGCGATGTCGGCCACCGTCCACTCGCGATCCCGGTCGGCCAGCGACCGGGACAGCAGAGTGATCTCCTCGGCTTTCAGCACGTTCCTCGCCGCGCGCGCCAGTCGGCGCTCGTCACCGAGCCACCGCAGCACCTGCGCGGGATACAGCACCGGCCACCACGTCACGAGGAATCGGTGGAAGTCGATGCGTTCACCCAGCTCGGTGATCAACTCGTTCCGGTCGATGGTGCGGCCGTCGGCGCTCGCGTACTCCTCCGCCTTGTCCGCCAACGCTTCCAGCAATGCCTCGGCTGCCCGGACGCGCGAGCGGTTCGGCGGGTGCGAGTAGCTGTGCACCTTGCGTCGCACCTTGTCGAGTTCCTTGGCGTTCAGCTTCAGGACCTCGCCCTTGTAGACGATCCTCATCTCGGTGGGGGCGTCCGGCGGGGTGTCCCGCAGCGCCTTGCCGAGCACCTTCCGCATCCGCAGCGAGCCCTTGATGGCCGCCAACGGCGCGGGGTCGTGGCGGGTGGCGTCCAGTCCGTCCAGCACCTGGCCCAGTGAACGCAGTTCGACGTTGGTCTCGCCCATCGACGGAAGGACACGGGAGATGTAGTTCGTGAACACTCCCGACGGGCCCACCACGAGGACGCCCGCGCCCCCGAGCTGACGCCGGTAGCGGTACAGCAGGTACGCGGCTCGGTGCAGTGCCACCGCCGTCTTCCCGGTGCCCGGACCGCCGGTGATCTCGGTCACCCCGCGCCACGGGGCGCGGATGACCTCGTCCTGTTCCTTCTGGATGGTGGCGACGATGTCGCGCATCGTGTCGCCCCGCGAACGGCCCAGCGCCGCCATCAACGCGCCTTCGCCGACCACGTTCATGTCGTCCGGAACCGCTTCCGGCATCAAGACGTCGTCGTCGATGTCGAGCACCGACTGTCCCGAGCAGCGGATCACCCGGCGGCGCACCACGTCCATCGGTTCCTCGGCCGTCGCCTGGTAGAACGCCGCCGCCGCCGGCGCCCGCCAGTCGGTGACGAGGTTGTTGAACTCCGCGTCCCGAATGCCGAGCCGTCCGACGTAGACGGGTTCCGAACTGCTGTGGTCGAGCTTGCCGAACACCAGACCCTCGTACTCGGCGTCCAACGTCTGGAGGGTCTGGTTGGCGTGGAACACCATCATGTCGCGCTCGTACAGCATCGAAGCCTGCTCGAACACGGCTTCCCGCTGCGCGCCACGGCCCAGCTCGTAGCCGCGGGCACGCATGGCCTCGGCCTGTGCACGCAACTCCGCGAGCCGGGCGTACACCCGGTCCACGTGTCTTTGTTCGATGGCGATCTCGGCCCGTCTGATCCGGGACTCCGACACTCGCGCTCCTCGCACTCCTCGCCTCGGAAAGGGTGAAGAACGACTTTACGCGATGGCCGAGCGGCCCCGACCGCGTCCCGCCTTTCGGGCCGGGTGCGAGCATGGGGGCGTGACAAGGATCGTGGCAGGCAGGGCTGGTGGGCGGACGCTGCGGGTTCCGCCCAGGGGAACCAGACCGACGACGGAGCTCGTGCGGGAGGCGCTGTTCAGCTCTCTCGAATCCGCGGGCGAGTTGGACGGCGTGCGCGTGCTCGACCTGTACTCGGGGTCCGGGGCCCTGGGGTTGGAGGCGCTGTCGCGCGGCGCGCGGGAGGCGGTGTTCGTGGAGGCCGACCGGACCGCGGCCGAGATCCTGCGCGGCAACATCGCCCGTGTCGGGCTCGGTGGTGTGGTGCGCCAAGGCAAAGTCGAGACCGTGGTGTCCGAGCCCGCGCCCGAGCCGTTCGAGTTGGTGTTGGCCGACCCGCCCTACGCGGTCGACGCTAAGACCCTGGGCGTGGTGTTGACCCGCCTGGTCGAGGGTGGCTGGCTCGCGCCCGACGCGTTGGTGGTGGTCGAACGCCGCTTGCGGGACGGCCCCCCACACTGGCCGGAGACGTTGCGGGTGCTGCGGACCCGCCGTTACGGCGACAACGGGTTGTTCCGCGCCGAGTATCCGGCCGAGTGGAGTCGGGGTAAGGCCGGGACCGAGTGAGAGCCGTTGCTCACATCTTGCGCACGACTCCGCCGCGCTTGGTAGCGTCCGCGCCATGCGGCGAGCGGTCTGTCCCGGTTCCTACGATCCAGCGACCAACGGGCACCTCGACATCATCGAACGCGCCGCCGCGCTGTTCGACGAGGTCGTCGTGGCCGTGCTCATCAACAAGAAGAAGCAGGGGCTGTTCACCATCGACGAACGGCTCGACATGCTGCGCAAGGTCACGCAGGGCCTGCCGAACGTGCGCGTGGATTCCTGGCACGGCCTGCTCGTGGACTACTGCCGCGAGCACGACATCGCCGCCATCGCCAAGGGCCTGCGTTCGGTCAGCGACTTCGATTACGAGTTGCAGATGGCGCAGATGAACCGGGAGCTGACCGGGGTGGAGACGTTGCTGATGTCGAACAACCCGGCGTACAGCTTCCTGTCGAGCTCGTTGGTCAAGGAGGTCGCCACCTACGGCGGCGACGTCACCGACATGGTCCCCCCCATCGTCCACGAGCGACTCAAGGCGAAACTCGCCGAGCAGTCCTGACCCCGCGCACTTCGTGTCCGCAGCCTGTGTAGTCGTGTCCGCAGTCTGCGTAGCCGTGTCCGCACCGCACGCTGC
>JAJYTH010000060.1 GCA_021793175.1 Actinomycetes bacterium
GGCAGCGGCTGACCCGCCTCGAGGTCACCGGCATCAACAAGTAAGGAACCTGACCAGCCATGGCAACCAAGAAGGGCGCGTCCAACTCTCGCAACGGCCGTGACTCCAACCCGAAGTACCTCGGCGTTAAGCGGTTCGGCGGTCAGACCGTGAAGGCGGGCGAGATCCTCGTCCGTCAGCGTGGCACCAAGTTCCACCCCGGCATGAACGTCGGCCGCGGCGGTGACGACACCCTGTTCGCTCTCGCCGCAGGCTCGGTCCAGTTCGGCACGAAGCGTGGCCGCAAGACGGTCAACATCGTGCCGGTCGAGGCCTGACCGGCCCGGCCAGCACACGCTACTCAAAACGAGGGACGGGCCCGGAACACATCCGGCCCCGTCCCTCGTTTTGCTATGACAAGTAGTTCCTGTGGCCCTGAGGAAGGCGACGTAATGGCATCCCGGTTCGTGGATCGCGCGGTGATTCATCTCGCCGCGGGTAACGGAGGGAACGGCTGCGCCTCGGTGCATCGCGAGAAGTTCAAACCACTCGGCGGTCCCGACGGAGGGAACGGCGGCCACGGGGGCGATGTCGTGCTCGTCGTCGACCCGGGTGTGCACACGCTGTTGGACTTCCATTTCCGTCCCCACGCACGAGGGGGCAACGGAAAACAGGGGCAGGGTAGTCATCGCAACGGTGCGGCCGGGGAGACGTTGGAACTGCGCGTCCCCGACGGCACCGTGGTGCTCACCGAGGACGGCGAGGTGTTGGCGGACCTGGTGGGCGAGGGCACCCGTTTCGTAGCGGCCAAGGGCGGTCGCGGCGGGCTCGGCAACGCCGCGTTGGCGTCCCGGTCGCGCAAGGCACCGGGGTTCGCGCTGCTGGGCGAGCCGGGCGAGGAACGCACCCTCGTGCTGGAGTTGCGTTCCGTCGCCGACGTGGGGCTGCTCGGTTTCCCCTCGGCCGGTAAGTCGTCGCTGATCTCGGTGCTGTCGGCGGCCAAGCCGAAGATCGCCGACTATCCGTTCACGACGTTGGTGCCCAACCTCGGTGTGGTGAGTGCGGGGGACACCGTGTTCACCATGGCCGATGTGCCCGGTCTGATCCCGGGAGCGAGTGAGGGCCGGGGGCTCGGCCTGGACTTTTTGCGCCACATCGAACGCTGTGCCGTGCTGGTGCATGTGGTGGACTGCGCGACGTATGAACCGGGACGAGACCCGGTGTCGGATGTCGACGCGTTGGAGGACGAGCTCGCGCGGTACACACCCGTGCTCGGTGGGGACCTCGCCTCGCGGCCCAGGGTCGTGGTTCTCAACAAGATCGACGTACCCGAGGCCGCCGAGCTGGCCGAGATGGTGAGGCCCGACCTCGAGGCACGTGGTCTGCGGGTGTTCGAGGTGTCCACCGCGACGCACGCCGGGTTGAGGGAGCTGACCTACGCACTCGGCCAGATCGTGGAGGAACACCGTGCCGCGCAACCACCGCCCACACCGGCGAAGGTCGTGGTGACGCCCAAGGCCGTGGACGACGGTGGCTTCACCGTGGAGCCGGACCCCGACGAACCCGGTGGGTTCGTCGTACGCGGCGCCAAACCCGAGCGGTGGGTGCGGCAGACGAACTTCGCCAACGACGAGGCCGTGGGGTATCTCGCCGACCGGCTCTACCGGCTGGGCGTGGAGAAGGAACTCGCGCGAAAGGGAGCCGAACCCGGTTGTCCGGTCACCATCGACGGTGTGACCTTCGACTGGGAGCCCTCCACACCGGGTGTGGTGAGCGCATTGGCCGGTCGGGGCAGCGACCCCCGGTTGGAGGACCGGAGCAGGATGACCGCGGCCGAACGTAAGAAGGCGCGTCGCCTGCGTCGCGAGGGTGTTCCCGACACGGAGGCGCCGGACGGTGAGGGCGACGAGACAGAGGACGCCGATGAGTGAGGCACGGCGTGCCATCGCCGGAGCGAAGCGCCTGGTGGTGAAGGTCGGATCGTCGGCGTTGACCACGGCGGGTAGCGGGCTCGACATCGACAGGCTCGACGCGCTCGTGGACGCCATCGCCGAACGGATAGCGCGAGGCACGCAGATCGTGTTGGTGTCCTCGGGTGCCATCGGCGCGGGGCTGGCGCCGTTGTCGATCAGTGCTCGGCCGAAGGACTTGGCGACACAGCAGGCCGCCGCGAGCGTCGGCCAGTTGGCGTTGGCGCATGCGTACGCGGGCTCGTTCGACCGGTACTCGCTCACGGTGGGGCAGGTGTTGCTCACCTCCGACGACGTCGTGCGCCGCGCGCACTACCGCAACGCCCAGCGCACGTTCTCGCGGCTGTTGGCGTTGGGCGCGGTGCCGGTGGTGAACGAGAACGACACCGTGGCCACCGAGGAGATCCGGTTCGGTGACAACGACCGACTGGCGTCGCTCGTCGCGCATCTGGTCGGCGCCGACGGGCTCGTGTTGTTGTCCGATGTGGATGCCCTCTACGACGGTGACCCTCGCTCCGGTGGGACACACAAGATCACCGAGGTGAGGTCGGAATCCGATTTGGAGGGCCTCTCCGTCGGGCGTTCCAGTTCGGGACTCGGTACGGGCGGCATGATGTCGAAGGTCGCCGCTGCGCGCACGGCCGCGGCGGCCGGGATCCCGGCGTTGATCGCCGCCGCGACCGACGCCCGGGACGCGTTGGGGGAGGCCGCGGTCGGCACGGCGTTCACGCAGTCCTCGAACCGTATGTCGGCGCGGCGATTCTGGCTCGGGTACGCGGCGGGTTCGCGTGGGCGACTGTATCTGGACGACGGCGCGGTGGCCGCGGTCGTACGGCACCGGCGTTCGCTGCTCGCGGCGGGCATCACGGGTGTGGACGGTGACTTCCAGGCCGGCGATGTGGTCGATCTCGTGAACCACGCGCAAACCGTGGTGGCCCGGGGCGTGGTGGCGTTCGACGTCACCGAACTTCCGGACCTGATCGGTCATTCGTCCCCCGAGCTGCCCGCGGAGCAGCGTCGCGCGGTCGTTCACGCGGACGACCTGGTCCCGCTCTGCGCTCGTGCTTCCTGACCGTTCCGGCTGCGCGTTCGGCGACTCGACCGTCCGGGAATCGGTGAGTCGTGACACAGTCGAGGTGGGCGAGAAGCCTCGGCTGTGTCGCGGTCGCCACTGCACGGAACGGCGGTACACCGGAGACGGTACGTAGCGTTTAAGGTGGGTTCCCATGTCCGCACGCCGTATTGGGGTCATGGGCGGCACGTTCGACCCGGTTCACCACGGCCACCTCGTCGCCGCCAGTGAGGTGCAGCATCGTTTCGGACTCGACGAAGTGGTCTTCGTGCCCACCGGTCAGCCATGGCAGAAGGCGGGTCGTGAGGTGTCCGAGGCGGAGGACCGGTATCTCATGACCGTGATCGCCACTGCTTCCAACCCGGTGTTCTCGGTGAGCCGGGTGGACATCGACCGCGGTGGTCAGACGTACACGGTGGACACGTTGCGTGATCTGCGGTTGGAGTACCCCGACGACGAACTCTTCTTCATCACCGGCGCCGATGCGTTGGAACAGATCCTCACGTGGCGCGATGCGGACGAGTTGTTCACTCTCGCGCACTTCATCGGTGTCACGAGGCCGGGGTATCGGTTGGACGATCACCATCTGCCCGAGGGCAAGGTGAGTCTCGTCGAGGTCACCGCGATGGCGATCTCGTCGACGGGCTGCCGTGAACGCGTGCGTAACGGAGAACCCGTGTGGTACCTCATGCCCGATGGTGTGGTGCGGTACATCAACAAGCGCAAGTTGTACGTCTGTGAGTCAGCCTGAACTGGGACATCCCTTGGGCGTCGTCTACGGGTAGGCTTTTTTCGGCATACGTTGGAACAATTCGTAAGGAGCACCGTGGCAGCGACGGCCGAAGCCCGAGACCTCGCGACCGCGGCCGCGCGTGCGGCCGCGGACAAGAAGGCAACCGACGTGGTGCTGATCGACGTCTCGGAGCGTCTCGTGATCACCGACATCTTCGTGATCGCGTCGGCGCCCAACGAACGTCAGGTCGGCGCCATCGTTGACAACATCGAGGAGAAGCTTCGTAGCGCGGGGCACAAGCCGGTTCGCCGGGAGGGCACCAGGGAAGGACGTTGGGTGCTCATCGACTACACCGACGTCGTGGTGCATGTTCAGCACGCCGAGGAGCGGGCGTTCTACGGCCTCGAGCGACTGTGGAAGGACTGCCCGCGCATCGAGGTCGAGGGACTGGAAACCTCGGTCGAGGGCGCGGACGACGAGCAAGGAACGGATGCGTTGTGACGCTGCGACGACTCTTACTGTGGCGGCACGGTGAGACCGACTACAACGCGGCCGGGCGGATGCAGGGCCAGCTCGACTCGTCGTTGACCGAGGTCGGGTGGAAGCAGGCGAAGTTTGCCGCACCCGCGCTGGCCCGGTTCTCGCCGGATCTCGTCATCGCCTCCGACCTGCGCCGGGCCACCGACACCGCCACCGTGTTGACGGAGGCGTTCGAGCTGCCTTTGCGGCTGGACAAACGGCTGAGGGAGACACACCTCGGCGAATGGCAGGGCCTCACGGGCGATGCCGTGGACGAGATGGCCCCGGGTGATCGGGAGCGCTGGCGTCTCGATGTCACATGGGCACCGCCCGGTGGAGAGTCACGACTGGATGTCGCGGAGAGAGCCCATGAGGTGGTCGTCGACCTGTTGCACGGCGAGGAACGGCTCGAGACCGTGCTGTTCGCCGCCCACGGCGGACTGATCCTCGCGTTGACCGCGAAACTGCTGCGGTTGCCCCACGAGCTGTGGCCCTCTCTCGGGGGTATCTCCAACTGCCATTGGGTGGACCTGACGCGGCAGGACGACTCCTGGCGGCTGCGTGCTTACAACGCGGGGATCACCGGGTGAGTGACGCCCGTTCGCCTCGGCTGTTGGTGTTCGGCGATTCGCTGAGCTTCCACGGCCCCGACGGCGGCTATCCGGCGGACGACGCCCGTTTGTGGCCGAACGTGGCGGCGGAGTCGCTCGGTGGTGTCGCCGACCTCGTGGCCGGGGCGGGTTGGACGGCGCGCGATGCGTGGTGGTCGATGACCGGTGACCCGAGGGTGTGGGCGGAACTGCACCGGGCCGACGTCGTGGTGCTGGCGGTGGGGAGCATGGACACGTTGCCGTCGCCGCTGCCCACGTACCTGCGCACGGGCTTGCGGTACTTGAGGCCCGATCCATTGCGCCGTGCGGTTCGGCGGGCGTATCTCGCCGCGCAGCCCGTGTTGTCAACCGCGTTGCGTGGTCACCCGTCGGTGTTGCCCACTCGACTGACCGTGCGATATCTCGACATGGCGGTGTCGGCGTTGCGGGTGCTGAGGCCGTCATTGCCCGTGGTGGGTTGGCTTCCCTCGGTGCACCGTGCGGCGTCGTACGGGTATGTGCAGACGGCCCGGCCCCGCACGGCCCTCGCCGTGTCGCGGTGGGCGGCCCGCGTGGATGTTCCCGTACTGGACGTTCCCGCCGTGGTGAGATCGCACGTTTTCGGCGGCCACGGCAACCCCGACGGCATGCATTGGGGCTGGGACGGACACGCCCTGGTCGGAAAGGCGATGGCCGAGTTGATCCGCCCGCTCCTCACCCACCGGGGCAAGAGCGTGGCCGGGCCGCCCGGCATGCCCGGCTTCGACCGCTCCCGCCACGTAGGCTGACCGCGTGCCGGTCGCGGTTGTCACGGATTCCACAGCTCACCTGCCCGAGGGTTTCGCCGAGAGGCACGGTATCCGGGTCGTTCCCCTGCACGTCCTCGTCGACGGTGTCGCCTCACTCGACGGTGTCGAGGTCGGCCAGGCGGCGCTCGCACAGGCTTTCGGGGAACGCAGGATCGTCACCACGTCCAGACCCACGCCGGCCGAGTTCGCGGCGGTGTTCCGGAAGGCGTTGGCGGACGGGGCCGACGCGATCGTGTCGGTGCACCTGTCGAAGAAACTGTCCGGCACTTGGGAGGCCGCCGTGCTGGCGGCCCAGGAGGTGGGCCCGGACCTCGTGCGAGTCGTGGATTCACGCAGCATCGCGATGGGGTTGGGGTTCGCCGTGTTGAGGGCCGCCGAAGCGGCACGTCGGGGAGCTTCTGCCGAGGAGGTGGAACGAGCCGCGACGGAGACGGCCGCGCGTTCCGAGACGCTGTTCGCCGTGGAAACCCTGGAACACCTGAGACGGGGCGGGCGGATCGGCCCCGCCGCGGCGTTGCTCGGCACGGCACTCGCGGTGAAGCCCGTGTTGCACATGGCCGACGGCGAGATCCGTCCGTTGGAGAAAGTGCGCACGATGCAGCGCGCGGTGAACCGGTTGGTGGATCTCGCCGTGGAGGCGGCCGGGGACGACGAGGTGGCGCTCGCCGTTCACCACCTGGCCTCACCGGAGCGCGCGTCCGACCTTGCCACGCGACTCGACGAACGGCTGCACAGATCGTCCGGGTGTGTGGTGTCCGAGCTCGGGGCCGTGGTCGGGGCCCATGCCGGTCCCGGTGTGCTCGGAGTCGTGGTACAGCGTTCCGTTCCTGTGGCGTGAGGCTCGTCGTGACGGTCGAACGGTGCCGGAGGTGTCCGAACGGTACCGGCGGCGGTGGAGTTGTCCACAGGGGCGGAGTTGTCCACAACGGTCGCGACGTCGTTTCGCGGCGGTGAGCCTCGCCGCCGTAGCGTCGAATGCGTGTTCGAGACAGCACACCCAGAGACACCGGCTACCGCCCGGAAGCGGCGACACGCCGCCCACAGCGCTCCCGGCACCACTTCGACCGAAGCCGACGATGCGCGGACCGTGGAAGACGATCCGGCGACGAGTGTTGATCCGGCCGGTGGAGACGAGGACGAGAAAGAAACACGCCCGAGGGTCCGATTGGCGCAACTCGCCGCCGCGGCAGAGACGGCCGCGGGCCGTCGGTCGTCGTCTTCCTCCCGGCGGCACTCGGCGGCGACGACCTTTGGGGGGAGCGGCGGACTGATCGAACGGTGGCTTCCCGGAGGACGGCGTGCTACGGCGCCACGGCGACGGCTCACGATCGTCGCCGTCCTGGGCGGTGTTCTGGTGATCGCTGTCGCTGTGGCGGTGGTGATCGGGAACAGGCCCGAGCCGGAACGTGCACCACCGTTGCCGACCGTTCGTCAAGTCTCGGCTTCGCCGGAACAGGCCGGTGGTTCGGGCACCGCGCCTTCGGGCGCGGCTCCGACCACTGCCGACGAACCCACCTCGCTCGTCGTCAGTGTGGTGGGCACGGTGGCCGAACCCGGGCTGATCACCGTGCGGCCCGGGGCCCGGGTCGCCGATGTCATCGAGATGGCCGGTGGAGCCGGCAGCGACGACGACCTGCTGACGGTCAACCTGGCGCGCCGCGTGTCCGACGGTGAGCAGATCTACGTCGGTGTCACCCCACCACCGGGAGCGGAACGCCCTCCGGCCGGGGCTGAACCCGCAAGTCCGTCCACATCGGATGCCAAAGTGGATCTGAACACAGCGGATCGGCAGTTGCTGGAGACTCTGCCCGGGGTGGGTGAGGCCACGGCAGCCCGCATCCTCGAGTGGCGGGAACGCCACGGAAGGTTCACGGCGGTGAACCAACTTCGGGAGATCGACGGTATCGGTGACAAACGGTTCGCGCGCCTACGCGACCGGGTGTCGGTCGGATGACGGTGGACCGAGGTGGTGATCAGAGCCGCGGAGATCGGTGCTCGAAAGGACGCGACGACGCATGACTGGCGACTGGTTCCGGCCGCGGTCACGGTGTGGGTGGGCGCGATCCTCGGGCTCCTGTGGGGGTGGTGGGCGAGCGCGGTGTGCGGGCTCATCGGCGGTTCGGTCGCGGTCGTGTTGGCGCGACGAGCATCCCGTTCTCAAGACCGCGAACACCGTCGTTGGTTGCCCGCAGCGGGTGCTCTCCTCCTGTGCGGACTGTTGACCGCATGGCCTGTGAGCGCCCGGTTGTACGACGCGGAGCACGCCGAACTCCGCGAGATCGCCCTCGTGGGCGGGGAGGTGGGGTTGTCGGCGGTGGTGACTCAACGACCACACTCGGTGCATGCCGACGGATACGCGGGGCGTCCGGGGGGAATGCGGTCGGTGCTCGTGCCGGTGGATACCGTCACGGCGGTGGTGGACGGCGAGCGAATCGACTCGCAGGGCCGGGTGCTGCTCATCGCTCCGGCAGCGACGTGGGGCGATGTACTGGTGGGCCAGCGGGTGACGGTGCGAGCAGAGCTAGCGCCTGCTCGGCCACACCAGATGACGGTGGCGGTCGGCTTCGTGCGTGGGCCACCCGAGGTGGAGGGCACCGCACCGTGGTGGCAACGCGTGTCCGAGTCGTTGCGTTCGACACTGCGCGCCGTCTGTGCCGTGTTGTCGGAGGAGCCGGCGGGATTACTGCCCGGGCTGGTGGTCGGAGACACCGGTGAACTGTCGGAACGGGTGGAGCAGGAGTTCCTCGACGCGGGTATGTCCCACTTGACCGCAGTCTCTGGGTCCAATGTGGCCATTCTATGCGGTGCGGTGCTCCTACTTGCCCGCGGACTACGGTGCGGTCCTCGACTGTCGGCGACACTGGCGGGTGCGGCGCTGCTCGGTTTCGTCGTCCTCGTGGGCTACGAGCCGAGCGTGTTGCGGGCAGGTGTGATGGGTGCTGTGGGGCTGCTCGCGCTCCTCCTGGGACGACGAGGGTCGGCGCTTCCGGCCCTCGCGGCCGCAGTGTGCGTGCTCGTACTGTACGACCCCGAAATGGCCGTCAGCATGGGCTTCACGCTGTCGGTCGTGGCGACGGCCGGACTGGTGCTGCTCGCTCCGCTGTGGTCGCGAGCATTGGAGCGGCGCGGAGTTCCCGGCGGAGTCGCCGACGCGCTGGCCGTGCCCACCGTCGCGTTCTTCGCGACGGCCCCGGTCATCGCGGGAATGGTCGGCGAAGTGAGCTTGGTATCCGTGGCCGCGAACCTCGCGGCCGCTCCCGTCGTTGCCCCGATAACCGTTCTCGGAACAGCCGCCACCGCTCTCGCTCCGTTGTGGCCCGGCGCGGCGGAGATCGTGGTGTACGTAGTGGGCCCGGCGGTCAGTTGGCTGATCCTCGTCGCGCGTCACGCCGCTTCGGTGCCCGGCGCGGTGATCCCATGGCCATCCGGATGGTGGGGTGGTGCACTCGCCATGCTCGTAGTGGCGGTGCTGTTGTGCGGCCTGCGGTTTCGTTGGATCCCCCTGGCGGTGGCGCTGGTGGCGGTCGGCACGGTGCTGTTCCTGGTTCCGACCCGGGTGCTCGCACCCGCATGGCCTCCGGACGACTGGGTGTTGGTGGCGTGTGACGTCGGGCAGGGCGACGGACTCGTCCTGGCCACAGGGGAGCCCGCCCGAGCCGTCGTCGTCGACACCGGACCGGACCCCGCCGCTCTCGACCGCTGTCTGGACCGGCTCGGGGTGGAACGGGTGCCGCTGGTGGTGCTGACTCACCTGCATGCGGACCACGTGGGAGGCTTGTCCGCGGTCTTCGAGGGACGTGCCGTCGGAGGGGTGGCCGTGGGGCCGGGACGCGCACCGCACTGGGCGTGGCGGGAAGTCGTGGACCTCACGACCGACCGCCGAGTCCCGCTGGTCCGGCTGAACGCGGGGGACCGGCTGGCATGGCACGAGCTGCGGATCGACGTACTCGCCCCTGCGACGGAGGAGAACGTCGCCGCCGAAGACGCCGAAGACGCCGAAGACACCGACGGCACCACGATCAACAACACGTCGCTCGTGCTCCGAGCCACCACACCGGCGGGACGCATCCTGCTCACCGGTGACGTGGAGCTGACAGCCCAAGCGGAACTTCTCGCCATGGGCACGGACCTACGTGCCGACATCCTCAAGGTCCCCCATCACGGCAGCCGGTACACACTCGCGATGTTTCTGAAGGCGGTGTCACCGAGGATCGCGATCACCAGTGTCGGGGCGGACAACACCTACGGCCACCCCAGCCCCGAGACACACCGGGTGCTTCGTGGGCTGGGATCGTTGGTAGCCAGGACCGACACGGGCGGTGACACCGCCGTGGTGCTGCACGACGACGAACCCGCGGTTGTCCGAAGAGGACCCTCGATACGGCGGCGGTTCAGGCGTCCAGTGCGGCTTGCACGGCCTCCACCGACGGTGGAACCGTTGCCTTGGGGCCGACGTGATCACCGAGCGCGTCGAGCGTCTTCAAACCGTCCCCGGTGATCAGTAGGACGGTCTCGGCATCGGGATCGAGCTTGCCGGTGTCGACGAGTTTCTTCGCCGTCGCCACGGTGACTCCACCGGCCGTTTCGGTGAAGATGCCCTCCGTTCGCGCCAGCAGCCGGATTCCTTCCACCACTTCGTCGTCGGTGACGTCCTCGATCGCACCACCGGTGCGCCGCACGGTGTCGAGCACATAAGGCCCGTCGGCGGGGTTGCCGATCGCCAGCGAACGGGCGATGGTGTCGGGTCGCACCGGCTGCACCACATCGTGACCCTCGCGGAAAGCCGTGGACACGGGCGAACATCCGGTGGCCTGCGCGCCGAACACACGGTACCGGCTCGGGTCGACCAGACCGAGTTCACCCAGTTCCCGAAAACCCTTGTCCACCTTGGTCAGTTGGGAACCGGAGGCGATGGGGACGACGATCTGTTCGGGCAGCCGCCAGCCGAGTTGCTCGGCGACCTCGAAAGCGAGGGTCTTCGACCCCTCCGAGTAGTAGGGACGCACGTTGACGTTGACGAACGCCCATGTCTCGTGCTCGGCGGAGAGCTCGGTGGCCAACCGATTGACGTCGTCGTAGTTGCCGTCCACGGCGACCAACGCACCGTCGTACACGGCGGTCGTCAGTATCTTCGCCCGCTCCAACGAAGACGGGACGAGCACGACCGAACGCCACCCCGCCCTGGCCGCGGCAGCGGCGACGGCGTTGGCGAGATTTCCCGTCGAGGGGCACGCGAGCGTGTCGAAACCGAACTCGCGCGCAGCGGCCAGCGCGACAGCGACCACCCGGTCCTTGAACGAGTGCGTCGGGTTCCCGGTGTCGTCCTTCACCCACAGTCGGCGCACCCCGAGTGCCTTCGCCAGCCGATCGGCACGCACCAGTCGCGTGAAGCCGGGCTCGGTGTTGGGAATCTTCTCGACATCGGACGGGACGGGCAGCAGCTTCTTGTACCGCCAGATGTTGCGAGGCCCGGACTCGATCTCCTCCCTACGGACCCGCCCGAAGTCATAGGCGACCTCCAGAGGCGAGAAGTCGTGCGGAGAGACGAACTCGGGAGCCAGGGGTTGACGGTGGCCCTCTTCCTTCGACACCAGCTCAACGGCGGGGCCGAGATCGACGGCGCGGTCGGAGTGTGTGGCTGCCACTACGGTCATCGCGAGGTCCTTCCTCATCTGTCCCGCTGACGCGGGGCGGAATTGGCACCGATGCCGTCAGCTATCTCGCAGGATTCGAGATGACAGGCTGACGCCGGTTGCCGGGGCTTCAACGGGCCGGTCCCTCTGCCCCTCTGGATGAGCTATTCGATTGTGTGACGTGGCGGTCACCGCGACGTCGAGTGGCAGCCTACGGCAGGGATATCGGGATGCGCCACCACCGTGCGGGCGAAGTCGGCCGTGGCAGGATCGAGACGTGACCGGTCCAACCACCACACCACCGCCGTTGCATCTCGTTCTCGGCGAGGAGGAATTGCTCGTCGAACGGGCTGTTCGCGAGGCCTTCGACACCGCGCGCCTGGCAGACCCTACGACGGACGCGACCCGGGTGCGCGTGAGCGATCTCACTCCGGCGCAGTTCGCCGAGTTGGTCAGCCCGTCGCTGTTCAGCGAGGGGCGTGTCATCGTGCTCGACGCAGCGCAGGAGATCTCCCAGGAGAACGCCGACGCCGTGCTGTCCTATGTCGCCGCTCCGGCGGACGGCATCGTGCTCGTGGTCGTGCACAGTGGGGGAGGGCGCAGCAAGGCCGCGAAATCGTTGCCTTCGGCGTTGCGTAAAGCCGGTGCGGTGGTCACGGAATGCCCCAAGATCACCAAAGCCGCCGAGCGGGAGGCGTTCGTCCGCAACGAGGTACGCCGAGCGGGCGGGCGTATCGACGCGCCGGCTGTGGTGGCCCTCATCGACGCGGTGGGCACCGACCTGCGAGAGCTGGCGTCGGCAGCGGCTCAGCTGGTAGCCGATTCGGGCGGTTCGGTCGACGAAGAGGCGGTACGTCGTTACCACCGGGGCCGTGCCGACGTGACCGGTTTCCAGGTCGCGGAGAAGGCTGTGGCCGGGGATCGTGCGGCCGCGTTGGAATCACTGCGGTGGGCGCAGCAGATCGGGGTCGCCCACGTGTTGATCGCCGACGCCCTGGCCGACGCGGTGCGCACGATCGCCCGGGTGTCGGCGGCCGGCCGTGGTAACCCCAACCACATGGCGGGGGAGCTGGGCATGCCGCCGTGGAAGATCCGCAAGGCGCAGAGTCAGTCCCGTGGTTGGAGTTCCGGGGGCCTCGCCGAGGCCATGCGGGTCGTCGCCAAGGTGAACGCCGAGGTCAAGGGCGCGGCGGCGGACCCGGAGTACGCACTCGAACGTGCGGTGCTCGACATCGTCTCCGCCCGCGATCGGCGTTGAGCGCGCAGAGAAGTCGGGCAGGTCGGAAACGGTCGTAAAGACAGGTCGGGAAACAGCCGGGGAACGGCCGGAAGCAGGCGAAAATAGTCGAAAACAGGCGAGAACAGGCGAGAACACTGAAGGTCCCGGCGACCTTGTCGTTTCCGGGACCTTCGGCGTTTTTGCGGCGGCGTTGTCGTCCGCGGCGATTCAGAGCGCGTTGACGCGCTGGGCCATCGCGGACTTCTTGTTCGCGGCCTGATTCTTGTGGATCACGCCCTTGCTCGCGGCCTTGTCGAGCTTGCGGGCGGCTTCGCGCTGCAGTTCCACGGCCTTGGCCTTGTCGCCGGCGTCGGCGGCCTGGCGGAACTTGCGGATCGCGGTCTTCACCGCCGACTTCACCGACTGGTTGCGCTGGCGCCGCTTCTCGTTGGTCTTGATGCGCTTGATCTGGGACTTGATGTTGGCCATGTACGCGTTCCTTCTTCTTATCGGCGGTTACGTCGTTGCCGCGCTCGTACGGCCCCGAACCGTGGCTGGTGCGGGTTTCCTCCCCTGCGGAATGCCGCACGACAACGATTGACCAGCCTAGCAACGCTCGAAGGTCGTGAATGTCGCACCCCCGGCCCGCATCGTGAGACGGTTGAGGTCATGGACGTGCTGAGCAGTCGCATCCTGCTGAATCCGAAAGATCCTGAGGTGACCACGGCCTTCTATCGGGACATCCTCGGGCTGGCGATTTACCGCGAGTTCCCCGGCGGAACCGTGTTCTTCCTCGGCGGTGGCTTTTTGGAGGTCGTGGGCCGGGGCGAGGAAGGGCGCACGCGGGACGTGTCGTTGTGGCTTCAGGTGAGGGACCTGCCCGCGGTCGTCGCGGAGTTGGAGGGGAAGGGCGTCGAATTCGATCGCGAGCCACGGCGGGAGCCGTGGGGTCTCAACGAGGCGTGGCTGTCCGACCCCGATGGCACTCGCATCGTGCTCGTGGAGATCCCGGCCGACCATCCCTTGCGGGTCGACATCCGGGACCACCCGGATAGGTAGAGGGCGGGTAGCCCGCTCAGCTCGGACGCCAAGCCCGCAGTTGCGCCGCTCGGGCGGCGAGTGGGCCGGGTGGTTGCCATGTCCACGTCTGGGTGTCGGTGAATCCCGCGTCCTCGGTCTCGGCCGCGAGAGCGTGGCGGGACACCGACAGCCACTTTTCGTGTGCGGAGAGCACGATCCGCCCGCCGGGGCGCAGCACGCGGTACAGCTCGGCGAAAGCGGCGGCCCGGTCCTCCCACAGGTGTACGTTGTTGACGCTCAGCACGACGTCGGCGGTCTCGGCGTTCAGTCCGGTCCGGGCGGCGGTCGCGTGCCGCAGCAGCACGTTCCCCGACCGGATCGCGTCGGCGCAGCGCTTCCGACACAGGTCGAGCATCTCGCGTGACGGGTCGATGCCGATCACCAGCCGTGCTCTCTCGGCGGCGGCCTCGAGTCCGACACCCGGTCCCGGACCGACGACGAGTACCGTCTCCTCCGGGCCGGGCTTGGCCACCGACACGACGTGTCGTTCGGTGGCGGCGTTACCACGGGCCATCGCTATGCCGCCCAGCCTGCCCAGTGGGCCTCGGGGGCGGCCGAAAGCGCGATCGAGTGCCTGTCCGAGAGAACTCATAGTTCGAGGTCAGCACGAAAGTCGCGACCTTGCATCGGGGATCACCCCGGAATTCCCCTGTGGGGCACCATGGGAACATGGACTTCACCAGCCGCGAGTGATCCGAGGTATCTGAGTGACACAGCCACGCCCGTCAGCCGACACCACGTTCACACCGCCGGAGTTCATCCGTAACTTCTGCATCATCGCCCACATCGACCACGGCAAGTCCACCCTGGCCGACCGGATGCTGCAGCTCACCGGTGTGGTTGAGGAACGGACGATGCGTGACCAGTACCTCGACCGCATGGACCTGGAGCGGGAGCGGGGCATCACCATCAAGGCGCAGAACGTGCGCCTGCCGTGGCGGTACGAGGGCCAGGACCATGTGCTGCACCTGATCGACACGCCGGGGCACGTCGACTTCACCTACGAGGTCTCGCGTGCGCTGGAGGCCTGCGAGGGCGCCATCCTGCTGGTGGATGCGGCGCAGGGCATCGAGGCGCAGACGTTGGCGAACCTCTATCTCGCTCTCGACAAGGACCTGCACATCATCCCGGTCCTCAACAAGATTGACCTTCCCGCCGCCGAGCCCGAGAAGTACGCCGCCGAGCTCGCCAACATCATCGGGTGCGACCCCGGGGACGTGCTGCGGGTCTCGGCGAAGACCGGGGAGGGCGTGCAGGAGCTGCTGGACCAGGTGGTGACGCAGGTGCCGCCTCCGGAGGGTGACCCGGACGCGCCTCCGAGGGCGTTGATCTTCGACTCGGTGTACGACACCTACCGCGGTGTCGTCACCTACATCAGGGTCGTGGACGGCAAGATCACGCCGCGGGAACGCATCAGGATGATGTCCACGAACGCCACGCACGAGCTGTTGGACGTCGGCATCATCTCCCCGGAACCGAAGTCGTGTGCCGGTCTCGGGGTGGGTGAGGTGGGATACCTCATCACCGGGGTGAAGGACGTCCGGCAGTCCAAGGTAGGCGACACCGTGACCCTCGACCGCAAGGGCGCCGAGGAACCTCTCGCGGGTTACCGCGAGCCGGTGCCCATGGTTTTCTCGGGCCTGTATCCGGTGGACGGCTCCGACTACCCCGTTCTGCGTGACGCGCTGGACAAGTTGCGGCTCAACGACGCCGCCCTCAGTTACGAGCCCGAGACGTCCGCGGCGTTGGGTTTCGGTTTCCGGTGCGGGTTCCTCGGGCTGCTGCACTTGGAGATCACCCGGGCCAGGTTGGAGCGCGAGTTCGGCCTCGACCTGATCGCCACGGCTCCGAACGTGGTGTACCAGGTGTTCATGGAGGACGGCACCGAACACATCGTCACCAACCCGACGGACTGGCCCACCGACGGCAAGATCGACGAGGTACGCGAGCCGGTCAGCAAGGTGACCGTGATCGCGCCCTCGGAGTTCATCGGCGCCATCATGGAGCTCTGCCAGGGCAAACGCGGTCAGTTGCTGGGGATGGACTACCTGTCGGAAGACCGGGTGGAGCTGCGGTACAAGCTTCCACTGGCCGAGATCATCTTCGACTTCTTCGATGCGTTGAAGTCGCGCACCCGTGGCTACGCCTCGCTCGACTACGAGGAGGCGGGTGACCAGGCCGCTGATCTGGTCAAGGTGGACATCCTGTTGCAGGGCGAGCCGGTGGACGCGTTCTCCGCGATCGTGCACAAGGACGCCGCCTACGCGTACGGCAACAAGATGGCGAGCAGGCTGCGAGAGCTCATTCCGCGGCAGCAGTTCGAGATCCCCATCCAGGCCGCTATCGGGTCCCGCATCATCGCCCGCGAGACCATCCGAGCCATCCGCAAGGACGTGTTGGCCAAGTGCTACGGCGGTGACATCTCGCGTAAGCGCAAGCTGCTGGAGAAGCAGAAGGAAGGCAAGAAGCGCATGAAGACGGTCGGCCGCGTGGAGGTGCCGCAGGAGGCCTTCGTCGCCGCGCTGTCTTCCGGCGATGGGGACAAGGCGGACAAGAGCGACAAGAGCAAGGGCAAGGGTAAGAAGTAGCCTCCGAGGGAGTCCGTTTCCTCCGCGACTCCCTCCGTGGCGCGCCCAGATCTCGTCCGTGGGCTTGTGTCACCTCCGGCTTCACGGGAACGAGGGTGTGAACCGGTGGGCGCGTCACCTGGCCGGTGAGCTTATTCGTACGCTTGTGCCATGTTCGACAGCTTGCGCGTGCCCGTGATCGCCGCGCCCATGGCCGGTGGCCCCTCCACGCCCGAGCTCGTCGCCGCGGCGGGGCGAGCCGGAGCCTTCGGATACCTCGCGGGCGGATACCTCACCGCCGCGAGTCTGGCCGAACAGATCGCGGTCGTCCGGCGCCTGTCGGACACCGCCTTCGGAGTGAATCTGTTCGTCCCCGGAATACGCTCCATTGTAGACGCCAGTGCGTATGTCGAGCGGATGAGCCGAGAGGCCGAACGGTTCGGTACGGAGCCGGGGGAGCCTCGTTGGGACGACGACGGCTACTCCGCAAAGTTGGACCTGCTCGTAGAGTCACGGGTTCCCGTCGTCTCGTTCACCTTCGGATTGCCCGCCGAGTCGGACATCGAACGGTTGCACGAGGTGGGTACCACCGTGGTGGTCACCGTGACGTCGCCGGACGAGGCGCGTCAGGCCACCGAGGTCGGCGCCGACGCGTTGTGCGTGCAGGGATTCGAGGCGGGTGGTCACCGTGGCCTGTTCACCGACGACCCGGACGATCCCTGCGGAGGCGCGCTGTACGGGCTGTTGGCCGCGCTGCGGCTCGTCTCGGGGGTCACCGACCTGCCGTTGGTGGCCGCAGGGGGCGTTGTGCACGGTGCCGACGTGGCGGCCGTGCTCACGGCGGGTGCTGCGGCGGCGCAACTGGGAACCGCGTTCCTGAGGGCCGACGAGGCCGGGACGAACGCCACCCAGCGGCAGGTACTGGCCGAAGGCGAACGGCCTACCGCGTTTACGCGGGCGTTCAGCGGCCGTCCCGCCCGCGGTCTGGTCAACCGTTTCCTGCAAGAGCACTCCGACCATGCTCCGGCGGCCTATCCCCAGTTGCATCGGCTCACCAAGCCGGTGAGGGCCGCGGCGAGTCAAGCGGGCGATCCGGAGGCCATGTCGCTGTGGGCGGGGCAGACCTATGCTCTCGCCCGCACCGGATCCGCTGCCGAGATCATCGACACGCTGTGGAGTGAGGCTCGGGAAGCCTTGACCCGGGCGGCGAGGCGATTCGGGTAACACGCCGTCGACGAGAGCCATGACTCGCCGCGCACGCTCGCGGACCGGGTGCTTCGACGTGGCGAGCCGGTGCCGAAACCTCGGCTCGCCACGTCGCCCGGTACTTCCCCGAGGGGCGGTCAGGTCGTTATCCCTGATGGGTAAAGACGATCTTGCCCGCGGTGTTTCCGTTCAACATGTCGGAGAAACCCTGTGCCGCCTCGGACAGGGGCAGTTCAGCGCCGATCTGTGGGCGAATCCCCATCAGGTCGACGTAGGAGAGCAGATCGGCCAGCTCGTCACGCGTGCCCATCGTCGAACCCACCACCCGTAGCTGGAGGAAGAACACCCGCTGCAGGTCGGCGCTCGGGTCCGGACCGCTCGTGGAGCCCGAGACCACGACGGTGCCGCCCGGCTTCAGCGACTTCAGCGAGTGGGCCCACGTGGCCTTCCCGACGGTTTCGAACACGGCGTCCACCCGTTCCGGCAGGCGCGCCCCCGGTTCGAACGTCGTGTGCGCGCCGAGACGCTCGGCCAGAGCCCGCTTCTCCTCCGTCCTCCCGGTCACCCACACGCGGAAACCGGCGGCACGCCCCAGCTGGACGAGCGCCGTGGACACCCCACCGGACGCGCCCTGCACCAGCATCGTCTGTCCCGGCCGCAGCCCTGACTTGACGAACAACATGCGGTAGGCGGTCAGCCACGCGGTCCCCATCGTGGCGGCTTCCGTGAAGGACAGGCCCGCGGGCTTGGGCAGCACGTTACGTGCGGGAACCACCACACTGTCGGCGAACGTGCCCTGGTACTTCTCGGTGAGCAGGGTCCGCTTCGGGTCCAGCGTGTCGTCACCACGCCACGCGGGGTCGTTGACCACCGAGTGCAGCACCACCTCGGTGCCGTCGTCGAGAACACCTGCTCCGTCACAGCCGAGGATCATGGGGAACTGGTCGGGTTTGATCCCCACCCCCCGCAGGGTCCAGATGTCGTGCATGTTGAGGCTGGCAGCGCGCACCGACACCCGCACCCAGCCTTCGGGTACCTCGGGGTCGGGCCGCTCGCCCACGACGAGCGAGGCCAACGGGTTGTCAGCGTTCGGTTCTTTGGCGTAGACGGCGAACATGGCGTCAACCTACCTGGCGTAGGCTCGTTTGTGTGTTCGACGGAGTGGCCCGCTGGTGGGACGGCTTCGAGCTGTGGCTCGCACAGCAATGGTTCCCGATTCAGTTCGTTCTGGTCGCCGCTGTGCTCTTGCCGTTGTGCGCCGGTATGGCATGGGTGATCCACCGTGGAGTGGAGGTCGTGGCGGACCAGGTCGGCCGGTTGCGCCGCGCCGACGTCGCCGACAACGGTTCCGGCGGTGAACGCCGTGGTGGGAGGCCTGATGCTGTCTCGTAGACGTATCCGCATCGCCCTCCTCGCTCTCATCGTGTTGGCTATCGTGGGCTGGTTCGCACAACGAGCGATGGGGGTTGGCAATCCAGGCCCCCCTAGCGGTAGCCTGCCGAGCGCGGAACTCGGTCACGGCGTCGCGCTGGCGTCCGCCCCGCTGTCGGAAGCCGGCACGGTATGGGGGCGGGTCGGGTGCGACACCCCCACGCCGGTTCCGGATCCGGACGCTTGACCTTCGGTATGAGGGAGGCGTTGTTGCCTCACACAACATCCGATCCTTGCGGGTGGTCCGCAGGACGTCACGGTGGGAACGCAGTGATGACCGTCAAACCCAAGCTCGATTCGAAGACCGTCGCCGACCAGGCACGCGCCCGTGGCGCCTACGCGCACGTGGTGGACACGGCGCAGCATCCCGACAGGGGCAGCACCCTGAACGCCATCGCGGCGGCGCTGTCGCTGCCCGACCACTTCGGTCGCAACCTCGACACGTTGTACGACGGGCTTACCGATCTGTCGTGGCTTCCACCCGGTGAGCACGTGTTGATCTGGCGAGCCTCCGAGGTACTCAAACGCAGCGACCTCAAGTCGTACCTCGCGGTGCACAGCGTGCTCTCCGACGCCCAGCGTGCTCTCACCCCCCGTGCGGGACGCCGGGACGGGCGCCAGTTGACCGTGGTTCTGGCCGATTGATCGCTGCGGGCCATCCTCGCGGGTGAGCCCGCAGCGTTTCGATCGGCTGGTCCGCTAAGTGCGGGGAACCCAGTTCGGCGAACGTTTCTCGGCGAACGCCGCGATCCCCTCCTGCCCTTCTTTCCCGGCGAAGAACTGTGCGGACAGCGCCTGCATCTTTTTGAACACCTCGGGCATGGTGCGTGCCGTCTCGCCCTGGAGCAGTTCCTTCGTTGCCGCGAGCGCGGTCGGTGCTCCAAGGGAGAGCGAGCGGACGTAGCGTTCGACGGTGGAGTCGAGCTTGTCGGCGGGTACCGCGGCGTTGAGCAGGCCGATCTCGGCGGCCCGGCGGGCATCGAACGTCTCGCCCGTGAGGAACAGTTCGTGGGCGGCACGAGCGTCGATTCGGGGCAACACGGTCACCGAGATCACCGCAGGTACGACACCGATGCGGACCTCGGTGAAAGCGAACGTGGCCTCTTCCACCGCGACGGCGATGTCGGTGGCGGCGACCAACCCGACACCACCCGCCCTCGCCGGGCCCGCGAGCTTGGCGATCACCGGTTTCGGGCTCGTCCACAGCTGTTGCAGCAGCGCGGGAAAGTCGTTGACGCCCTGCTGTCCGGCATTCGCACCCTTGGCCTCTTTGAGGTCCATTCCGGCGCAGAAGACCGGGCCGGTGTGATCGAGCACGATGACGCGCACGGTGTCGTCGTCGATGGCGCGTTCCAGATTCGCGGCGAGTTGTGCTCGCAGCGCGGCGGACAGCGCGTTGCGGTTGTGCGGGGAGTCCAGGGTGATCGTGGCGACCCCTGTCGCGGTGGTGTAGTGCACCAGTTTGTCAGCCATGTCCATACCTTGGCACACAGCCCCCTCCCGACACCGTGTCCGCAAGCTGTGTAGCCGTGTCCGCGGGTTGTGTCGTCGTGTCCGCAGGCTGTGTAGCCGTGTCCGCGGACTGCGCTGTCGGTTGCGCTGCACGGTCAGTGCCGTTCCCGCACACTGGAAAGCCATGCGGACACCTCGAACCCCACTCGTCGCCGTCCTCGACGAGGGGAGCCGCTCACCGTGAACAACGTGGTCACTCAGTTGTGGCCGCTCTGGCTCGCTGTCGTGGTGTTCCTCACCGCCGGAGCCATCACCGTGGTGTGCAGCATCCGGCTCGTCAGCCTCGGCGACACGCTGGCCGACCGCACCGGCTGGGGCGAGGCGTTCTTCGGCGCTGTGTTCTTCGGACTGGTGACGTCGTTGTCCGGTATCGCGATGACGGCCGTCACCGCCGCGGCGGACTCGCCCCAGCTGGCCTACAGCAACGCCGTCGGCGGGATAGCGGTGCAGACACTGGCGATCGTGGCCGCCGACGCCGCCTATCGCAGGGTCAACTTGGAATACGCCGCGGCCTCGGAACAGAACCTGCTGTTCGGCTGCCTGCTGATCGTGTTGCTCAGTACGGCGTTGTTGGGTTCGTTCAGCCCCGAGGTGACCGTGTTCGGCGTACATCCCGTGTCACCGATCATGGTGGCGCTCTACCTCGGCGGGCTGAAGCTGATCCACGACCGCGAAGGACCGATGTGGACGGCGGTGATCACCCGAGAGACACGGCTGGACCGTCCCGAGGAATTCGACCCGTTCGGCGCACGGTCGTCGAAGTTGCTCGCGGCGGAGTTCGCGGCTCTCGCGATCGTCGTTGTGATCGGTGGTTGGGGAGTGGCTCGGGCGGCGGAAAGCGTCGTGGAGGTGACAGCGCTCAGCGAGGGGTTCGTGGGCGCGGTTCTCATGGGAGGGATCAACGCTTTACCCGAGACGGTGACAGCGATCACCGCGGTGCGGCGGGGAGCGCTGACATTGGCGGTGGCCGCGGTGATCGGCGGAAACAGCCTCGACGCACTGAACCTCGTCGTGGGTGACGTCGCGTTCCGTGGAGGGTCCCTGTTCCACGGGGCCGGAGAGGATCAGTTGTTCCTCACCACGGCCGCGTTGTTGATGACCGCCGTGCTCCTGGGCGGACTGCTGTTGCGGCAACGTCTCGGCTGGTTGCGCCTGGGGTTCGACGGTGTTCTGCTCGCGGCGATCTACGGCGGTGTGGTGATCACACTTCTGTATTGACCCCGCAGACTGCGGACACAGCTACACAGACTGCGGACACAGCTACACAGGCTGCGGACACGGGTCAGGCCGAGCGGAGGCTCGGCAGTGTCGCGAGAGCGTCGGCGTAGCGGCGGAGCACCACCTCGGCGAGCACCGGTTCCGCGCCGAGGGGCGCGGCGACACTCGTGCCGGGCGCTGCCGCGTGCGCCGCGTCGCGGACGCGGTCCGGCAACAGTCCCGGAGCCAGGAACCAGGACGCCACGACGAACCGTTGCCCACCGCGAGCCCGTAGCGCCGCCAGCGCGGCGGGGACGTCGGGTTGCGCGACACTCGCGAACGCCGGAGCGGCCAGAAACCCGTGGCGGGCCTGCCAGTCCTCGGCGATCCGCTCCACGGCAGCGTTCGCGTGCGTGTGGGAGGACCCCACGGCCGCGAGCACCACACCGAGTCGCGGATCGTCCAGGTCCTCGCCGGTCTCCCGGACTCGCCGCAGAGCGAGCTCGCACAGCGCCGGATCGGTGCCGAGAACGTGCGACACCGTGACTCGCAGCTGTGGCAGCCGAGCGGTGACCCGGTCCACGATGCCTGGCAGGTCCACGCGGGCGTGGTAGGCGTCGCCGAGCAGCAGCGGCACCACAACGACGTGCCGGTGCCCTTCGCCGTGCAGGTCGGCGAGCACGTCCGCAATGGGAGGGTCGGACAGGTCGAGGAACGCCGTCCGCACGTCCACGTGCGGTGTGCCCGCCCGCACCAGGTCCACGAGCGCGCGCACCGTAGCGGCGGACCTCGGGTCCCGGCTGCCGTGCGCTACGGCTACGAGTGCGGGCAGGCCGGACGGGCCGAACGGGGATTGCGTGGCCACGTCGCGCACCGTCACACGTCGAGTGCGGCGAACCGTTCGCCGACGAGCCCTGCGGCCAGGGTGTCGCCGCTGGAAGGGTCGATCACCAGGAACGCGCCCGTGCGTGGGCTGTCACCGTAGTCGTCCACGGGGATGGCCTCGGACAAACGCAGCCGCACCGAGGCGATGGCGTTGAGTTCCAGCTGCTCAGGGCTTTCGACAATGGACAGAGTCTGCTCGTCGAATCGGGACCCGAGTTCTTCCACCAGTGCCTGAACGGTGCGGGTGCCGTGCTTGACGAGCACTCTCGTTCCCGGCTTGAGGGATGTGGTCGACAGCCAGCACAACGTGGCGTCGAACTCGTCGGTCACGGTCGGCGCGGCCGTGCCGGATGCCGCGAGCAGGTCGCCCCGGGCGATGTCGAGTTCGTCCGACAGCAGGATCGTCACGGACGTCCCCGCGCTGGCCTCGGCCAGGGGACCGGCGGGCGTGTCGATACGTTCGACGGTGCTACGCAGGCCCTGGGGCAGTACGACGACCTCGTCTCCCGGACGTACGGTGCCCGCGGCGATCTGCCCGGCGTACCCGCGGTAGTCGGGGTGCTCGGGGGTGCGTGGCCGGATCACGTACTGCACCGGGAA
>JAJYTH010000061.1 GCA_021793175.1 Actinomycetes bacterium
ACCGACGGTCTCGACGGACTCGCCGGTGGCGCGGGGGCGATGGTGCTCGCCACTTACGTGGTGATCTCGTTCTGGCAGGCCAGGCTCAGCTGTGTCGAGGCTTTCCAGCCCGCGTGTTACAACGTGCGTGACCCGTTGGACCTCGCCGTGGTGGCGGCGGCGGCCACCGGTGCCTGTGTGGGCTTTCTGTGGTGGAACGCCGCACCCGCGAAGATCTTCATGGGTGACACGGGCTCGCTCGCGCTGGGTGGCCTCGTGGCCGGGTTGTCAATGACCACGCGCACCGAACTGTTGGCCATCGTGATCGGTGGTCTGTTCGTCGTCGAGATGGTCTCGGTGGTGTTGCAGATCGCCGTGTTCCGGACCACCCGCAAGCGGCTGTTCCGAATGGCACCGTTCCACCACCACTTCGAGTTGGCGGGCTGGGCGGAGACCACGGTCATCATTCGGTTCTGGTTGCTGGCGGCCATCTGTTGCATGTTCGGGATCGGGTTGTTCTACAGCGAGCAGCTCGGCCTCGGAGGAGGGTGAGGCGGACCATGAATCTCGCCGGGGTCGTCGTGTGTGTCGCGGGCGCCGGGGTGACCGGCCGTTCGGTGGCCGCCGCGCTTGTCGCGATGGGAGCGCGGGTCACCGTCACCGACGCCGACGCCGAGCGTCTCGCCGAACTCGGCGACCTCGACGTCCGGCTCGTTCCCGGGCTCGACGCGCCGCCGGAGGGCACGCGGCTCGTGGTCACCAGTCCCGGCTGGCGACCCACGGCTCCGTTGCTGCTCGCGGCGGCGTCGTCGGGTATCGAGGTTATCGGCGACGTGGAGCTGGCGTGGCGGATCGGACGTGAGCGTCCGAATCCGCCCACGTGGCTCGCGGTGACGGGGACGAACGGCAAGACCACCACGGTCGGCATGGCGGAGTCGATACTGCGGACCGCCGGTGTCGACGCGGTGGCGTGCGGCAACGTCGGCTTCGCCGTGCTCGACGCCGTACTGGCGGGACACCCCACGCTGGTCGTGGAGTTGTCGAGTTTTCAGCTGCACTGGTCGAGCACCCTCGCTCCCTCGGCTTCGGTGGTGCTCAACGTCGCCGAGGACCACCTCGACTGGCACGGTGGTCTCGCCGAATACGCGGCGGCCAAGGGCACGGTCCACCGGGGTTCCGCGACCGTGGTGACCAACCTGCACGATCCGTGGTCCCGCTCGCTCGCCGAGGACCACGCGCCCCGGGAGGCCCGCAGGGTCGGGTTCAGCATGGACGCGCCGAAGCCGGGTGAACTCGGTGTCGTGGAGGACCTGCTCGTGGACCGCGCGTTCGTGGCCGATCCGGTGCACACGGCCGAGGAGCTGGGCACGCTGTCCGACGTCCGTCCCGGCGGGCCGCACAACGTGGCCAACGCGTTGGCGGCCGCCGCGCTCGCGCGGGCGCACGGGGTGGGTCCCGAAGCGGTGGCCGAGGGGCTGCGTTCGTTTCGCCCCGGGGCGCATCGGGCGGTGGAGGTCGCCGAGGTCGACGGTGTGCGTTACATCGACGACTCGAAGGCCACCAACCCGCATGCCGCGATCGGGTCGCTGTTGGCCCATCCCAGCGTGGTATGGATCGCGGGCGGCCAACTCAAGGGCGCGTCCGTGGACGAGCTGGTCGCGGCGGTGGCGGGGCGGTTGAGAGGCGTGGTGCTGCTGGGCGCGGACGCCGAGATCTTCGCCGAGGCTCTCGCGCGACACGCGCCGGATGTCCTGGTTCGGCGCGTCGGTTCGGGTGACGATGAGCCCATGACTGCGGCGGTGAGACAAGCGCGCGGAATGGCGCGTCCGGGAGACTCGGTGCTGCTCGCGCCCGCTGCGGCGTCGTTGGACATGTTCCGCGACTACGCCGAGCGGGGCGAGGCGTTCGTGTCGGCGGTCGGCGAGCTATTGCGGTGACGTCGGTGAGCGCCGACCGCGATGACGGCACGCGTGGAGCCGGTCGACGTGGGCGCGCGCGGCAGCGCACACTCCAGCGTTCCCCTCGGCGTGCACCGCAGCGGTCCTCCCGCCCGGACCGACGTTCCGTGGTGACTCGGACCGCGTTGACGGCGTGGCTGGCGCGTCCGCTCGCCGATTTCCACCTCATCCTCGCGGTGTTCGGCACTCTCGGGGCGCTGGGCGTGGTCATGGTGCTGTCGGCGTCGTCGGTGTCGTCCTACGACACCGACAGCAGCGTGTACGCGTTGTTCCAGAAGCATCTCGCGTTCGTCGCGGTCGGGATGGTGGCTTTCTGGCTGGGTGTGCGCATTCCGTTGCCGCGCATCCGCGCGTTGTCCCCCACGGCGATGGTGGTGGGCCTGGGCCTGTTGGTACTGGTGCTGACGCCACTGGGCGCTGATTTCTACGGTTCGCAGGGCTGGATCGTGGTAGGCCCGCTGTCGTTGCAGCCGGTGGAGATCGCGAAGGTGGCCCTGGCGCTGTGGGGCGCGCACGTCCTCGTGGCGAAGTACGAGGTGCTGCATCAGTGGCGGCACCTGCTCGTGCCCGTGGTACCCGCCGCGCTGTTGATGTTCGCGCTCGTCATGGCCCAGCCCGATCTCGGCGGCACCATCACGCTCGCCGTCGTGCTGCTGGCGCTGCTGTGGTTCGCGGGTGCTCCGAAACTGTTGTTCGGACTGATCGTCGCGGCCGCCGCCGCGGGGGCGGTGGTACTGGCGTTCGTCGCGACGTATCGCGAACAGCGCATCACCGCGTTCCTCAACCCGGAGGCGGATCCGCTCGGCAGCGGCTGGCAGTCCAGCCAGGCGCTGTACGCGTTGGCGGACGGCGGTCTGTTCGGCAAGGGGCTGGGACAGGGCCAGTCCAAGTGGATGTACCTGCCCAACGTGCAGCACGACTTCATCTTCGCGTTGATCGGCGAGGAGTTGGGCCTCGTCGGTTGCCTCGTGGTACTCGGGCTGTTCGGACTGTTGGCTTTCGTCGGGCTGCGCATCGCCATGCGCAATCTCGACCCGTGGATCCGGATCGTGGCGGGCACCCTCACGACGTGGGTCGTGTCACAGGCGGCGATCAACGTCGGCTATGTCGTGGGGTTGTTGCCGGTCACCGGGCTGACTCTGCCCATGATCTCGTACGGCGGAACGTCGCTGGTCGTGACCATGTTGTTGTTCGGGCTGCTGGCCAACTGCGCACGGCACGAGCCGGAGGCGGTAGCGGCGCTCCGTACGCAGGGGCCGGGTAAGTTCGGACGTCTGATGCGGTTGCCAGCGCCGGAGCCCTACCGGCCCCCGGCACGGCGTCGTGGCGGTAATCGGGCGGGCGCGGGCAGGGCGGTTCGTCCGGCCCGCCGCGACGGCAGGACCGGTCGTACTGTGGCAGGGGAACGTAGGCGCACGGCCCCGGAGTACGGTCGGCGCACGACGTCGCGTGCGACGACGAAACGAACGACGGTGAAGCGGAGAGGGCGCAGATGAGCGGGGCTCGAACGGCCCGGCCGCCACGGCCCCCGCAACGGTTCGTGGGCACCGCGCCGGATGGCGTGTCCGCGCTGTATTCGGCGCGGCGTGTGGGGAACACTGGAGAAGGACGGACGTGACCGAGGCAAGGCCCGGCGACGCGGAGGCGTCGCGTGGACAGTCGCCGGTGGGCGACACGGTGGAGAGTGCGAAGGCTGAAGGGTCGCCGGAGCGGCTCAAGCCTGCGCCGACCGTTGTGGTCGCCGGTGGCGGAACGGCGGGGCACATCGAGCCGGCAATGGCGTTGGCCGATGCGGTGATGCGACTGCGCCCCGATGCGCGGGTGGTGGCGCTGGGGACCGAACGCGGCCTGGAGAATCAGCTCGTACCCGCTCGTGGCTATCCGCTGGAGCTGGTGCCTCCGGTGCCGTTGCCGCGCAAACCCACGATGGACCTGCTGCGGCTGCCGGGGAAGGTCGTGGACTCGGTGCGACGCACTCGCCGGGTCTTGGACCGTGTCGGTGCCGATGTGGTCGTGGGTTTCGGCGGTTACGTGTCGTTGCCCGCGTATCTCGCCGCGCGGGGCCGGGTGCCGATCGTCGTGCACGAGGCCAACAAACACGCGGGACTGGCGAACAAGGTCGGGGCTCGTTTCGCCGCGAAGGTCGTCGCCGCGGTTCCGGGTACGTCTCTGCCCGACGCGGAGGTCATCGGTATTCCCCTGCGTCGCACGATCACCGCACTCGACAGGTCGGCGTTGCGTGCCGAGGCGCGGCGGCACTTCGGACTGGACCCCGAGGCACCGACCGTGCTCGTGTTCGGCGGTTCCCAGGGAGCGCGTTCGATCAACACCGCGGTGTCGCAGGCCGCCAAGGACTTCGCCGACGCCGGTGTCGCCGTACTGCACGCCCACGGACCGAAGAACACGCTGGTGGTGCAGGAATTCGCCGGTAAGCCGCCGTATGTGCCGGTGCCTTACCTGGAGCGGATGGACCTCGCCTATGCCGCGGCCGACCTGGTGTTGTGCCGTTCCGGGGCGATGACGGTGGCCGAGGTCTCGGCGGTGGGACTGCCCGCGGTGTTCGTTCCGCTGCCCCACGGCAACGGGGAGCAGGCGCTCAACGCGCGGCCCGCCGTGGACGCGGGCGCGGCACTGTTGGTGCCGGATGAGGAGTTGACGAGCGACAAGGTCGCCGAACTCGTGATACCTCTGGTGACCGACCCGGAGCGACTGTCGCGCATGAGTGCGGCGGCGGTCGGGTTGGGACACAGAGAAGCCGACGAGGTTCTCGCGGCGATGGTGTTGGAACAAGCCGCGGGGAGGCGTCGGTGAGCAGGACAGTCGACGAGGGGGAAGGCTTGGGGGCTATGACACCCGGGACACCCGGGACACTCGGGACGCCCGAACTGCCCGAGCTGCTGCGGCGGGCACATCTGATCGGGGTCGGAGGCGCGGGGATGAGCGGGATCGCGCGCATCCTGCTCGACAGAGGGGGACGCGTGTCGGGGTCCGACGCGAAGGATTCTCGTACGTTTCTGACGCTGCGTGCTCACGGCGCGCGGATCGAGGTGGGGCAGAAGGCTCAGAACCTGGACGTCTTCGGTGATGCGCCGTCGGCCGTGATCGTGTCCACGGCGATCAAGGAGACCAACCCCGAGCTCGTCGCGGCCCGCGAGCGCGGGATTCCGGTGCTGCACCGGGCCCAGGCGTTGGCGGCGCTGATGGAAGGACATCGGGTCGCCTGTATCGCGGGCACCCACGGCAAGACGTCCACCACGTCGATGCTCACGGTCGCGTTGCAGCACTGTCGGTTGGACCCGTCGTTCGCGATCGGTGGTGACCTCAACGAGTCGGGTGCCAACGCCCATCACGGCGAGGGTGGGATCTTCGTGGCCGAGGCCGACGAGAGCGACGGCTCGTTCCTGTCGTACTCGCCGTCGGTCGCTGTGATCACGAACATCGAACCGGACCACCTCGACCACCACGGCACGGCGGATGCCTACCACGCGGTGTTCCACGACTTCGTGCGACGCATCGAGCCGGGCGGCACTTTGATCGTGTGTGCTGATGACGAGGCCGCTTCGGAGCTGGCCACCCGCGCTGAGGCGGACGGGGTGCGGGTGCTCCGCTACGGCCGTGCCGCGACCGGGGAGTCGGACGCCAGGGTGCTCGACTACAGCCCCGGCGAGGACGGCGGCACCGTGCGGATCATGCTCGGCGGTGAGCAGTTGCGGGTGAGGGTCGCCGTCCCGGGCGAGCACATGGCGTTCAACGCTGTGGCCGCGTTGCTGGCCGGTCTCGAACTCGGTGCCGACGCCGACAGCCTCATGGAGGGCCTGGCCGCGTTCGGTGGCGTGCGGAGGCGGTTCGAGTTCAAGGGCCGCGCGAAGGACGTGCGGGTCTACGACGACTACGCGCACCACCCCACGGAGGTGGAAGCGCAGCTGCGGGCTGTGCGGCAGGCCGCGGGCCGTGGCCGGGTCGTCGTGGTGTTCCAGCCACACCTGTATTCGCGGACCAAGGCGTTCGCTACCGAGTTCGCGGAGGCTCTGGGACTGGCCGACGAGGTCGTGGTCCTCGACGTCTACGGGGCGAGGGAGGAGCCCGAGCCCGGTGTCACCGGTGAGTTGGTGGCCTCTCGCATCAGTGGGGCGAACGCGCACTACCAGCCCGCGTTCGACCGCGCCGCCTCACTCGTGGCCGACCTGGTCGAGCCGGGGGACGTGGTGGTGACGATGGGGGCCGGTGATGTCACCCAGCTTGGCCCTGAGCTGCTCGCCGAGCTGGACCGCCGGGACAGGTGAGGGCACTTCTGTCGTGGCCACGACGAAGCAGCGCGCGTCCCGCCGCTTTCGGGCGGCGGTGACGTCCCCGGCGTCGTCACGTTCGATTTTTCGGGGCAAAAGCGCGAAATCGCGTCGACGTGGGGGCAGGTCGCGGCCGCGGCAGCAGGTGGTGCAGCGGCGGCGCATCGCTGTGCTGGGTGTGCTCACGGTGATCGCGCTGGGTTATCTGCTGTGGTTCACCCCGTTCCTCGGGGTGAGCACGGTCGAGGTGGTGGGTGTCCGCGAGGTCGAGGCCGATCGGGTGCGGTCGGTGGCGGATGTCCCGATCGACCATCCGATGGTGCGGGTGGACACCGACCGGGTCGCGGCGCGGGTGTCGGAGCTCCCCGGTGTGGCGGAGGCGGACGTGTCCCGCTCGTGGCCCTCGACCATCACGATCACTGTGACCGAACGTAGGGCCGTGGCCTACCACGAGAGCAGCGGGGGCGTCGAGCTCGTCGATTCGACCGGGGTGTTGTTCGAGCACCTCGATGCGCCGCCCGACGGATTGCCCAAGCTCGATCTGCTCGATCCCGGTCCCGCCCATGACGAGACCAGGGCCGTGACCGCCGTGCTCGCCGCGCTGCCCACCGAGTTGTTCGAGCAGGTGGTGTCGGCCACGGCCGTCACGCCGGGCAGCGTGGAGCTCGAGCTGACCGAGGAGCGCGTCGTGAGGTGGGGTGACGCGGAGCAGAACGAGTACAAGGCGAAGGTGCTGGACGTGTTGCTGACCAGGAAGGGCAGCGCCTACGACGTGTCGAGCCCGGAATTGCCCACCGTGTCGTGAGGCGAAGAAGATCGACGGGGCACGAAAGTTCCGTGCGCCGTTTCCGTGCGTCACCGAGCGTGCCGTCGGCTACGCCGTCGACTGACTGCAAGCTCCGACGCGAACGCGGCGGAAAGCTCATCGAAGGGATGAACCTCGTCCCGAGGTTCCGTTTTCGGGGTGGCCCGATAAGCCGGCGGTACGTACTGGCGCACAGGGTCGAGGAGACCGGAAGACACGCCGGTCACCTGGACATTCTCACCGAGCTGGTCGATAGTCGGACGGACGAGTAACCGGAGGTGGGTGCGCTGGTGTCACCGCGTTCGGGGCAGGGTGTGGCGAAAGACGTTTGCGACACGCCGTGTGCCTGCTGGATTCCGCGCTGCGGTGTGCCTACGGTCCGTCAGCAACGTTGGAAGTTGACATAACTTTGAACCTCTACTTCAGGTTCAGAGTTGGGCGGAGAATCCAGCACCGGTCGACGATCCAGCGCCGACGCACGACAGCACCACCACGATCAGGAAGGCAACCGATGACGCCCCCGCACAATTACCTCGCGGTGATCAAGGTCGTCGGAATCGGCGGCGGCGGCGTGAACGCCGTGAACCGCATGATCGAGGTCGGCCTGAAGGGTGTGGAGTTCATCGCGGTGAACACCGACGCCCAGGCTCTGCTGATGTCCGATGCGGACGTCAAGCTGGACATCGGCCGCGAGCTCACACGTGGCCTCGGTGCGGGCGCGTCCCCCGAGGTCGGACAGAAGGCCGCCGAGGACCATCGCGAGGAGATCGAAGAGGTACTCAAGGGTGCCGACATGGTCTTCGTCACCGCGGGCGAGGGAGGTGGCACAGGTACCGGTGGCGCTCCCGTGGTCGCGCAGATCGCGCGCAAGCTCGGGGCTTTGACCATAGGAGTTGTCACGCGGCCGTTCTCGTTCGAGGGCAAGCGCCGCGCCCGGCAGGCCGAGGACGGTATCCAGGCACTGCGCAACGAGTGCGACACCCTGATCGTCATCCCCAACGACCGGCTGCTGCAGCTCGGCGACATCGGCGTGTCCCTCATGGACGCGTTCCGTTCGGCCGACGAGGTTCTGCTGTCCGGTGTGCAGGGCATCACCGACCTCATCACCACACCCGGCCTCATCAACCTCGACTTCGCCGACGTCAAGAGCGTGATGTCCGGAGCGGGCAGCGCGCTCATGGGAATAGGGTCGGCGCGAGGGGAGGGTCGTGCGGTCCAAGCAGCGGAGAAGGCAATAAATTCACCGTTGCTCGAAGCCTCGATGGACGGTGCCCACGGTGCGTTGTTGTCCATCGCCGGTGGTTCGGACCTTGGGTTGTTCGAGATCAACGAGGCCGCTTCGTTGGTCCAGGAGTCCGCGCACCCCGAAGCGAACATCATCTTCGGTACGATCATCGACGACTCGCTCGGCGATGAAGTCCGTGTCACGGTCATCGCGGCGGGCTTCGACGCGGGCGCGCCGACTCACAAGAAGCTCGACCCCGGGACGTTCAGTACGCGTGGCACCGGAAACGGTGACTCCGCGCAGAGCGGTAGCGGAACCGCGACCTCCGGTTCCTCGGCGAGCGGGCAGCGTGATTCCGGCGCTCGGGCCTCCCAGGGGGACGCCGACAATCCCACGCCACCCGTGGTGCGACGGCAGCCGTCCACGGGGCGGGCGAGCCAGTCCGGCTCGTTGCCGCCGTCCCACGGCGCCTCCCGTGGGTACCCGTCGTCGACGCCGTCGCCGACGACACACCGGATGCACGGCAGCCTGCCCAGTCGCGCGTTCCCGGTGAACGACGACCCTTCCGACGATGACGACGACGTGGACGTGCCACCCTTCATGCGCCGCTGAGTTCCTGTCGGGCGGGACTAAGCTCGCGGACACCGGTATCGATTTCAGGTGTCGAAGGAGTTGACCGTTGTGCGCATTCGGCGGGTGGTGACCACCAGGGCAGGAGGGCGGTCGAAGCCACCGTTCGACTCGTTCAACCTGGGCGATCACGTGGGTGACGATCCGGAGGCCGTGGAAGCCAACCGTCGCAGGCTGGCCCGTGAACTCGGTTTGTCCAAGGACCGCCTGATGTGGATGGAACAGGTCCATGGCCGCACCGTCACGATCGTCGACGGCACCGAGACCGGCCCGGCCGAAGCCACGGACGCTCTCGTCACCGACAGGCCCGGCGTGGCGCTCGTAGCGCTGGTCGCGGATTGTGTCCCGGTGCTGCTCGGAGACCTGGAGGCCGGTGTGGTGGCCGCCGTCCACGCGGGCAGGGTAGGGGCTCGCGTGGGTGTCGTTCCGGCGGCCTTGGAGGCCATGTGCTCGATCGGCGCGCGTCCCGATCGTGTCGAGGTGCTGTTGGGACCGGCGATCTGTGGCGAATGCTACGAGGTCCCGAAGTCGATGGCCGATGACGTGGAGGCGCATCTGCCCGGCAGTGCCTGCCGGAGCAGGAAGGGAAGTCCCGCTCTCGACCTGAGGGCGGGACTGTGGCGACAGCTGGCGGATCTCGGAGTGGGTCGGATCGGGGTCGATCCTCGGTGCACGATGGAGGACGAGACCTTGTTCAGTCACCGCAGGAATGCTCCGACGGGAAGGATTGCGGCGGTCACGTGGATGGAACAGTGAACACTCGGCGCGCGGAGGAACTGGCCGCGGCGCTGAAGGAGATCACCGACCGTATCGAGCGGGCGTGTCAGCGAGTCGGTCGTTCGTCGGACGAGGTTCGGCTCATCGCTGTGACGAAGACTTTCCCCGCGGCCGACGCCGCCGCTCTGTTGGATCTCGGGGTGCGCAACCTCGGCGAGAACCGCGATCAGGAAGCGGCGGCCAAGGTGCGTGAAGTGGAAGAGCTTCGGCCGGACACCGATGTGCGTTGGCACATGGTCGGCCGGTTGCAGCGCAACAAAGCCAGGCCGGTGGCGCGATGGGCCGCGGAGGTGCAGTCGGTGGACTCCCTCCGACTGGCCGACGCGCTCACCAAAGCGGTGCGGGCGGCACTGGATGCCGGTGAGCGGGATCGGCCGCTCGACGTGCTCGTCCAGGCCAGCCTTGACGACGATCCGTCGCGCGGCGGCTGCCCTGTTGATGATCTTAGTGAACTCGCCGACGCGATAGCTCAGAGGAGTGATTATCTCCACTTGCGTGGCGTGATGGCCGTCGCTCCGCTCGGAGCCGATCCCGAACCGGCCTTCGAACGGCTGGCGTCCGCTGCCGAGAGGTTGCGGAGGGACCATCCCGAAGCGACCGAGATCTCGGCGGGCATGAGCGGAGATCTGGACCAGGCGATCGCATACGGCTCGACATGTGTGCGTGTCGGAACCGCGTTGCTCGGCGGTCGCGGTTTAGCCTCGCCCTAGCAAGGTCCACCCACAGCGGCGTCAGACTGTTCGGCCGAGTCGTTGGGCCGTAACACGTGACCGCGGAGGGCGAGGGAGAGGCATGAGCGCGCTGCAGAAGCTGAAGGCCTACTTCGGGATGGTCCCTGCCGAAGACGAGTACGACTTCGACGAGGACTACCGGCGCGACTATCAGGGCGGCGACTACGGCTCCTACGACGAGCCCGCGTACAAGGAGACGCAATCACGCAGGTCACGCCCTCGCTACCGCGTCATGGACGAGTTCGAAGAGGCTGAGAGCGTCTCTGCCCGTTCCCGGCGTTCCTCGCGCGGTGAGCCCGCCGTGCACGGGTCTTTGGCCATGGACCGGCAGCCTGAGCCCGTTGCGAGGGTGCGTCAGTTGGGGCAACAGAACCCGGCCCCGGAAACGAGCGGTTCGGTGGCGCGTGACCCGTTGAGCCGCATCATCACGCTGCACCCGACCAGCTATGCGGAAGCGCGGGAGATCGGTGAGGCGTACCGTGACGGGGCGCCTGTCATCATGAATCTGACGGAGATGGAGAACGCCGACGCCAAGCGTCTGGTGGATTTCGCGGCAGGCCTGGCTTTCGCTCTGCGTGGTTCGATGGACAAAGTCACGAACAAAGTGTTTTTGCTCTCACCCCCGGATGTCGACGTGACGGCGGAGGACCGCAGGCGAATCGCCGAGGGTGGGTTGTTCCTCCGCCACTGAGCCTGCGGGGAAGGTGTGGCAGAGTGGTGCCGTGGTCGCTGTCCGCATGATTCTGTATTGGCTGCTGTTCGCCTTCTGGTTGCTGCTCACAGCGCGTATCGTGGTGGAGCTCGTGCGCGCCTTCGCGCGTGACTGGCGTCCCTCCGGAGGGGTTGCGGTAACGCTCGAGACCATCTACACAGTGACCGACCCACCGGTTCGACTCGTGCGACGGATCATTCCGATCGTGCGGATCGGCGGCGTGGGGCTGGACCTATCGATTATGGTTCTGCTGTTGGTTGTGTTCATAGGAATGCAACTGGCGCTTCCCGGGTAACGGGGAACCCGGGTGGACCGGCAGGCCATGGAGTGCGTGAGGTGATCTGATGTCGTTGACTCCTGCTGACGTGCATAACGTCGCGTTCAGCAAGCCTCCGATCGGCAAGCGGGGCTACAACGAGGACGAGGTGGACGCGTTCCTCGACCTTGTCGAGACCGAGCTTGCCCGATTGATTGAGGACAATAACGAGCTGCGGCAGCAGGTCGAACAGCTCGATGCAGAGTTGGAATCAACTCGTAGCGAGTTGGAAGCCGCCAAGGCCGCACAGCACGGAGCACGCGACGACGCACCCTCGCGCCGGTTGGCCCCTGTGCCGCCACCCGCGTCCGCAATGGAGCAAACTCAGGCGACCGGGCTCATGGCCGACGGGGGCGAGCCGAACGTGCAGGCCGCCAAGGTGTTGGGTCTCGCTCAGGAGATGGCCGACCGGCTCACGGCCGAGGCGAAGACCGAGTCCGACAGCATGCTCGCCGAGGCCAGGACCAAGTCGGAGCAGTTGCTGTCCGACGCGCGTTCGAAGGCCGATTCGATGGTCAACGAGGCGCGAACTCGGGCTGAGACGATGCTGAACGAGGCACGCACCAGGGCCGAGACGCTGGAGCGCCAGGCGCGGGAGAAGGCGACCAATATGGATCGCGAGGCCCAGCGCAAGTACACCGAGACGTTGAACAATCTCAACACCGAGAAGACAGCTCTCAACAAGAAGATCGAGGAACTGCGTACCATAGAGCGCGAGTACCGCACTCGGTTGCGGGGCTTTCTGGAATCGCAGCTGCGTGAGCTGGATGACCGGGGGTCTGCTGCGCCCGCCTCGGCGTCCTCGTCTAGTTCTGGCCAGTCGAGCAGCAGTAGCGGGCAGAGCTACTCGTTCGGGCCACGGGCCGAGGCCGGTTGAGCTTTCGACCTCTCCGGAGTCCGTTCGGTGGCGTTGTGACGGCGGGTCATCCCCGCCGTCACGCCGGAGATGTGTTGTAATTCACCGTGCTCTACATCGTCCTTCTGCTGGTGCTGGCGGCCCTAGGGCTGGTGGTGGCGGCACTCGTCACGGCCAGCTCACTGTGGGCCTGGGTGTCGATCGTTGCTTCGGGCCTCGCCGGGATGCTGTTGGTGGTCGACTGGGCGCGTCGACGACTGCGGAACTCGACACAGAAAACGGGGACGCCCGAATCCGCCGATGAATCGAAGTCCGATTCGGGCGGAAAACGAGGCGACGGCGACAGTGTCGACAGCGCTGACCGTGTCGACAGTGTCGACGACGGTGCTGTTGACCGAGGTGGTACCGGTGAGGCCGGGTCTGCGAAGTCCGCGCACTCCGCCTCTACCGATCGGACCGTGATCACGGCGACCGGCTCGGCGGATACGGCCGACACAGCCGACAAGACCGACACGGCCACGGCCGATGAGTCGGCCGGGGTCACGACGTCCGAGACCGAGGGAGGCCCCGAGCTGGCCGAGGATGTCAAGGCGGTGTCGGCGAAGTCCTCGAAGTCCTCACAGTCCTCGGCATCCTCGGCATCCTCGGCGTCGGCCGGGATCCCCGAGACCTCCGATTCCGTCCGTACCGCGGATGCGGGCACTCCGCCTTTGTCGACTCGGGAACCGGTGTCCATAGAGGGGGTGGACAGTCTCACCGACACCGCGCCACGCACCGCTCTGCTGGCGTCGTCGGGTGAGCTCGCCGGTGCCGACGTCGACCCTCCCGAGGAGAACACCGGCCCCGAGGACGCGCTGCTCGTGGCGGAACTGGAGGCCGAGGTGCTCGTCGTGGACGAGTACCCGCGCTACCACCTCGCCGACTGCACCTGGCTCGGGCCCAGGGCGACGATCCCACTCGCGGTGAAGGAAGCGCGTGACCTCGGGTTCACTCCCTGCGCTCTCTGCGGGCCGGACGCGGCGTTGTCGGCCAACCACCGCCGGCGGCGTCTTTCGCGTCGTAGCACGGCGTAGGCGGGTGGGTCCCGTAGATATGACGGGCCGATGACCGGCTAGTCTGTATGTCATAGGCATCGATCCGGCTATCACCGGGGAGCTTCCGGAAGAACGGGCACCGTTGGATTCGTCGTGATCCCGTGTGCCTCAGTAGAACCGGACGGGTCCGGCCCGTCACAGCCGTCGAATGAAGTGGTCCACGCGCGTCCGCGCGTGGGCAAGCGGGGTGGTACCGCGGTACGCGCGTCGCCAGACGCCGTCTCGTCCCCGAGCAGGCCGTCGACGTCCACGGCCGAGCGAGACAGCGAGAACCGCGAGGAGCGCACCACAGATGTATCCGAAGGCATCCTTCGGCGACCAGCCCGCCGACCAGGTCGCTGCCCAACCGTCGTTTCCCGCGCTGGAAAAGGACGTCCTGGCCTACTGGGAATCGGACCGGACGTTCGCCGCGACGGTGGAGTCCCGCCCTGCCGGGGAGAACGGGAGCAACGAGTACGTCTTCTACGACGGCCCGCCGTTCGCCAACGGGCTGCCGCACTACGGTCACCTGCTCACCGGTTACGTGAAAGACATCGTTCCCCGCTACCAGACGATGCGCGGCAAGCGGGTGGAACGCCGGTTCGGCTGGGACACGCACGGCCTGCCCGCCGAGCTGGAAGCGGAGCGGCAGCTCGGCATCACCGACAAGTCGCAGATCGACGACATGGGCATCGCCGAGTTCAACCAGGCGTGCCGGGAGTCGGTGCTGCGCTACACCGCCGAGTGGCAGGACTACGTCACACGCCAGGCGCGTTGGGTCGACTTCGACAACGACTACAAGACGCTCGACATCACCTACATGGAGTCGGTGATCTGGGCGTTCAAGCAGCTGTACGACAAGGGCCTGGTGTACGAGGGCTACCGGGTGTTGCCGTACTGCTGGCGGGACGAGACGCCGTTGTCCAACCACGAGCTGCGCATGGACGACGACGTCTATGTCAATCGCCAGGACCCGGCCGTGACGATCGGCTACCGGGTCGAGGGCAACGACGGCGCGCTCGCCGAACTCAACGGCGCGTACCTGTTGATCTGGACCACCACGCCGTGGACGGTGCCGTCGAACCTCGCCACGGCCGTGCACCCCGATGTCGATTACGTGATGGTGCGCGCGGACGACGGTAAGCGGTTCGTGCTCGCCGAGGCGAGGGTCTCCGCCTACGCCAAGGAACTCGGCGAGGAGCCCGAGGTCGTGGCGCGGTACAAGGGCACCGACCTGCTCGGCACTCGCTACGCGCCTCCGTTCCCGTACTTCGTGGGCCACGAGAACGCGCACCGAGTGCTGGCCGCCGACTACGTGACCACCGAAGACGGCACGGGGATCGTCCACATCGCCCCCGCCTACGGTGAGGAAGACAAGGCCGTCACCGACGCCGCGGGCATCACCCCGGTCACCCCGGTGGACTCGAAGGGGCGGTTCGACTCCCAGGTGCCGGACTACGAAGGCCAGAACGTCTTCGAGGCCAACGCCAACATCATCCGGGACCTCAAGAACGGCACGGGCTCGGCGGGCCGGCAGGGTGCGATCCTGCTGCGCCACGAGACGTACGAGCACGCCTACCCGCATTGCTGGCGCTGCCGTAACCCGTTGATCTACCGCGCGGTGTCGTCGTGGTTCGTCGCGGTGACGAAGTTCAAGGACCGGATGGTCGAGCTGAACCAGCAGATCACCTGGTATCCGGAACACGTCAAGGACGGCCAGTTCGGCAAGTGGTTGGAGAACGCTCGGGACTGGTCGATCTCGCGTAACCGCTACTGGGGAACGCCCATCCCGGTGTGGGTCTCCGACGACCCGAACTATCCGCGTATCGACGTGTACGGGTCGTTGGACGAACTGGAACGCGACTTCGGGGTCCGTCCGACCGACCTGCACCGTCCGCACATCGACGCCCTGACCCGGCCCAACCCGGACGACCCGACCGGGAAGTCCACCATGCGCCGGGTCTCGGATGTGCTCGACGTGTGGTTCGACTCCGGGTCGATGCCCTTCGCGCAGGTGCATTACCCCTTCGAGAACGCCGAATGGTTCGAGCACCACTATCCCGGCGACTTCATCGTCGAGTACATCGGACAGACCCGGGGCTGGTTCTACACGCTGCACGTGCTGGCGACGGCGTTGTTCGACCGGCCCGCGTTCCGCACGTGTGTATCCCACGGCATCGTGCTCGGCTCCGACGGGCAGAAGATGTCGAAGTCACTGCGTAACTACCCGGACATCAGTGAAGTGTTCGACCGCGACGGCTCCGATGCCATGCGGTGGTACCTCATGTCCAGCCCCATCCTGCGCGGCGGCAACCTGGTCGTCACCGACAAGGGCATCCGCGACGCGGTACGGCAGGCCGTGCTGCCGTTGTGGAACTCGTACTACTTCCTCGCCCTCTACGCCAACGCCGAGAACACCTCGGGCACGGTGCGCACCGACTCCGAGCACGTGCTCGACCGTTACCTGCTCGCCAAGACGCACGAGCTGGTCACAGACGTGGCCAGGGCTCTCGACGACTACGACATCGCCGGAGCCTGCTCCACGGTGCGGGACTTCCTCGAAGTACTCACCAACTGGTACGTGCGCCGTTCGCGGGACCGGTTCTGGGAGGGCGACCGCGACGCGATCGACACACTGCACACCGTGCTGGAGGTCGTGTGTCGCACGACAGCGCCGTTGTTGCCGTTGACCACCGAGGCCGTGTGGCGTGGTCTCACGGGCGGACGCTCGGTGCACCTGTGCGATTGGCCGTTGGTGGACGAATTGCCCGCCGACCCGGCGCTGGTGACGGCGATGGACCGCGTGCGGCAGGTGTGTTCGACCGCGTTGTCGCTGCGTAAGGCCAACAAGCTGCGTGTGCGGTTGCCGCTGGCGAAACTGCTCGTGGCCGCCGAGGACGTCGATGCCCTGCGTCCGTTCGCCGACATCATCCGGGACGAGGTGAACGTGAAGGCGGTGGAATTCACCACCGATGTGTCGTCCTACGGCACGTTCGAGGTCGCGGTCAACGCGCGTGCCGCGGGGCCGCGGTTGGGTCGCGACGTGCAAAAGGTGATCAAGGCCGTGAAGGCGGGAGACTGGTCTGTGACCGCCGACGGCGCCGTCGTGGCGGCCGGGATCGAGCTGCGCGAGGGCGAGTACGAACGGCGGCTGGTCGCCAAGGACGCGGAAGCGGCCTCGGAACTGCCGAACGGCTCGGGACTGTTGCTTCTGGACACGGAGGTGACGACCGAGCTGGCGCGGGAAGGCATGGTCCGCGATCTCGTGCGAGTAGTGCAGCAAGCCCGCCGTGACGCCGGGCTGAAGGTGTCCGACCGGATCAGCCTCACCGTCGACGCCGCCGAGGAGGTCGTCACCGCCGTACGGGCTCACGAGAAGTTCCTCGCGACCGAGACGTTGGCCACCGAGGTGCGCTACGACACCGTCACGGACGGGTTCGAGGGAACCGTCGGCGACGGTGCGAAGGTCACCGTCTCCGTCGCCACAAGCGGCTGACCTGCTGGGTCGGCGGCGTCCTGTATGAGTACCCCCGATATCCGTGAAAGTGATCGGAAAGGCTCGATGAGTGAACTGCGGTTCCCGATCAGGGTGAAGCCGGGTGCGAAACGGGACGCCGTCGGCGGCACCTGGGACGGTGCGTTCGGTGAAGCGCTCGTGGTCTCGGTGCGCGCGCCGGCTGTCGACGGCAAGGCGAACGAGGCGGTGTGCCGGGTGCTGGCCGGGGCGTTGTCGGTGCGTATCCGTGATCTCGCCGTCGTGAAAGGACACCGGTCCAGGGACAAGCTCGTCGAGGTGCGCGACGCTCCACCGGGTTGTTCCGAGCATGTCGCAGAACTCAGACGTTCCGGCGGGGAGTCCCGGGGCGCGCGCTGAACGAAGACGCTGAAACGAAGCGGTGTGGGCTTTGCCCGCACTCGTTTCCGGTGCGAAGCGACGTGTTCGGCTCGACGAGAAAGCCCACGGTGATGCTGCGTCACGGGCGAAAAACACGGAGATGGACAATGAACCGGTGAACACCGAGCAACAGCCTGACCCCTCGGACACCGAGCAGACCTCCGACCCCACACCACCACGGCGACGGGTGGGCCTGCTCGTCCTTGTCGCGGTGATCGCCTACGTCGTGGACGTGGTGACCAAGGTCGTCGCCACGGCGACCCTGGAAGGCGAGGAACCGGTCCACATCCTGGGTGGAGCGGTGTACCTGCAGCTGCTGCGCAACCCGTACGCGGCGTTCGGCATGGACATCGGCGGCACCTGGATACTCACCGTCGTGGCGATCGCCGTCGTCATCGGCATCGTGTGGTTCGCGCGCAAACTCCGCTCCGCGGGATGGGCGGTCGGCCTCGGACTCGTGCTGGCCGGAGCGCTCGGCAACCTCACCGACCGCATCTTCCGCGCCCCCGCCACATTCCAAGGACACGTGGTGGACTTCATCTCGGTGTTCGCGCCGAACGGCGAGTTCTTCCCGGTGTTCAACGCCGCGGACTCCGCGATCACCGTGGGAGCGGGACTCATCGTGGTGCTGACCCTGTTGGGCAGAGACTACGACGGAACCAGGATCCCGAGCCGCCGCGACAGGAAGAACGACAGCGAACCGGAAACCGAATCGGCAGAGGAGAAGGAAAACCCGGAGGATTCAGCGTGAGCAGTCGCATGTTGCCCGTCCCGGACGGACTCGACGGGATGCGCGTCGACGTGGGGCTGGCGAAGTTGCTGGGTTTGTCCCGCACGGTCGTGGCGGAACTGGCCGCGTCCGGTGACGTACTGATCAGCGGCAGGGCCGCGAGCAAGTCCGACAGGTTGACGGCGGGTGACCTGCTCGAGGTGACGTTGCCCGAACCCGATGCCCCCGTCGAGGTGACGGCCGAGCCCGTGGAGGGGCTGCGGATCCTGCACGACGACGACGACATCGTGGTGGTCGACAAACCCGTCGGCGTCGCCGTGCACCCCAGCCCGGGCTGGACCGGGCCGACCGTGGTGGGTGGCCTCGCCGCCGCCGGATTGCGCATCTCGACATCGGGCGCCGCCGAACGGCAGGGTGTGGTGCACCGACTCGACGCCGGTACCACGGGTGTGATGGTGGTGGCCAAGAGCGAGTACGCGTACTCGGTGCTGAAGCGGGCGTTCAAGGAACGCACGGTGTCGAAGGGCTACCACGCGCTGGTACAAGGCCACCCCGACCCGACTCGGGGCACGATCGACGCCCCCATCGACCGACACCCCCGGCACGACTACAAGTTCGCCGTCGTGTCGGGAGGTAAGCCGTCGGTCACACACTACGAGGTGGCCGAAGCGTTCCGCGCGGCATCACTAGTGGAAGTACAGCTGGAGACCGGGCGCACCCACCAGATCCGGGTGCACTTCTCCGCGATGCGGCATCCGTGCGTCGGTGACCTCACCTACGGTGCCGACCCCGTACTGGCTCGCCGACTCGGACTGACTCGACAGTGGTTGCACGCCCGCACGCTGGGGTTCGCCCACCCCGCCGACGGTCGTTGGGTGGAGTTCACCAGTGAATACCCGCCCGACCTCGCGGCCGCGCTGGAGACTCTGCGCGCGGAGTCGTGAGCAGCGCCTGATCGGAAAACGCCTTCCGCGGTGGCTCCGGTCAGCTGAACAGCGGCAGTGCCATCCAGACCGCGACTCCGATCAAAGCGGTGGCGAACAAGCGGTCCAGCCATCGCTTCGAGCGTTCGCCCCGGAACAGAACGGTGAGTGCTCGGCTACCGAGTGTCCAGCTGAGGAAGGCGATGAGATTGTTCAGCGTGAACACGACGGTGATCACCAGTACTGTGGCGGGGTCGGCGGGGGCTCTGAGGAACTGCGTGAACATCACCGCGATGATGTAGTAAGCCTTGGGGTTCAGTAGCAGGACGAGTGCGCCGGCCCGGAACCCGATCCGTTGTCTTCCGGACGGCGCGGCACCCACTGCGGCGTCGCCCTCCGATGGACCGGTGCGAAGAAACGTCACCGCCAACCACGACACGTAAAGGCTCCCGACCACGCTGAGCACCTTCGCGAACAAGGGGTGCTCCAGGACGGTGACTCCCATCCCGAGCCCGATCGCCGCGGTCACGACGAGGGTCGCGACGTGATACCCCACAAGGGACGGCACGGCGGCGCGGACCCCCTTCGACGCGCCGATCGCCGCGAAGAACGCGTTGCCGGGACCAGGGCTGTACGCGAGCGGGAACAAGAAGATCAAAAGCGCGAGGATCATGTCCGTACCGTCCGCCGGTGCCGGAGGTTCCGAAAAGATCACATGCCGAGTTTTCGGAACCGATGTCGCTTGCGCTGGCGGAAATCAGCCGTCGCGGTGTGGCTAGGCATGGCCGATCCCGGCAGTGACGTGACTGGTCGTCGGCTGGTCGTCGGCTAGTCGTCGAGCATCCAGGTGAGGCTGCGCTCGTCGGGCTCCGGCCGAGGGCTCCACCGCACAGCGGTGACCTTCACCGAGTCGCCCACGATGTACACCGTGTGCCCGCCGCTGGTCTCGCCGGGTTGGACACCGATCTTGTGCGGTGGGCGGGAGGTCAGCGACACCGGGGCCTTGGTGATGGCGGTGCCGTCGGCGGTGAGCAGTTCCAGATAGTTGTCGGGCAGCGACACGAACGGAATCGGACCCTTGTTGACGATTTCGGTGTGCACCACGATCGCCCGCTCTCCCTCCTGCAGGCTGTAGCCCGCGGCGGAGAACAGGTAGTCGGCCGGGTCCTGTACCTCCAACAACTGAACCGCCAGTTGTTCGCCCTCCAGACCGACCGTCTCCAGCGTGTCACCGGGACGGCCCTGTCGCGCCGACGTCGGAGCCTGTGCGGGGCTCGAGCCGAAGTCGGTGGCGGGAGGTTGGTCGCCCCGAGCCCACAGCGCGCTCTGCGGAACACCCCATGTGCTTATCGCGGGGTCCGGCGGTGGGGCTTGCGGCTGCTGGTGCGGCGCGTAGGGCGGGACGGGCTGGGCCTCCATGCCACCCGTCGGGTGCTGCGGTGCTGCCGGATACGGGCCCGAAGGGGTGCCGTGTACGGGGTAGGCACCACTGGGGATGCCGTGTACCGCGTGCGGCCCACTCGGAGGGCCGGGTACGTGATGGGGACCGCTGGGGGTGCCGTGTACCTGATACGGGCCGCTCGGGGCGCCGTGCACCGCATGCGGCCCGCTGGGTGTGCCGTGCACCTGATACGGGCCACTGGGAGCGCCGTGCACCGCATGAGGTCCACCGGGAGCGCCGTGGGCATGGTTGCCCCCGGGAGGCTGAGCGTACGGAGGCGGGGCAACACCGGCGCTCGGGGCGGCGAGTGCTGCGCGCAGACCGGCCGGGTCGCTTTCCACCCCCACGAGCAGGGGCAGCCCTTGCGCTGACAGGCCGACGAGTCGGTAGGCGACGTCGCGCGGGTCCATCCCCACCTTCGCCGCGAGCTCGTGCACGGCCATTTTGCCCGCCTCGGCGAGAACGGCGAGCAGGTGTGCGTCCACAGGATCGGTCACGGCCACACTTACCAGCCTAGTCGGCCTGTACTCTGCGCCCCATGACGACGCCCAGGACGACCGTGACCACGCTCGCCGACGAGTTCGTGGACCTGCTGTTTGATATCGAGCCGCTACAGCCCGTCCTTCTCGGTGTGGATCCGACCCGCCCCGGGCTCGGCGACGTCAGCGAGGCGGCCGAGCAGCGGCACCGAGCCGCACTGCAGCGTGTCCTCGAACAGGCTCAGACCATCGACCCGGCGGGGCTCGACGCCCAAGACCGTGTCACGCGCGACGTGCTCATCAGCCAGGCCCGATCCCTGATCGAGCAGATCGACACACGGATGACGGAGTTCACGATCTCGGACTTCTTCGTGGCACCGGCGTCGAGCCTGCTCACCCTGTTGCCCATGGTGGGGATCAACACGCCCGAAGAGGGCAGGGCGCACCTCGACCGGCTCGCCGCCATCCCCGCGTATCTGCAGCAGGTGGCGGAACGCCACCGCGCGGGCGTGGCCGCCGGGCGCACGCCTGTCGCGCACCTGGTGCAAGCCGCGATAGACCACCTCGACCGCTACCTCGCCGACCCCGCCAACGACCCACTGCTGCGGCAATCCCCGCCCGCGGGAGACGAGGACTTCGCCTCCCGACGGGAAAGGGTGCTCGCCGACGTCGTACGGCCCGCGTTCGCGGCCTACCGGGACGTGCTCCGCGATGAGCTGCTGACCCACGGCAGGCCCGAGGACCGACCCGGCCTGTGCCATCTCCCCGAAGGAGAGGAGATCTACTCGGCTCTGGTGCGGGTGCACACCACCACCGATCGTGGCGCCGAGGAGCTGCACATCACCGGACTCGACTGCATTGCGCGGCTCGCTGAGGAGTACGCGGAGATCGGAAATCGCGTATTCGGCACCACCGACCTCGAGGAGATCTTCTCGCGTCTACGTACCGATCCGGCGTTGCGGTGGAACGACGCCGACGAGCTGCTGACCACCGCGCGGGCCGCCATCACTCGCGCCGAAGGCGAAGCGCCGAAGTGGTTCGGCCGCATCCCACCACAGCCCTGGGTGGTCGAGCCCGTCCCCGCCGCGGAGGCACCGGGTGCGGCAGCGGCGTACTACCTGCAACCCGCCGCAGACGGATCCCGCCCCGGCACCTACTTCGCCAACACCTACAAAGCCACGGAACGGTTCCGGCACACCGCCGAAGTGACCGCGTTCCACGAGGTCATCCCCGGACACCACCTCCAACTCAGCACCGCGTTGAACCTCACCGAGCTCCCCCTGTTGCGGCGGATCAGCGACGTGAACGCCTACTCCGAGGGCTGGGGCCTCTACACCGAGCGGCTCGCCCAGGAGATGGGTCTGTACTCCGACGACATCGCTCTACTGGGGATGCTCAGCATGGACTCGATGCGGGCCGGGCGGCTGGTGGTCGACACCGGACTGCACGCCAAGGGGTGGAGCAGACAGCAGGCCATCGACTTCCTGCAGCGCAACACTCCCGCGGCGATGGTGGAGGTCGTGGCGGAGGTGGACCGCTACATCGCCTACCCGGGACAAGCGCTGTCGTACATGGTCGGCCGGTTGGAGATCCAGCGGCTGCGGGCTGAAGCCGAAAGCGCGCTGGGGGAGCGGTTTGACATCAGGGCGTTCCACGACCTCGTGCTCGGCGGTGGCGCCCTGCCGATGAACGTCCTGGAAGAGGTCGTCCGCGACTGGGTGAGTCGGCAACACGACTGATCGGCACCGTGTCCGCGCGCTGAAAGCGCGCGGACACGGCTGCGTGGGCTGCGGACACGGCTGCGTGGGCTGCGGACACGGCTGCGTGGGCTGCGGACACGGCTGCGTGGGCTGCGGACACGGCTGCG
>JAJYTH010000062.1 GCA_021793175.1 Actinomycetes bacterium
TCTGGCCACGGGTGTCCGCGGGTTCGTGCCCAAGACCACGGCGGCGAGCCGGCTGGCGGAGATCCTGCGGGACGTGCACGCGGGCAAACGCTACGTCGACCCGGAGATCGCGGCCTCCGCACTGACGGCCACGAGCTGTCCGCTCACCGAGCGCGAGCTGGAACTGCTGCGGTACGCGCATACGGGCAGCACCGTCGGCGCGATCGCGGAGCAGGCGCACCTCGCACCGGGGACCGTGCGTAACTATCTGTCGTCGGCCATGAGCAAACTCGGTGTGTCCACCCGTTACGAAGCAGCTCGCCGGGCTTGGGAGGAAGGCTGGATCTGACCCGCCCCGGTGCCCGAGATCGTCCGGTGCCTTCTGTCTTCCTGTCTTCGCCGTGTGCCGCGGACGGCGGCGAGATATGCGCAGGCCGAGGACACGGCTACACAACCTGCGGACACGGGTTCACAGGCTGCGGACACGCCGGTGGGGTTAGGGTCACGTCGTGGTCACCCTGCATTGTCGTGGGCGCGTGGTGGAGCGGAACCGGGCGCTTGTCATGGCGATCGTCAACCGGACTCCGGACTCGTTCTACGACCGTGGCTCCACCTACGGCCTCGACGCCGCACTACGAGCCGTGGACGCCGCTGTCGCCGACGGCGCGGACATCGTGGACATCGGCGGGGTGAAGGCCGGTCCCGGCTCGGAGGTGTCGGTCGCCGAGGAGATACGCCGAGTCACCCCCGTGGTCACCGCCGTGCGCGAACGGTATCCCGACCTGCTCATCAGCGTGGACACGTGGCGAGCGGAGGTCGGCAGGTCGGTGTGCGAAGAGGGCGCCGACATCCTCAACGACACGTGGCAATCGGCCGACCCCGCGTTGGCCGAGGTCGCCGCCGAGTTCGGTGCGGGATACGTGTGTTCCCACACCGGTGGGGCCTCGCCTCGCACGCTGCCGCACCGCGTGTCCTACACCGACGTGGTGGCCGCGGTCGCCGAGGAGATCACCGGACGCGCCGAGCACCTCGCCGCGCTGGGTGTGCCCCGAGGCGGCATCCTCATCGACCCCACCCACGATTTCGGCAAGAACACGTGGCACGGCTTGGAACTGCTGCGCCGCATCCGTGAGCTCACCTCGACCCCGTGGCCGGTGCTGCTCGCCCTGTCCAACAAGGATTTCGTCGGCGAGACCCTCGGTGCCGAACTGCACGACCGCGTCGACGGCACACTCGCCGCCACGGCCGTCGCGGCCTGGGAGGGCGCGGCGGTGTTCCGTGCCCATGAAGTACGTCGGACCCGGCAGGTCGTGGACATGGTGGCGAGCATCAGGGGAACCCGTCCCCCGGCGCTGTGCCTTCGGGGCTTGACCTGACCGCGGGGACACAAAGACATCACCGCGGGAAGCGATATAGGCGAACGGACGTGGGTATGCCCAGCGCATGACTGATTTCGAACAGACCCGCGTCATCGACGCCAAGCCCGAGGTCGTCTTCGACATCGCGTCCTCCATGTCGTCGTTGGAAAGCTGGACGCCGGAGGGCGTCGACGTGGAGCACACGGGCGACGGCACCCTGCACGCATGGGTGTCCAGCGGCAGCGAGGTCCGCGACGAATACGGCTACGTCGACACCGACCGCGAACGTCTGCGGTTGCAGTGGGGCGGCACGGACACCGGTTACGAAGGCTGGCTGCAGGCCGAACCTCACGGTGCGAAGGGCGACAGCACCCTGGCCACCCTGCACGTGTCGTTCTCGGGCGACCAACCGGAGACGCTGGGTGGCGAGTACAGCGAGGAAGTCGACCGCAAGATCGAGGAGGCGCTCGACCGGCTCTCCATGCTGGTGAACGACCGTGCGGGAGAGAAGCGGTGACCGGTCTGCGCGTCGTCGTCACGGGGGCCACCGGCAATATCGGCACCAGCGTGGTGGAAGCGCTCGGTGCCGATCCCCGTGTCGAGTCGATCGTGGGCGTGGCCCGCCGGAGTCCGACGTGGTCGCGGCCCAAGTTGAGGATCGAGAGGCTGGACCTCGGTAAAGCCAAGGATTCCGAGCTGGACGCCCTGTTCGAGGGTGCCGACGCGGTCGTGCATCTGGCCTGGTTGTTCCAGCCGACTCGCGATCCGGCCACGACGTGGCGGACGAACGTGCTCGGCAGTCTGCGGGTGTTCGACGCCGTGGCGCGGTGCTCCGTGCCCGCCCTGGTGTACTCGTCGTCGGTCGGGGCGTATTCACCGGGTCCGAAGGACCGTGCCGTGTCCGAGGAATGGCCCACCCACGGCTGGCCCAAAGCGGCGTACACGCGCGAGAAGGCCTACCTGGAGCGGACGCTGGACGCGTTCGAGGCCGAACACGAAGACATCCGAGTGGTGCGTCTGCGGCCCGGGTTCGTCTTCAAACGAGAGTCGGCCTCGCAGCAGCGCAGACTGTTCGCCGGCCCGTTCCTTCCCACCGGCCTCGTGCGGCCGGGGGTGATCCCCGTGGTCCCGAACTCGCGGAAGCTGCGAGCCCAGGTGGTGCACTCGACCGACGTCGGGGAGGCGTTCCGGCTCGCGGCGGTCGGTGACGCACGCGGTGCGTTCAACGTGGCGGCCCAGGAGACCGTGGACGGCGCGCTGCTCGCCGACCTGTTGGGCGCACGTCCGATCCCCACGCCGGTGTCGTTGCTGCGCGCGGCGGTGGCGGTGGCCTGGCGGCTGCGGCTCGTTCCGGCCTCCCCCGACCTGTTCGACGCCGTGGTGCGCCTGCCGTTGATGGACACCACCCGAGCCCGCACCGAGCTCGGGTGGGAACCCCGCTACTCGGCGGCCGAGGCTCTCACCGAGTTCCTCGTGGGCCTGCGCGAACACGCGGGCCAGGACACTCCTCCCCTGGCGCCGTCCGTGGAGGGCGGCAGGATCCACGAGCTCGCCACCGGTGTCGGGCAGCGTCCCTAGCCTGTCCCTAGCCTGCCCCTAGCCGTCCATAGGTCCATCGCCTGCCCGTGTCCGTGGCCGTCATCCGGCCGATCCGGAGACCCACGGGGACGCCCGGCCGTCGCCGTTCAACAGGCCGCGCAGTGTCACGGCGCGACTGACGTCGGTGGGCGTGACGATGCCCACCAGCTTGTCACCGTCGAACACGAGCGCACGGCCGTCCGGCGCGTTGCCCAGTTCGGGAAGCAGGTCGGTCAGCGGCGCGTCGGGCTGCGTGGTCGGCACCTCTTCGAGTGGGCTGATGATCTCCCGGACCGTCATGGTCTCACGTTCACCGGTCGGCACCGACCGCATCCGGTTGAGTGTCACCAGACCTTCCACACGGCCGTCGGCGTCCACGACGGGGAACGCGGCATGCCGCCGTGTGAGCACCACGTCGTGCAGGAAGTCCTGCACAGACAGGGTGGCGTCGGTGGTGTCGGGATCGGGCGTCATCACCTCGGACACCCGCGCGTCCGCGAGGGTGCTGCCCACCCGGGCTTGCTGTTCCTCCGCGCTGGCGACGGCGACGATGAAGAGCCCGATCAGGACCCACCACAGTCCGTTGCCCGTGCCGACGAACAACAACTGCCACACCCCCGCCAGGATCAGGAAGACGCCGAAGCCCTGTCCTGCGCGGGCGCTCCAGACCGCCGCTCGGGCTCGGTCCCCTTTCCACGCCCACAGCCCTGCGCGCAGGATGCGCCCGCCATCCAAGGGCGCGGCCGGGATGAGGTTGAACACGGCGATCACTATGTTGAACACGGCGAGATAGACGAAGAGCAGCACCACCAGTGTCGTGGCGTCCACGGCGACGAACAACCACGCCAGCGCGCCGAACACAGCGGCGGCGAGCACACTAGTCAACGGCCCGGCGGCTGCGATGCGCAGGTCGGCGCCGGGGGTTCGGGCCTCGCTGCGTAACGACGCCACGCCACCGAGCAACCACAGCGTGATGTCCTGCACCTCGATGCCCTGGCGTCGGGCCACCACGGCATGGGCGAGTTCGTGGGCGAGCAGGGAGACGAGGAACAGCACGGCCGCGCCGAGCGCCGTCAGGACGTAGGTGGCGGCCGAATATCCGGGTACGAGCACCGGCCAGCTACGAAAGCCGAGAGCCACAACGAGGATCACCAGGATGCCGAGCACACTCCAGTGGACGCCGATCCGGACGCCGGAGATCCTGCCGAGCGTGAATGTCGGTCTCATATGACTCCTCCCGCAGGACCGAATGGATTAAGAGCCCTTATTGCCGGATACCCGAAAGGAGTAGTCGCAGACACGGAGGAAGATATGCCGGCAAAGAATGCCAAGGGCACGGACAGGTATGACAAGACGATGGCGGAGCTGACCGAGGAAGCTCACGACGTCGGTATCCCGTTCGTGGCACACATGAGCTTCAGCGAGCTGATCGAGGCGATCGAACAGCAGCGGGAGACGAACGCGGCCTACGCGCCGGAACCTCGGCGACCCGAGGAGTCCGTGGACACCGCGCGGAGTGCGCGGAAGGAACGCGGGGAGTCATCGCCGAAGCGCGTCACCCCCGGGGGCGTGACGCGGTGACCGAGGTCGGCCGCGGCCACGGAACGCCATAGAGATCACGGCTCGAAAAATCGAATGTGAGTGACGTGCCGGAAGGCGTGCCGACGCACAAGGCGGCGAGCCGACGGGTCGCACCTGAAGCCGGGACGCAGGATGCGGCGACGTGGCCGCCCCTGCGACACGCCTCTCATTCGCTCACGACGAGGTCGCTGCTGGCCGTCTGGGCGGTGTGGAGCTCCCGCCCCAGCGTGCAACTCACCCGGCGCGCCCGAGCCAGGGCGGAGGTCACCTCGAAGATCGATTCAACGATCTCGCCGTAGTCCCAGGGATCGCGGCTGCCGATGCGACCGGCCCACAGACACTGTTCGAGCCATGTCGCCAGCTCCGGCAGACACCTCGCAAGGTGGTCAACAAGGAGCTTCAACGACCCCAGTACCTCATACATCTCGCCGGGACTGGCGAGGATGTCACCGTCCATCGGGTCGGAGGTTCGCAGTGACAGAGCCCGCGCGGCGTCTTCGGCCAGGGCGGCCAACTGTGCCGGAGAGTCGTTCACGTCGCCGCTGCCGGAAATCTCCATGATCGCCTTACTCTCGTCGAGATCCTCGCGCCCTACACAGCTACCCCGCCCCCGACCGGGCAAACGGCGCGGGGCGGAGGAAAAGTTCAACTACCGCGGTTCTCACCGAGTTCGGAGACGATGGGATGTTCGGCGACATCCTTCGACTGTTCGGCCAGTCCGGGTTTGTCGTGACCACGTCGCCGCTGCGCCCGTTCCCGCTCGGTCTCCGGCGACTCGAATGACACCGCCCTTTCGACTTCGGTGAGGTTGCCGTACGTCTCGGCCGGGATGGCGTTCAACTCGCGCACGGTGTCGTTGTCCGCACCGGAGCGCTCGGCATAGCGCACGAGCTCGTTCTTCTCGGCGGGGAAGTCGGCCTCCGACAGCGCCGCGCGCAGTCGTTCGACGGTCGTTGCCATGGCGTTCACCTCCACGGCTGGATTACCCGTCCCCCGGTACGGCGAAACGACGTTCGCCACAGACCGTTCACGTTCTTCGATGTGCCGCGTTCCGCTGCGTGGGCCCGCTCAATCACTTTCCCTTGTGGACTGTCCGGGAACGGTACCGGAGTCCATCCGGCCGGCCCCACTCTCCGGGATCGACACAGCAGTCTCTTTAGGACACTTCTCTTCGGCACTCTCACCAGCGGCGATTCCCGCGAGACGGGAAATGCGGAGCGCTCCCGAGAAGTCGCCTCGACAGGCACTTCAAAAGACACAGTGGACATACCGGACGACGACCCGAAAGCTGAATGCTGTCCGTGACTGGCTCAGTTGCTCACCGTGACCATGGCCGTGTGAATCGCGTAATTCTGCCACACTACGCGTCGAATCGGTCACAATACCGGGCAGTGATCCTGCCACTTGATGATCTACGGTAAGACAGCTCAGCTCGGCTGACCCTCGGTCCGAAGGGGCTTTCGCGTGGACAACGATGTGTCGGTGACACGGCTCTCCGACGACGACTGGAACGACCGTGTCCCACCGGGGCCACGGTCGCGGATGCGTGTGCTCGCGGTGATGGGCGCCGTCGTCGTCGGCTGTGGTGTCGCGGCTGTCGCGGTGAACCTCGCGCCGGACACCGACGACGATCGCGCCGACGACTACAACGACGCCGTGGTCGTCATCGATCCCAGCCAGACGTCGCTCTATCCCACTCCCACCACCGGCGTGGTCGAGACCACCACGAGCACGACCGACAGCAGTGCGGTGGTCACCGACGTGCCCGTCGACGATACGCTGACCACCGGAGGCGACCCCGAGGTCGGGGACGACTTCCCCGGCGGCGGCTCGGACGACGGCGACCACGGCCCGGGTGACGGCTCGGACGACGACTCCGGGGACGACCCCGACGTCACCTCCTCGCCGACGACTTCCCCGAGCTCCCCGGTTCCGTCCGAGTCGCCCACTCCATCACCGACCACCACCCCGCCGCCCGATGACGAAGACGACGAAGACGAGGAAGAGGAAGAGGAAGAGGAAGAGGAAGAGGAAGAGTGCACTCCCTCGTGGTGGATCGGCTGCTGGTTCTGAAAAAGGCCGGAAAGCCGTCCGCTCCCCCAGCGCACAAGAAGCGGGTGAGGGAGACGGCAGAGAGGTCGGGCGTAGCCCGTTTCGGTGTACCGGGCCGCGGTGTCGGGTAATCCATGCGCGTGACTACCGTGAGCAAGCCCCGCGCCGAGGGGGCCGAGGCACAGGCAACCGAGACACAGGTGGCCGAGTCGGCACAGGTGGCGCCGCTGCCGCTGCCCCGGGGGCCGCTGTCGGCGGCCGTCGTGACGGCCCTTAGGGGAAAGCCCGACTCGCGACCACGCTTGCCCGTCGACGCCGGGCAAGCCGAACCGTACGGTGACGATCTGCACCTCACCCTGCAGATCTGCTACGAGCTGCATTACCGAGGGTTCACCGACGTCGACCCCGACTGGGAATGGCATCCCGACCTGTTGCGCCTGCGCACAGCGTTGGAGCAGCGGTTTCTGACCGCTTTGCGCGAGGACGTTCCCGGAGGCGGACGGGACGACGACGTCGAGTCCGCTCTCGACGATCTCCTCGTCGAACCGGTGCACGGTGAGGGACTGACCCACTGGCTCCGCGACGAGGGCACCTGGCTGCAGATGCGCGAGTTCCTGGCGATGCGGTCGATCTACCACCTCAAGGAGGCCGACCCGCACGCATGGGCCATCCCCCGGCTGTACGGGCAGGCCAAGGCGGCGCTGGTGGCCGTAGAGTTCGACGAGTTCGGGGGCGGCCGTTACGAACGCATGCATTCCCGCCTCTACGCCGATCTGCTGGAGGCCGCGGGGCTGCGGTCCGACTACCTGGGCTACATCGAACACGTACCGCCGCAGGCGTTCGCCACTGTGAACCTGATGTCGTTGTTCGGGTTGCACCGGAGCCTGAGAGGAGCTCTGGTGGGGCACTTCGCGGCGGCCGAGATCACCACCGCGCCCAGCGCCCAACGCATGGTGAAGGCCCTCGATCGCCTGGAGGCCCCGGAAGCGTGCCGGTTCTTCTACACCGAGCACGTGGAGGCCGACGCGGTACACGAACAGGTGCTGCGTCGGGAGGTGATCGGTGACCTGCTGGCCCGCGAACCACACCTCGCCGCCGACATCGTGTTCGGGATCCAGGCCACCGAACTGGTGGAGTCACACCTCGCCGAGCACACGCTGAAGCACTGGCGCAAGAACAGGAGTGCCCTGCGCCGCTCCCTGAACGACGGGTGACGACAGGCGGCCACACCGGCCCGGGGTGAGTCACCCCGGGCTGTTTTCCCGAGTCGCCGGGCGCTGCGGAGACGAAACGGCCCGGGACGAGGGTGAACCGGCCGGGACCTACCGTTTCTTACGACGATGGCTGGCGTCGCAGAAGGGATAGTTCTTGCTGCGCCGGCAGGCGCACACCGCGACCAGGAAACGGTCGGAGACAACAGTGCGTCCGTCCCCGCAGTCCAACTCCACCGGCCCCTCGATGAGCACGGGACCGCCCGGTACGACGGTGACCCGGCGTGGCTCCCGGCCCCTACGAACGGGTCCGGTCGGTTCGGTCGGCACGGATCACCACCAGCTCTTCCTCGCGCTGCCCACCGGAGATCAGTCCTCGCTGTTCCAGGTAGTCCACACGCTCACGCAACACCGGGCCGAACGGGATCCTCTTGCGCGCCACGATCGAGGTTCGCAGTTCGGTCTCCTCCAGGGCCGTCAGCGTCCGTCCCACACCGGACAACGATGACTGTACGAGCAGGAAACTTCCCCGTTCGGACAACAGCCGTGGCACGGCCACGCACAGCGGATCGATGACCGCGCGCCCGTCGGGGCCCGCGTCCCAGCGGCTGGACGAACGAGCACCGCCCGGCCACGGCACGTACGGCGGGTTGGCGAGCACGAGATCGAACGGACCTTTCGGAAGCACCGTGGACACATCGGTCCTGCGCACTCGCACGGGAAGTCGCCGCACACGCGCGTTGAGCCACGCCGCCGCGAGCGCACGCCGAGACACGTCCACAGCGGTGACATCGGCCGCGCCGGACCGCACCGCGGCCACGGCGAGTGCCCCAGTGCCCGTTCCGACGTCCAACACTCTGGAACCCGGCGGTAACGTCACGCCGGCCAGTGCTTCGCCCAACAGGCCGGTGTCGTCCTGTGGTCGGTACACACCGGGCGGACGTAACAGCATGCGGCTAGTCCTCTTCTTTCTTACCCGGCCAGGCACCGATCACCTTCTCGTAGCTCGCGGCACCCGCGCGGTCCACAGCCGCCTTCACCGCGCCCATGATCGCGCCCTGAGCCGCCGCAGCCGCCACGACCTGCCAGGCCGTGAACGTACGATCGGTGGCCTTGGGAGGTTTCTTCTCCCCGGTGGCCCGTCGCCACACCTGCCGGAACACGGCACTCGCCAGCAGGCCACCACCCACGCTGACCATCAGGCTGAGCGGCCGATACAGCGCCTTCATCGCCTTGCCTTCATCACTCCGCCTTCATCGCCTTCATCGCTTCAGCTTCCACGTGAGCAGGCTGCCGAGTAGCAGTGCGATGACACCGCCGCCCGCGGAGACCGCGACCGGGTTGGCTCGCAATACCCGTAACGCTTCCTGCGACCGGTCCTGGAACTCTTCCTTGGCTCGATACCCCACGTTGAGGCGCTGTACCAGTTCTCTCGCGGTCTCGCCGAGTTCCTGCCTGGTCAGCTCGATATCGGTGCGCGCCTGCTCCACCGTCTGCGGAAAGGCATTGTCCGACTCGTCCGACTCGTCCGACGTGCTCGACGTGCTCATTGCCGCATCCTCTCCTTCACGGTGTCGATGTCGGTGCGCACACTCTCGACGGCCTCTCTCGGTATGGGCGGCGATCCCTGGCGAACCTGGGCTCTCCCCACGAGAGCCAGCAGGCCGGCGAATACCAGCAACGCGCCACCGACCAGGAGCGCCGCAGCCCACGCCGGCAGCACGAGAGCCAGAGCCAGCACGGCTGCCGCGACAAGAACCCCCAAAGCGAAAAGGGCGATGAACCCGGCTGCCCCGGCCATCCCCGCGCCGAGACCGAACCGCTTGCCCTTGGTCTGCATCTCGGCACGCGCCAGCTTCATCTCGTTCCTGACGAGCCTGCTCGTCTGTGCGGAAAGGTCGTTGACGAGCTCCGCCACCGAGCGCTGGCCCAGGGTCTCACGTCGTTCGTCGTACACCACGGCTTCCTCCCATTCGTCGTGCACTCACGGCACTCCCGCGCCAGTGGCCGTTCGACGGTGGTCACCGTGTGCCCCGCCGAGGACCGGCACAAACCTCACTCGGCCCTCACTCGGCCGGGCCGATCGGCGAGTCGGCGGGCGGCACGTCCGGGTCAGGACTTCCACTCGGGTGAGTGTGGACATGCCCGCGCTGGGTATTCCCGCCACATCATGAAAAGACGTGAACTGGTGGATTGGCTGGGGCCGACGTGCCGCGGGCCGGTGGAACTACGTGTTCCCGCCGTCGCCCGGCACTTGGTCATGGTCCGCATGATCGCCCAAAGCGTCGCCGAGCAAGAAGGGTTCGATCCCGACGAGGTGACCGACCTCGTCCTCGCCGTCGACGAGGCGTGCGCGAGTCTTGTTCGCGCGTCCGTGCCGGGGGCGATGTTGACCTGTCGGCTGTCCGTCGCGTTCGGAACCCTTCGAGTGGAGGCATCCACCACGACAGTCACGGACGGCATTCCCAGCCGACATTCATTCGGATGGCGAATGCTGGACACGGTCACCGACTCGCTGTCGGCATGGCGGTACGAGTTCGACCCGCAGCGGGGCGTGGACCGCGTCGTCCATATCGACTTCGCCAAGCAAGCCGCACGCCGGATGGCGAGATAGCGGCGAGCACTCCACGCGGCGACAGCGACGAGCCGCGTCGTCCCAAGGCGGGTGAGGCATGAGAATCTCCCAAGCACCGCGTCTGAAGATAAACACGGCCCGCATCGTGGTAGTGGTGGTGGGACTGTGGTACCTGGGGCTCGGCATCACCGGGTTCGCCGCCAGCGGCCAGGGCATGGGGGCGGACTCCTCGCGGGGATTCTGGATCTTCGGCACGAGCACCGTGCTCAACCTGGGGTACCTCCTGGTGGGTGTGCTCGCGCTGACGGCGACTCGCAACGACAGAACCTTACGAGCTTTCGGGTGGCTCAGTTTCCTGGCATTCACCGGATTCTTCGCCTACAGCATCTTCGCGGCCACCATGTCCTCCTTGGGCAACCTCGCCAACGTGAGGATCGCGAACGTGGTGATGTACGGGGTGACGGCATTACTGGGACTGTTCCTCAGCCTCATTCCGTATCGCGAAGACAGGCACACACCGTGACAGCGTCTGCTTTTTCTTCGACAGCGAGTGATTGACTCGCGACCAACGGCGTTGTCTCCGGTTTAGCCGAGCACGGCTTCGGGCAACTTCGGTGACATGAAGCTGCTCGTGTGGCATGTCCACGGTTCTTGGACGAACTCGTTCGTCCAAGGGGAGCACACCTACTTTCTGCCCACTATGGACGATCGTGGGCCGTGGGGCCGGGGTAGGTGTGGACGCCCATGGCCCGACTCGGCCGTGGAGGTCCGCCCCGACGAACTGCGCGAGGTGGACATCGACGCCGTGGTATTGCAGCGGCCCGAGGAGATCGACCTGGCGGAGGAGTGGCTCGGCAGACGGCCCGGCATCGACCTGCCCGCCGTCTACGTGGAACACAACACGCCCCGCGGTCACGCGGTGAACTCTCGCCACCCGATGGCCGACCAGGATGACATCGTGCTCGTCCACGTCACCCACTACAACGAGTTGATGTGGGACAACGGGATCGCTCCCACGGTGGTCATCGACCACGGCATCACCGACCCCGGTCACCGCTACACCGGTGAACTGCCGCACGCGGCCGTACTCATCAACGAACCCGTACGACGGGACCGGATCGTGGGCACCGACCTGTTGTCCACGTTCGCCCAAGCCGCGCCGATCGACCTCTACGGCATCGGCGTCGACGCCGTCACCGTCGAAGCCGTGACCCCGATCGGCGACCTGTCCCACGACGCGCTGCACACCGACATGGCCCGCAGGCGCGTGTACGTGCACACGGCCCGATGGACCTCGTTGGGCCTGTCCTTGGTGGAGGCCATGCACCTCGGAATGCCCGTCGTAGCGGTGGCGTCCGCGGAGGCCGCGACGGCGGTCCCGCGTGACGCGGGGGTGGTGTCCACCGACGTCGTCGAACTCGCCTCGGCGGTGCGCACGTTCTGCACCGACCCCGAACTGGCCACCCGCGTAGGTAAGTCGGCCCGTGAACACGCGCTGACACGGTTCGGGCTCGACGCGTTCCTGCATCGCTGGGACACCCTGCTCGCCGCGCTTTCGTCCTGAACCTGCACAGGGAGGCACGATGAAGATCTCGATGGTGTCCGAGCACGCCAGTCCGTTGGCAGCGTTGGGCGAGGTCGACGCGGGCGGCCAGAACGTGCACGTCGCCGAACTGTCCACGGGCCTGGCCAAGGCCGGGCACGAGGTGACCGTCTACACCCGGCGCGACAACCCCGGCCAGCCCGAGGAACTCACCATGCCCGGCGGTTACCGCGTGGTGCACGTGCCCGCGGGCCCCGCCCACCACGTGCCGAAGGACGAACTCCTGCCGTACATGGGCGAGTTCACCCGTTTCCTGCGCGAACGCTGGGAACTCGACCGGCCGGACGTGGTACACGCGCACTTCTGGATGTCCGGCCTGGCCGCGTTGATGGCGGCTCGCCCCGTGGAGATCCCCGTGGTGCAGACGTTCCACGCTCTCGGAGTGGTGAAGCGTCGCTACCAAGGCGCACACGACACGAGCCCCTCCGAGCGGATCGGGCTGGAGCGACTCATCGGGCGACACGCGGCCCGGATCGCGGCGACGTGCGCCGACGAGGTCTTCGAACTCGTGCGGATGGGCCTGCCACGGTCCCGGATGTCCGTGGTGCCGTGCGGTGTCGACCTGACCCGCTTCACGCCTTCGGGCGCCAGGCAGCCGCGAGGTAGCCGGTACCGCATCGTCTCGGTGGGCAGGCTGGTGCCGCGCAAGGGTTTCGATGTCGTCATCGCGGCACTGCGCTCCCTGCCCGAGACCGAACTGGTCATCGCGGGCGGTCCCAAGGAAGGCAGGCTCGCCGAGGACCCGGAGGCCCGGCGACTACTGCGGTTCGCCGCCGAACTCGGCGTGGACGACCGGGTGCACTTGACGGGCCAGATCGCGCGGACGGACATGCCGCCCTTGCTGCGTTCCGCCGACGTCGTGGTGTGCACCCCGTGGTACGAACCGTTCGGGATCGTTCCCCTGGAGGCGATGGCCTGTGGCGTGCCCGTGGTGGCGACCGCGGTCGGAGGGCTGACCGACACGGTCGTGGACGGAGTGACGGGCACGCATGTGCCACCGCGCCGTCCCGACGCCCTGGCCACGGCCGTGCGCAAACTGCTCTCCGACGCCGCTTTGCGGGACGCCTACGGCATCGCGGGAGCCGACCGGGCCCGTTGCCGGTACTCGTGGGACCGCATCGCCGCGGACACCTATCGGGTCTACGAACGCACGGTGCCCGCGGCCGTCGTCAGCGGCGAGGAAACGGGCTGACAGCGGAGACGGCGGAGCAGCTGCAGAAACGATGGCTACCGCCGAAGCGGTAGCCATCCGATCGCCACCCAATCGCCGAGGTCGGTATCCGGGCTCAGTAGCCGAGCGGGGCGGCCGGGGCGGCGACGTCGAAGGCGAGCCGTCCGTCCCGCACCGTCACGGCGACATCCGTGCCCGAACCGATCTCGCCTTCGAGCAGCTTCTTCGACAACACGTTGTCGACCTCGCGCTGGATGGTGCGCCGCAGGGGCCGCGCCCCGTACTCGGGCTGGTAACCCGCCTCCGACAGCCACCGCACCGCCTCCGGCGCGAAGTCCACGGTCACGCCCTGCGCGTGCGCCTTACGCTTGGTCTCCCCGAGCAGCAACGTCGTGACCTGCTCCAGTTGCTCGGGCGACAGCTTGCGGAACACGATGATCTCGTCGATGCGGTTGAGGAACTCGGGGCGGAAGTTCTCCCGCAGTTTGCGCATGAGCCGTTCCCGCAGAGGCCGTTCCGTATCGCTTGCGTCCTGCGGGGCGAAGCCGAGGCCGCCCTGCGTTCCGCTCAACACGAGCTCGGAACCGATGTTGCTGGTCATGATGAGCACGGTGTTGGTGAAGTCGACCGTGCGGCCACGCCCGTCGGTGAGCCGCCCGTCGTCCAACACCTGCAACAACATGTTGAACACGTCCGGGTGGGCCTTCTCGATCTCATCGAGCAGAACCACCGAGTACGGCCTCCTGCGCACGGCCTCGGTCAACTGGCCGGCCTCCTCGTAGCCCACGTAACCGGGAGGTGCCCCGACGAGCCTGCTCACCGTGTGCCGCTCACCGTACTCGGACATGTCGAGGCGCACCATGCTGTCCTCGCTGCCGAACAACGCCTCGGCCAGCGCCCTCGCCAACTCGGTCTTACCGACCCCCGTCGGTCCGAGGAACAGGAAACTCCCCGACGGCCGATCCGGTTCCGCGAGCCCGGTCCGGGCTCTGCGCACGGCCTCGGCCACGGCGACCACCGCTTCGTCCTGCCCCACCACACGGCCGTGCAGGTGTTCCTCCAGACGCAACAGCCGCTCACGTTCCTCCCGCGTCAGCTGTGTCACGGGAATCCCGGTGCTGCGGGACACCACCTCGGCGATGTCGGTGGGGGTGACGTCGGGTGACTCGAGCGGGCGGTCGTCCTTGCGTTCCTCGTCGATCCGGCTGCGCAGGTCCTGGATCTCGTCCCGTAGCGCCGAAGCACGTTCGTAGTGTTCCTCGCTCACGGCCTGGTCCCTGTCGCGGCACAGCTGTTCCAGCCGGGCCTCCATCTCGCGCACCCGCTCCGACCAGCGGCCCGTGCGCATCCGCACCCGAGCCCCCGCCTGGTCGATGAGGTCGATGGCCTTGTCGGGCAGGTACCGGTCGCTGATGTAGCGGTCGGAGAGTGTGGCGGCCGCGTTCAGCGCCTCGTCCGTGAACCGCACCTGATGGTGGGCCTCGTACTGGTCCCGCAGCCCGCGCAGGATCGCGACCGTGTCCTCCACGTTCGGCTCGGGCACCAGAATGGGCTGGAACCGACGTTCGAACGCCGGGTCGTTCTCGATGTTCTCGCGGTACTCGTCCAACGTCGTCGCACCGACGATGTGCAGCTCTCCCCTCGCCAACGCGGGCTTGAGCATGTTACTCGCTCCCATCGACCCCTCCGAGGCGCCCGCACCGACCACCGTGTGTAACTCGTCGATGAACACGACGAGCTTGCCCTGGTTCTTGCGCAGCTCGTCGAGCAGTTTCGTCATGCGTTCCTCGAAGTCACCGCGGTAACGCGTACCCGCCACCATGGCGGCGATGTCGAGCTGCACCACGCGCCGGTCGATCATCGACTCGGGCACCTGGCCGTCCACGATGCGCTGCGCGAGCCCCTCCACGATGGCGGTTTTCCCCACCCCGGCCTCTCCGATCAGCACCGGGTTGTTCTTGGTGCGTCGGGACAGCACCTCGACGGTCTGTTCGATCTCGTCGTCCCGGCCCACCACAGGGTCGATCTCACCGTTGTGCGCCATCGCGGTGAGGTCACGTCCGTACTCGTCCAGAGTGGGGGTCTGGCTGGTCTGCGGTTGCTGGCCTCCGTCCCGAACGGCGTTCGGCGGACTCGTCGGCCCGGAGATCGCCTGCCGCATCGTCTCGGGTGTCACACCCGCCTCGTTCAGCATCAGCCCCGCTCTGGAATCGGGGTTGGCCACCAGCGCCAGCAGTATGTGTTCCGGCCCGATGTAGGACGACCGCAGTCCGCGGGAGATCTGGTGGGCGTCCAGCAGGGTGCGTTTCGCCCCCGGCGTGAGCACGGGCGTGCCCCGCGCTTCCTGGCGGCGTTCCGCGGCCTCCCGCTCCACCCGCTCGGCCAACGCGTCCGGATCGGCCCCTACACGTTGGATCAGCTCCCGGCTCCCGGGCACCCTGGTCGCCGCCCACAGCAGGTGGGTGGAGTCCAGCTCCCGATGCCCCCACTCCCCGACCTGGCGGACGGCCGCCGATACCAGCGCGATCGCCTGCTCGCTCATCAGGCGCGTGATCCCAGCCGCGTGTGGCCGCCGACCCGGCATGGCGTTGCCGAAGAACTGGGCGAGCAACGAATCGAACGGACTCGGACCGGGGTCGGCCCCGAAGAAGCCGGTCATCGACACACTCCTTTGCGACGACGTTCGTCCTGCATGCGGGCCTACCCGGTCGACCGCACCGTCAACCGTTCAGGAGACATAGCGGCGGGCGGGAGAGTGTCGCTGCGACTCCTCCAACGACTGCAATCCCTCCTCCACCGACGCCGGAACCACCCGCCGTTCCGACAACACCCACGGCAGTCCTCGCACCGCCTCCACCACCGCACCGAGCGTGGCGGCGTCCTTCGGCGCCGAGCCGAGGATGTCGAGGGTGCGACGCGCGGCCGATCGGGCGGGTCGGCGTAACCACAACGTCCACAGCGTGTTGCGGATGCCGAGTTGACGGCGCCGCCGCGGATCCCGAACGCGGGACGGCGCGTGGTGGATCACGATGTCGGGGTCCCAGCACATCCACCAGCCGTGCGCGGCGAGGTCGATGGCGAGCAGCTCCTCCTCACCGCCGAGCCACATTCGCGGGGAGAACCCGCCGACCTGGCGGAACGCCTCGACCCGGAACGTCGTGAGACCGGCCATGACACCGAGCAACGCGGGCCCCGGCAACCAGTCCGGTCCCCGTACGGGAGAGTCCCGCAGCTCCGGGGTGATGGGGTCCTCGACGAGGTCGGGCTCCACCAGGCAGCGGCCGGTCACCGACGCGAGGCCGGGATAGGTGTCCAGCAGATCCGCCGCACGAGTGAGCGCACCCGGCTGCCAGCGGGTGTCGTCGTCACAGAAGGCCACGTACGGTGTCCGGACCTGCCGCACCGCGAGGTTCCGGGCGAGCGCGCCGAGATTGCGGTCGCAGCGCAACAGCGACACGTGCGGGAAGACGGTGGCGACCGCATCGGCGGTGCCGTCGGCCGACGCGTTGTCGGCGACCACGATCGGCGCGGCGTCGGGCAGGGACGTCATCGCCTCAAGCGTCCGCAACACCTCGTCCCGACGGTTATGAGTGATCACCACGACCGTGACACGGTTCATGCCAGCTCCTGGATCTGCTGCTCGACGTGCTGAGGAAGCGCGCGACGGGCGCCCAACGCGCGGGGCAGACGGCGAAGCGCGCCCGCTGCCGCGACCGGATCGCGCAGCAGGCCCCCGGCCGCTCGTACACAGTCACCGACCGGACGCCGCATCCACGTGATGAGCGCGTTGTTGCGGCGTTCGATCCGCCGCCGCCACGCCGCGGGCGGCCGGACCGACGACGGATGGTGGTATGCCCGCAACCGGTCGACGTAGCACAGGCCCCAACCCCTGGCGGCGAGGTCGTAGGCGAGCAGTTTCTCCTCGGCACCGAAGTACAGCAGCGGATTGAACCCGCCCGCGTCGAGGAACGCGCTGCGCCTCACGATCGCCGAACACGCCAGGAATCCCAGAACCACCGGCCCCGGTAGGTCCGGGCTCGTCCCCAAGGGGCTGTCGGCCATCAGGTCGCACACGGGGTCACGCCGCGCCTCCGGACCGACGAGCGTGGTCGCGGCGACGAGCCCCAATCGGGGGTAGGCGTCGAACAGCACCTCGGCCTGGGACAACGCGCCCTGCTCCCACCACGAGTCGTCGTCGCAGAACGCCACGTACGGCGTGTCGGCGGCCTCCACGCCGAGGTTGCGTGCGGCCATCCCCACGTTCTCGGGCAGGCGGATCAGCCGCACACCGGGGAACTCGTCGCGCACCCGTCTCGCCGTGTCGTCGCGCGAACCGTTGTCCGCCACGATGATTCGAGGAGACGGGCGCAGCTCACACAGCCTCGTCAGTGTGCGGGCGAGGTCGTCCGCGCGGTTCCTCGTGGCGATCACGACCGTCGTCCTCATCGCAACACCTCACCCAGTAGCTCGGCGACCAGCGTTCCCCGGCCGCCCGGGGACGTGCACCGCCAGGGCTTGTCGGACAGGCACCAACTCCACCAGTGGTCGAGCATCTCCGGACACACCTCCTCGGCGGGGATGACGGCGGGCCAGCCGAGGGCGTTCGCCTGCGCCGTCACCTTGCCGCCACCCGCGACCGGGTCCACCGCCAACACGGGCACTCCGGAACGCAGGGCGAGCACCAGCCCGTGCATACGAGTGGTCACCACGACGTCGAAGCGAGCCACCAGGGAGGAGAACTGGTCGGGTGAGGCGCAGTGCCGCCAATCGGCCGTGTCGAGCCGGGTATCCAGGTTCACTCGCGCGCAGTCGAGGTCCGTGACCCAGTTCAGCAATGTCTTGTGCACCTGTTCATGCCGGCGGCGACCGCCGTACTCGTGCTGCCCGGGCGCGAGCATGATCGCCGCGGCCGGTACCGGTTCGGTGTACGCGCCGTACGACAGGTCGGGCTGCGGCTCGCCCAGTCCGTCCCGGGCGAGGATGCGGTGGAAACCCGCCGCGGCGGCGTTACGTGGATCGATCACCGACACCCCGACCGCGATCCGACGGCAGGTGGGATAACGCCGATGCAGCCACTCCACCTGTTCGCCGTGCACGGGCCCGCACGCGAAGACCACGTGGGTGTAGTGCGCCGGGTCGGCACTGTCGAGATGGAGTGCTTCAGGGAACAGTGCCGGACTCCACGCGGTGTCCACGGCGATGCCCGCGCTGACGAGTGCGTCGCCGACACGACGCATGCTCAGCACATCACCGGCCGTCGCCTCCCCATGGAGGAAACTCGGCCATCCGGTCACCAGCACGCGCATGTCGGCCCTAGTACCCGGCGCCGGAGCGTTTCACACCGAACCGGCAGGGTAATCGAGGCCTCATGGTTACTCGGGATGAACACGTTTTGGTGGCCGGTGGTGCGGGATTCATCGGGTCCCATGTCTGCGAACATCTTCTGAGCACCGGAAATCGAGTGACCTGTGTGGACAGTCTGGTGACGGGGGACATCACCAATGTGTCTTCTCTCCTCGAAGATCCACATTTCCGATTCGTCGAATTCGATATCGCCCGCCCGCTTCGCGAATGGCCCGGACTGGAGCCACCCGGTTCCGTGTTGAACCTGGCCTCCCCGGCCTCGCCGAAGGACTACCAGCGCCTGCCGATCGAGACGCTGCGCGTGGGCTCTCGGGGAACGGAACACACACTGGAATTCGCCGTCCTGCACGACGCCCGATTCGTGTTGACGTCGACGAGCGAGGTGTACGGCGACCCGCTGGAGCACCCTCAGCGGGAGACGTACCGGGGCAATGTCAATCCGATCGGCCCGCGCAGCATGTACGACGAGGCCAAGCGCTACGCCGAAGCGCTCACCATGGCCTACCACCGGGAACTGGGCGCGGACGTGGCGATCGCCCGCATCTTCAACACCTACGGGCCACGGATGCGCGCCGACGACGGCCGGATGATCCCGAACTTCATCACCCAGGCACTGTCCGGGGCACCACTCACCGTGGCGGGAACGGGAACGCAGACCCGTTCGGTGTGCTATGTCGACGACACCGTGGCCGGGCTGCTCGCGTTGTGGCGCAGTGGGCTCACCGGTCCCGTGAACATCGGCAATCCCCACGAGATGACGGTGCGACGAGTGGCCGAGGAGATCCGGGACGTCACGGGGACCACGTCGGAGTTGACATCGATCCCCGGCGCGGTCGACGATCCCCGACGGCGTTGCCCCGACATCACCGTCGCCCGTACCGAACTCGGATGGAGTCCTCGGGTGAGCCTTCGAGAGGGTCTACAACGCACCGTCACTTGGTTCGCCCACTCCGCGAAATCGATTCCGCCGATTTCGCAGGCTTCCCGAACGTCGTGAGAGCGGCATCGTCCTGCCCGTTCTCCGGTCACGGGAGAGCACGGATTCTCCATCACGGTCAGTAGCGACGCCCTGGGGATTTTTCGTGAATCCGTTTAGGCGTCGCTTCAAGGGGTAGCGATGTAGTGCGGGTCGCGCCGGCGACCGATGCCCGATCCGGGAGGTGGGCACGAGTGCGGATACTCGGAATCAACGCCGTCTTCCACGATCCCGCGGCCGCGATCATCGTGGACGGTCGAATCGTGGCCGCAGCCGAGGAAGAGCGGTTCACTCGCCGCAAACACGGAAAATCACCCGTTCCGTTCTCGACGTGGGAATTGCCGGAGAAGTCGGCGGCCTGGTGCCTGGAACAAGCCGGGCTCGATCCCAGCGAACTCGACGCGGTGGCCTACTCCTATGACCCCACGCTGGTGGACGACACGCTCGACGGAGTCGACGCCGGAGGCTGGGAGAAACTGCGCACGCTGTACGCCCGACGGGTGCCCGAGTTCTTGAAGACGGTGTTCCCCGGGCTGGCTCCGGGTGCCGTCCGATTCGTTCGGCACCACGTCGCGCACGCCGCGTCCGCGGCGCTGGCCTCGCCGTTCGGTGACTGCGCGGTGCTCACCTCCGACGGCCGGGGTGAGTCCGAATCGGCGGTGCTCGGCGAGTACCGCGACGGCAAGTTCGTGGAGCTCGCCCACCAGAGCCTGCCCCACTCGCTCGGCTTGACCTACGAGGCCGCGACGGCGCATCTGGGTTTCCGACGCTCCAGCGACGAGTACAAAGTGATGGCTCTCGCCTCCTACGGCACTCCCCGATTCACGGAGGAGCTGCGGGAGCTGGTCTTCGCCTCCGGCGACGGCGGTTTCCGGACCGCTGTCGTGCCGTGGGACCGTTTCGCACCGCCCCGCTCCCAGGACGACTCGCTGCTTCCCGAACACGCCGACCTGGCCGCAAGCGTTCAGCGGGTCACCGAGGAAGTGTTGCTCGACCTCGCGCGGTGGCTGCACGAACGTACCGGGCACACCGACCTGGCCCTGGCGGGTGGTACGGCGCTCAACTGCGTGGCCAACACCCGCCTGTACGCCGAGGGCCCGTTCGAGCGGCTTTGGGTGCAGCCCGCCGCCGGTGACGCGGGAACGGCTCTGGGGGCCGCGCTCCAACTGGCCGCGGATTTCGGTGAATCGGTCGAACCCATGCCGGGAGCCGACCTCGGACGCGGCTGGGACGAGGGCGAACTGAGAGCCTGGCTCGATCGCGCCCGCGTGCCCTACGAACGGTGTGACGACATCGCCGAGACCGTGGCCGAGGCACTGGCCGACGACGCGATCGTGGCGTGGTTTCAGGGTCGTTCGGAGTTCGGCCCGCGCGCGCTCGGCCGCCGCTCGTTGCTCGCCCATCCCGGTAGAGCGGAGAACCTGGAACGCCTCAACGACGTGAAGGGCCGGGAACAGTTCCGTCCCGTGGCACCGATGGTGCTCGCCGACCGTGCCGCCGAGCTGTTCAGCCGTGGACCGATTCCCAGCCCCTACATGCTATTCGTTCACGACGTCTGCCCACAGTGGCAGGACCGAATCCCAGCTGTGACGCATGTGGACGGTACCGCGCGGATTCAGACCGTCGATCGCGCCGACGACCCACTACTGGCGGACATGCTCACCGCTTTCGAGCGCAGGACCGGTCTGCCGACCGTGGTGAACACCAGCCTCAACACCGCCGGCCGACCCATGGTGGACGATCCACGGGACGCATTGGAGTGCTTCGGCTCCGCACCCGTGGACCTGCTCGCCATCGGACCGTTCGCCGTCCGCCGAAAGGGGTGGACACCGTGAGTGGCACCGACCGCGACGCTCCATCCCACACCGTGTCCTACACCGTCGTCGTCCCCACGACCGGACGCGACGAACTGACCACACTGCTGAACGCGCTCGCGCACGGCCGTGGTCCCGCACCCACCGAGGTGGTCGTCGTCGACGACCGGCCCGCCCCACACTGCCGCGAACCCCTGCCCCTGCCGGAACTCGACGTGCCCGTGCGGAGGCTGACCTCGGGCGGTCGTGGCCCGGCCGCCGCCCGCAACGTCGGCTGGCGAGCCGCGGCCGACAACTGGGTCGTCTTCCTCGACGACGACGTCGTCCCCGGTGAGGACTGGCCCGCCCGGCTCGCCGACGATCTCACCGGTCTCGACGACGACGTCGCGGCTTCGGTGGCCCGGATCGTCGTGCCGTTGCCCGGCAGCCGTAGGCCCACCGACGACGAGCGGGACACACTCGCCCTGACGAGGGCACGCTGGATCACCGCCGACATGGCTTACCGGCGCCGAGCGCTGGTCGAGGTGGGAGGTTTCGACGAACGGTTCCCCCGCGCCTATCGGGAGGACGCCGACCTGGCGCTGCGTATCCGCCGCGTGGGCTGGCGGATCGTGGAGGGCACGCGCGTCACCACGCATCCGCCCAAGTCCGGTGATTTCTTCGCCAGTGTGCGCAGGCAGCGTGGCAACGCCGACAACGCGTTGATGCGCGCCAAACACGGCGCCGGTTGGCGGGCGGAGGCCGGTGAAGGTGACGGCAGGCTCGGCAGACACGCGCTCGCCACGCTCGCGGGCGCGTCGGCGCTGACCGCCCTCGCCGCCCGGATTCCGAAAGCGGCGGCACTGGCCGGTGGCCTCTGGGCGGGGCTGACAGCCGAGTTCGCCACCCGCCGCATCGCACCGGGGCCGCGTACGCCTCGGGAGGTGGCGCGGATGGCCGTCACGAGCGCCGTGATCCCGCCCACCGCGTGCGCACACCGGTTGCTGGGCGAATGGCGGGTACGGCGG
>JAJYTH010000168.1 GCA_021793175.1 Actinomycetes bacterium
ACATCGAAGACCTTGTCCACGAACAACGGATCGTTGGAGAGCTTGAACCCCTCGCTGCGGTGGGGTTTCAGCTCGAAAGCCCTCCAGATGCGCACCATCGCGGATCTTGAGGATGCCGAACGGCGAGTACGTGCGCTGGATGGTGGTGTCTGGTCATTCGCTTTGGCTTGCCCCTGGACCGAACGCGACGACCGTATGGAGTCTCACCGGCACGAACCCGTCGGCGGTGCATCGGGTGACACTTGCCCCAGAGCTTCGGAGCGTCCTCATGGCTCAAGGCAACAGCTCAGCAATGGTCGGCAACGAGACAGGCTTGTGGACCGCGGTGGCGAGGCCATCCGGGATGCAGCAACAAGGTGTTCCTTCTCAGTCCTTCGACGGGCGCAATCAGTTTGCAGGCGGAGTTGAAGCCTGCCTACTCCTCGCCGGGCGAACTTCTCTACGGCACTACCAAAGCAGTGCCGTTCGGGGGTTCGATGTACCTGCTCGACCCGCCGTCGGAATCCGGTCCCGCTTACCGCGGCGAGGGGTTCAGTGCCCTCTACCGGATTACGGCGAAGAAAGCTTGACCATCCCGGCCCCCGTGACCGGATCCCGCTTGCTGGTCCATCGCCTGAGCGAGGCGCACGCTTCGGTTACAGGCAGGATTCGAGCATGTCTAGTCGTTTCTGCACGTCACGCAGGTTCGGAGAGGAGTGCCTACGGCCCACCGGCCGATGTGTACTCAATATGGTACACTTGCCGCATGGTGCGTCCTCGAAGCTGGACCAGACCAGTGGGTGAAAGTCCCACCCGGGTAATCGCCGGAGAGCCCGGTAGCAGGCCCCGGTCCGTCGTCGAGAGGCGGCGGGCTGAGCGGGGTGTCAAGAGCCTCTTCGGAGGGAGCAAGCGTGTGGGCCGTAGTGCCACCAGGCACGAGTCCTGCAGCCTCGTCGCAGTTACAACGGAGGAGCCGAGCCGCTCATGTCACGGCGAAGGCAGCACCCGACCGACTGGCGTTCCGGACATGCCCACGGTCGGGTCCTTCCGGGGTAGGGGGAGCGGCACGCACGCAGGGCCTGGTTCGGAAGGGGAGAGACCCGTCTGCGCAGCCTTGTCAGCAAAGACCGAGCGTATAAGCCAATGGTGAAGTCGCTCGGAGCGCAGCGGGAGTCCGACGGGGTCGTAGTACCGCCGATCGCCGGGATGAACCCGGCGGGAGGGAAGGACCCCGACTTCGGTCACGCCGGGAACGGAGGAACGCGCAAGGGCATGCCGGGGACCGCCCCGGACAGCTACCCCGAGGGCCGTCATCTGGCCCCCGCCAACGTGCGACGCCTCCAGAACCGGCTATGGGCTGCGGCCAAGCAGTCAGAGGGTCGGCGTTTCCACGCCCTGTACGACCGCATCTACAGGCGTGACGTCTTGTGGGAGGCGTGGGAGCGGGTCCGAGCCAATCGTGGTGCCTCGGGGGTCGATCAGGTGACCATCGAGGCGGTAGAGGAGGACTACGGAGTCCATCGGATGCTCGATGAGCTCGAAGAGGTCCTCCGTGCAGGCATCTACCACCCAAAGCCCGTGCGGCGGGTGGAGATCCCAAAGCCCACAGGCAAGATGCGCCCGCTGGGCATCCCGACGGTGAAGGACCGGGTGGTCCAGGCGGCGGCGAAGCTCGTCCTCGAACCGATCTTCGAGGCCGACTTCCTCCCGTGCTCGTTTGGGTTCCGGCCCAGGCGGGGGGCCACCCAGGCCGCAGAAGCCATCCGGGTGTCGTTCCCCAAAGGACAGACGTTCGTCTTCGAGGCCGACATTCAGAACTTCTTCGGCGAGATCGACCACGAGCGGCTGTTGTCGCTGGTGGGAGAGCGGGTCAGTGACCGCCGGGTGCTCAAGCTCATCCGCCTGTGGCTGCGTGCTGGGGTACTGGACCAAGGGGTGGTGTCCGAGACGGTTGCGGGCACCCCCCAGGGCGGGGTGATCTCACCTCTCTTGGCCAACATCTACCTGCACGCCTTCGACCGGGAATGGGCCGAGCATGGCGTGGGAGAAGTCGTCCGCTATGCGGACGACTTCGTCGTGCTGTGCTCGTCCCGCTCCGAGGCCGAGGAGGCTCAGCGGCGGGCGACCGCCGTGCTGGGCGACCTCGGTCTCTCCCTCCACCCGGACAAGACCCGAGTGGTCGACCTCCGAGAGGGCAAGGAGGGTTTTGACTTCCTGGGCTGGCACTTCCATGCCCGCATGTCCGGCAAGCTGTGGGAGCAGCGGCGCATCGTCCGTTACTACCTGCACCGCTGGCCGTCGGTGCGGTCCATGAAGCGTGCCCGGGCACGGGTCAAGGCCATGACCGGTCGGAGCCAGGTGGGGATGGAGCTGGAGGCCGTCGTCGCACGGCTCAACCTGTTCCTTCGGGGATGGGGCGGCTACTTCCGCACCGGCAACAGTGCCACCAAGTTCGTCAGCCTGGACCGCTACGTGGCGTGGCGGCTGCATCGCTTGCTCGTGAAGAAGCGTGGCCGCAATCTGCGAGCGGGCCAGGCGGACCGGTGGACCCGCACCTGGTTCCACGACCAGGGCCTGCACAAGCTCATGGGCACCATCCGATACCCGAAGGCAGCGTAACCATGTCCAGAGAGACCGTCGGTGAGCTGTATGCGGGAAAACCGCACGTACAGATCGAAAGGGGGATGGGGAACCGGGCCGCCAAGGCACCGCGCCCCTGACTACCAATGCCTGATGGAGATGGATCGACCCTCTCGGGCCCGCCGCTGTACGTGCTCATGAGCCTGGCGACCGGACCGAAGCACGGACATGCCCTCATGAAGGACATCGCCGGGTTCGCCGAGGTCCGGCTCGGACCCGGGACGCTGTACGGCGCGATCAGCCGCCTTGAGGACCGAGGTCTCATTGCGGCCCTGCCGGCGGACGAGCGCAGGCGCCCCTATGAGATCACGCCGAAGGGCGCAGCCGTCTTGGAAGCCTCCATCGTCAACCTCCGGCGGGTCGTCGACGCAGGAGTGTCTCGGCTGGGCGTCATGGCCCGGCCAAGTAGCGCGTCTCGGCCGCTGCTTCGAGGAGAGCCGGCATGACCGAGGACAAGGAGCCGAGGAGCTGGATGCGCGCATTCCCTCGTGGTTGGCGTGACCGCTATGCAGCCGAGTTCAACGCGCTCGTCGACGATCTCCGCGAAGAGGGAGACCTTCGACCGTCAGATCGCATCGACATCGTCCGCAGCGGCCTAACCATGCGGAGCCGCCACGTGAACCGGCGATCGCTCCACAAGGCACTCGGACCTGTGTTCGCGGCAGCATCGGTACTCGTCGGGCTGGCACTGGCAGGCACCTTCACGCCGGCGCGGACGGTACTCGGTCCACTACAGACGGCACTCGGCCCGCCCGCTTCGGGGAAGGTCATCGTCCTGCACGCTCGCACCACTGTGCTGTCTCCAGCGCGGAAGGCGCTCATCTTCTGCACGGCGGCACCGATCACCGGAGAGGTGACTGCGTGCACGTCGTTGTCTGCGCGGCACATGGTGCCACACGGCACCAACGAGACGCCAAAGGTTCGCTCGGTCACAGTCGGATTCCGCCCAGTTCCTCAGGCGTCTCGCGAAGCAACGACAGCCGATCGATAGCGCCATGGCGTCGCGCGCGTCGGCTGCCGAAGATGCCGGTCAGTGGGTCGATCGGCGGCTTCGAACCGCCTGGTGGGTCCCCGCCGTCGCTGTCACCGGCTGGTTCGCATGGACCTACGCCCACCTCCGGCCGGCCGCCGCGGTCACGTCGTCTGCCCACCCTGGTGCTACCTACGGTACGTGGTCGTGGGGCCACTTGGCGTACTCCGACGTCATCTCGCTCTACTACGCGTTCCACCTGGGGAACCATGCCCTGCCGTACGTCCACACCCGGGTCGAGTACCCGGTGCTGACGGGCATCTTCATGTGGTTGGCGGCCTGGGCACCCGGCGTCCAGGGCTACTTCTTGGCGAGCAGCCTCGGCCTGCTTGGCTGCGCGCTCGGCACGACGTACTGCCTGTATCGGCTCGACAGACGGTTCGCCTGGGCGTTTGCCCTGTGCCCGCTGCTCCTCG
>JAJYTH010000063.1 GCA_021793175.1 Actinomycetes bacterium
GCGATGGGCGCGGCGAAGGCCGCTGCCGACACTGCGGTGAGACTCGGCGCTGCCGGCTCATGGTCCTTCGACAAGGAGGAGATCGAGGCGGTCATCGCAGACTGGAAGGAGCTGCTCGAGCAACTGAAAGAGGACAGAGTGGAGTTCTCCATGTTGAGCACAACTTCTGCTCATCCTTCCGAGGATCAACCCAGTAGCGCCTTCGTTAAGTCGCTCTACGATGGTATTGCCGCACTGGAAGAGTCAAATTTCTCTATGGAGAAATATGTTTCCGAGTTCATTGAAAAACTCGAGGAGGCAAAAAGTTCAATCGGTCAGTCTGACTCTGATGGTGCCTCCGCGTTCGGCTCGGGAAACATGGGAGAAGTGTGACAGTGCGGAAAATACTATCCTGTAGTGCTGTTCTATTGGCTGCTTCGGGAATTTCTTCTGGTTGCTCTTCTGAGGAGTCTGGAACGCCGTCCGCTCAAGTTCCCGCTACTTCAGAAGTATCCAGTTCCACGGACCCTCCCCTCGGGGGCTATCCAATTCCGGAATCATTGGACCTGTCCCCATTTTCCTCGATGCCGTGCGATCTTGTTCCGCAGGAAATCCTGGGTGAGCTTGGATACGATTCCGAGGGAACTGCAAAATTAGAGGAATCCGATACTGTCGCTGCCTGGACCGGTCCCGCCTGCTTTTGGCAGGCGCGGGAAGGTGAGGAAGGTCTCCTGACCGTTACTATCCTATCCGGAAATGCTGAAAGAGGGTTCGGAGGATTGGCGGGCCTTCGGTCTCTTTATGAGCAGGGGGAATTCGCTTACTGGGAGGATGCGACAGTTCTCGATTACCCTGCTGCCTATGTGAGTCAGTGGGATCGGCGCGCTGATGGCGAGTGCGGAATTTCTGTCGGGGTTTCCGAGGAAATGGCTTTTTCGGTGGTGGCGAGTTTCTATAAAGAAAATCCCGACAGGGCTTGCTCTGTGGTGAGTGAAGTGGCGGAGGATGTTGTCGGCAATTTGAGGGGAGAAGCCTGATATGTGGTCTGGGATTCGGGCGGAGCAAATTTACGAGAACTTCAAAAATGGTCACGGGACTAGCGGTATGGAAAGCGTTGCCGATGTTCTGGTGCAGCTTCGGCAGAGCTATGAGGACCGTGCCATAGCGATTAAGCAGATTCAGGAGCGGATGGAGTCCGGGTGGACTGGGGCTGCGGGTGCGGCGGCGGTGTCGGGGGCTGGTCCGCTTGTGCCTGCTTTGCAGGAGTCCGCTGAGAACATGGAGCGTACTTTTGCGTCTGTGTCCAAGCAGGCTCAGGCGTGGAATCAGACCGCGAACTCTGTTGAGCCCGTGCCTCCGGCTCCGGAGAAACCGAACTGGTGGGACAACGCCATCACCCTCGGCGGGGCTTCGGACAACTATGAGAAGGGCCTGGCCGAACACAACCGGGCCGCACAGCACAACGTCGACGTCATGAAGAAGTACGAAGCGGTCACGTCGGCGAACCAGCAATTCCCCCGCGCCTACACCACCCTGACCCCCAGCGGCGTCCCGATCAAGATCGACACGACTGCGCCCAGCGCCGTCAGCACCGACGTGTCCGCCACACCCGAGGTTCGCAGCGTGGCGGGCGGCGCACCGGCCGGATCCGGACCGTCCACCGGCGCGGCCCCGATCGTGGGCACCGCCCCCTACCCCGGACGTGCCGGAGGCAGCGGCCCCGTCCCCGGTGGCGGCGCGCCCGTGCAGCCGAACGCACCCGCAGGCGGCGGTGGCGGCGCGACGCCGGCACCCGGCTACGCGGCCGCACCCATCGGCGGCGGACAGGGCCAGGACACGAACCGTCGCGGCAGCGCCAAGCCGGGCGCCAAACCGGGCACCACACCACGCACCGGCGCCAACACCGGACGCGCCGGAAGTCGCCTCTACGGAGGCGGGGGAGCCGCCTCCACCACAGGTGGCCAAGGCGGCCAGGGCGGTGCGGGCGCCCGCGTCGCCGGCGGTGACGCCGCGGCCAGGGGTGGCGTTGCCGGAACCCCTCGCGCCACGGGAACCGGGCCGATCGGCGGAGCAGCCGCCGCGCTGGGCGACCCCGCCCGAGGTGCGGCGGGCGGCGCACGCGGCGCGGGCATGGCCCCCATGGGCGCCGCCGGAGCCGGTCGAGGCCAAGGCGACGAGGACAAGGAACACCAGCGCGCCTCCTACCTGCAGGAAAACGACCCCGATGAGGCATTCATCGGCGACCTCGGCAAAACAGCACCCCCGGTGATCGGTCAGTGAACGAAAAACACGTCACCCTCTCAGTCGGGGCCCTCGCCGGCGCCGTCGAACGCGAGGGCCTCGGCACACTGCACCTGGCACTGCAGCCCGAGCCCATGTGGATCCCACAGGAAGAACAGGCCTCGGCGCGCTCCGCGTTGGACAACGAGCTGCTCGAAGCGGGACTGCTCGACCGACGCGGCCGCCTCGACCCCGACTTCCTCGACTGGCTACCCGTACTCACCAACGCCGCGATCGAGTACTACGGCTGGCTGTCCCAGGAAGACGGCCCCACCTGGAGCGTGCTCGCCGCGTCCCGGGGACTGCAAGGCGTGCTCGCCGTACGCGAAGGCGACCGGGTGACCCTCACCGTCGCCGACCACACCGACCTGCCCGCCACACTCGTACGTCAACTCCCCGACGTGGGACCCGGCGGCGGCAGCCGCTGGGTGGTGCGGGTCACCGACTTCAAAGAAGCCCTCCAACACACCCACCACGACCGGGCGGTGGCCGCCGTCGTCGCCGAGATCTCCAAAGTCATGGAACGACCCGCCTACGGTGGGGGCGAACTGTACGTGGCGGAACGCGACCCCTCCGGGCACCGCCACACCCTGCGCAACCCCCTGCACTACGTCGACACCGACTGGGGCCGCTACCTCAATCACCGCGTCCGAACGGGCGACGAAGAGGAACTCCGCGTCCAACCCGCCGACGCGGCGACCCTGGCGGCCACGCTCGAATCGTTGCGCAGCCACCTCGTCAGGACACAACACGCCTGACGTCTCACCGGCCGCGGCGGACCAGGTCGAAACACACCACCGCCGCGGCCGCCGACACGTTCAACGACTCCACATCACCCGGCATGGGAATCGACACCCAGCCCGCCACCGAATCCGCCACGGCGACGCTGACCCCATCGGTCTCCCCGCCGAGCACGAACGCCACCCGCGACGGGACACTCACGTCGAACAACGACGTGGTGTCCACGTCGGCGCGCGTGCCGAGCGCGTAGACGGTGTAACCAGCCTCGACGAGCAGCTCGACGGCCTCCACCGCCGTCGCACACCGCAACACGGGCGCACGGAAAGCCACCCCCGCCGACGCCTTCACCACCAACGGATCGAGCGCGGCCACACCACGACGCGGCACCACCACACCGGGAATCCCGGCGGCCGTGGCGGTACGCAGGATCATGCCGACGTTCGCAGACGTGGTGATGCCGTCCAGCACCAACACCGGCGACGGCGGTGTCCGGCCCTCCAGCGCCGCCGAGAGCGGACGCATCCGAGGCGCCACCACATCGGCGAGCACACCCTGATCCTGCTTGCCGTTGCCCGCCAGCACCTTCACCCGATGAGCGCTGGCGCGTCGCACCGGCACGCCCCGGGCCTCGGCGGCGCGTTGGATCTCGGCGACCGCAGGACCACGAACGGTATCGGCCATGATCACTTTGTCGACGTCGAGGGCCGGGTCGCGCAAAGCCTCCAACACGGGTTTGCGCCCGTACACGGTCAGGAAGCGGTCCTTCGGCGAGGTCGCCTGCTTGTCACCCACATCGCCCAGTCTCCCAGCACGCGAGGGCACCGCCGCTGTCCGGGCTCGCAGCCACAGCGTCCGGGGGCGGATTCTGTCAGGATCGGCGTCATGGCCGACCGTCTCTCCGCGCTGGACGCGTCCTTCCTCTACGTGGAGGAGTCCTCCGTGCCCATGCACGTGGGCAGCGTGGCGATCCTGCGACGGCCTCCTGGCACAGGGCTCGACTACGCTCGGGTGCGGGCGTTGATCTCGCGGCGTCTGGCGTATCTGCCGCGCTACCGGCAGCGTGTCCAATTCGTGCCCGGACGCCTCGCCAGGCCGCTGTGGCTCGACGACACCGACTTCGACATCAGCTACCACGTGCGGAGGTCGGCGCTGCCCGCGCCCGGCAACGACACGCAACTGTTCGAACTGGTCGCCCGTCTGTTGGCACGTCCCCTGGACCGGGACCGTCCGCTGTGGGAGTGCTACTTCGTGGAGGGGCTGGAAGGCGACAGGGTGGTGCTGGTGACGAAGACGCACCAGTCGCTGGTGGACGGAACCGACACGCTCGACCTCGCGCAGTTGGTCCTGGACGCGGAACCGACCGAGCCCGAGGCTGCCACCGAGCCCGCAGCGGCCACGGACGACGCCACCTGGGCCGGTTGGCGACCCTCGCCCCGCCCGGGGCGTGCGCGGCTGTTGTTCGACGCGGTCACCGACACCCTGCGCCGTCCCGGCGAGGTCGCGGAGAACGTCCGCAACGCCGCCAAGGACGTCGCCAGCACGGCGGAACGTGCGTTCGACGTCGTCGGGGACGTGGCCACCACCGTCCGTTCCCTCGTGCGTCCCGCGCCACGGGGGCCGCTGAACACGCGGGTCAGCGGTGGGCGCGTGTTCAGCGGCGTGTCCGCCGACCTCGACGAGCTGCGCGCCATCCGACAGCGCCACGGCGGCACGATCAACGACGTCGTGTTCGCGGTGGTGACCGGTGCACTACGGCAGTGGCTGTTGTCGCGCGGAGTGCCGTTGGAACACACGACCACGGTGCGTGCGCTGGCCCCGTTGGCCGTGCATCCGACGGAGAACGCGGAGCTTTCGTCGATCGCGTTACTGGGTAACCGAGTCGACCCGTGCCTGGTGGACCTGCCGGTGGGCGAGCCGTATCCGGTACTGCGCCTGCAGCGCGTCGCGCACACGATGGGGCAGCAGGTGCGGACACGTCGGTCGGTGGCGGCCCGGGCCATGGTGCGGGTGAGCGGGTTCGCGCCCGCCACCATGCATTCGTTGGCCGCGCGGGCGGCGAGTTCGCTGTCGGGGCGGTTGTTCGACGTGGTGGTCGCCAACTCGCCGGGGCCGCAACATCGGTTGTACGCGGGGGAGGCGGAGCTGGAACGGATCTACCCCGTGTTGCCGTTGTCCCGCGACCAAGCGTTGGCCATCGGCGTCACGTCCTACCATGATGGTGTCTACTTTGGACTAAATGGGGATCGGAAGGCGTTGTCGGACATCTCGATGCTCGCGGGGAAGATCACCGAAGCGATCGAGGAACTGAAAGGGACGAACTGGTGAGGATCTACGTGCCTGCCACCATCGGCATGCTGAGGCAACTACTCGACGCCGGGGAGCTGACCCCCGTGGGGGGAACGGCGTTCGCGTTGACCCCGGCCTTGCGCGAGTCCTACACCAGCGGCTCGACGGAAGAACTGGAGTACGTCGCCCTGACCGACGCCGCCCGAGCGTCCTTGCGGCTGCTCGCGGTCGACCAAGACCCGGAGGACACCGACGACGGGCAGGAACCGCTCCGGCGCGTGGTGGTGTCGGCCGATGTCGAGGACGTGACGCTGCGGCCCGACCTCGACCACGCCGTGGTACGCGTGTCCGGGTCGGTGCCCATGGACGCCATCGCGGCCATCCACGTGGACACCCCCGAGGCGGAGCGGGCCGTGCGGGCCGCGGCGGCCGTGATCGACGACGCCGACCTGGGCGACGAGGACGCCGAATTGGCGCTCGGAGACGTCGAGGACCACGAACTGGCCTGGTACGCCACGCAGGAACTGCCGTTCCTCCTCGAACTCATGTAAGCATGGGCCTGCGCACCGCCCACAAGGCGGACCAACACGGAAAGCGAGACACACCATGGACGCTGTGACATCCGTTCCCGTGCCGGCCAACGAACCGGTTCGCACGTACGCACCGGGAACCGCGGAGCGGGAATCCCTGCAGGCCCAGCTGGCCGAACTCGAAAGCGAGCGGCACGAACTGCCGCAGACCATCGGGGGCCGCCGCCGCATGGCCGGTGGCGACCCGTTCGACGTCGTACAACCCCACGACCACGGGCATGTGCTCGGCGTCAGTGCGCAGGCCACCGATTCCGACGTGGCCGACGCGGTGGCGGCGGCCAAGGACGCGGCCCGCGACTGGAGTGAGCTGCCGTTCGACGAGCGCGCGGCGGTGTTCCTGCGGGCGGCCGACCTCATCGCGGGCCCCTACCGCGACACCCTGAACGCGGCGACGATGCTCGGCCAGTCCAAGTCGGTGCAGCAGGCCGAGATCGACGCGGCGTGCGAGCTCATCGACTTCCTGCGGTTCAACGTGTCCTACGCGCGGCGCATCCTGGCCGAACAGCCGAACTCGGTGCCAGGCGTGTGGAACCGGATGGAGTACCGGCCGCTCGACGGTTTCGTCACGGCCATCACGCCGTTCAACTTCACGGCCATCGCGGGCAACCTGCCCAGCTCACCCGCGCTGATGGGCAACACGGTGGTGTGGAAGCCCACGCCGTCGCAGCAATTGGCCGCCCACTACACCATGCAGGTGTTCGAGGAGGCCGGCCTGCCGCCCGGCGTGATCAACATGGTGACCGGGGACGGACAGGCCGTCAGCGAGGTCGCCCTCACCGATCCCGGTTTCGCTGGATTGCACTTCACCGGCTCGACGGCGACGTTCAAGCTCCTGTGGCGCACCATCGCCGACAACCTCGACACCTACGGTTGCTATCCGCGCATCGTCGGGGAGACCGGCGGCAAGGACTTCGTGGTGGCGCATCCGTCGGCGAACGTGGACAAGCTGGTGGCGGCGCTGGTGCGGGGCGCGTTCGAGTACCAGGGACAGAAGTGCTCGGCGGCCTCGCGGGCGTATGTGCCGGCGTCTCTGTGGAAGTCCGGACTGCGGGAGCAGTTGGCCGAGGTGACGAAGACCGTGTCCTACGGCGATGTCACCGACCTCTCCCACTTCGGTGGCGCGGTGATCAACGCGAAGGCGTTCGCCAAACACCGTGCCCTGCTGGAGAGCGTGCCCTCCGACCCGCACCTGGAGGTACTGGTCGGTGGCGGGTGCGACGACAGTGTGGGCTGGTTCGTGGAACCGACGGTGCTCGTCTCGGACGACCCGCGGCACGAGGTGTTCTCCACCGAGTACTTCGGCCCGATCATGGCGGTGTACGTGTACGAGGACGCCGAGTACGAGCAGGTGCTGGAGCTGGTGGACACCACAGCGCCGTACGCGCTGACGGGCGCGGTGTTCGCCGACGACCGCCGGGCCATCGGCCAGGCCCACCGGGCGCTGCGGCACGCGGCGGGCAACTTCTACGTCAACGACAAGCCGACCGGCTCGATCGTGGGCCAGCAGCCGTTCGGTGGGGCGCGGGCCTCGGGTACCAACGACAAGGCGGGTTCGATGTTCAACCTGCTGCGGTGGACCAGTCCACGCTCCATTAAGGAGACCTTCGACGCTCCCGTCGACATCACCTACCCGCACATGGGTTGATCGGCACACGAAAAACCGCCCCGAGGGCCGAAGGAGGCTCTCGAGGCGGTTTTTGTTCAGTTCGAAGTCAACGAGACCGGGTCAGGAACCGGGGGTCAGACCGGGCTCCGCTCCCATGTCCATCTCGGCGACCTGGTCGGCCGGGGGAGCCTGGATGTTCACCGGCTTGCCCCAGTCGCTGTAGGTCATCACCGTCGTGGCGCTACCCGCACCGGGCATGCCGGTGGAGCGCATGAGCTCGTCCATGTTCATCTCGAGGCGCACCGGCAGGTTCTCACCGTTGAGGTACAGCTCGAGGGGGATCATGGTGCCTTCGGGGATGGCCGCGGCGACGCTGGGGTCACCGACCATGTCGCCGGCCTTGGACAGGTCCAGCTCGATGGTGTAGTGGGTGACGTCCTGACCGTCGAGCGTGGTCTGCTCGCTGTTGACGATCTCACCGCCGGCCTGCTGAAGCTGCTCCAGCATCTTCGTCGGGTCGCTCTGCTGAGCCATCTGGTCGAGGTTCTGGCCTCCCATGTCCTCGCCCACCGACATCTTCATCCACGGCTTGCTGGGGTCGGGGTTGGCCTCGGACGGCATCTTCAGGTAGATGTCCTGGCCGTCCATGATCATCTCGACGCTCATGCTGCCCATGCCCTGAGCCTGGGCCTCCGCCGGCATGTCCATCTGCATGGTCATGGACATCTGGGGGTTGGTACCCGAGTAGACGCCCTCGCCCTGCGCCTGCATCTTCATTCCGGCCATGTCCATCTCCATGGTGAAGCTGGACGACTGGCTCTTGTTGGTCTGCTCCTGTGCGGAGGCGACGAGCTGCGAGATGTCCGAGAACGGAGACGCCGAGCTCGAGCTGTTGTTGCCGCCCTGCAACGCGGAGTCGTTCGAGTCGCCGCCGTCATCACCACAGGCCGTCAGCACCAGCGCCAGCGCGACGCCGCCCGCTGCGAGGACAGAGGTACGCATGGATCCCCCTTAATGGAATTTCAGGTCCGAGTTCGTTCAACGACTCAGACGTGGATTCGAAGAACAGGGTTCCATGCCGACCTCACAAAGTTTAAACAGCCCCCGCTTCCGGGACTCGGTTCGAGCTAAGACAGCGCGGATGACCTGGGAGAACACCCGAACGGTCACTTCCCTGAAAAGATCGCCGGCCGGGGCCGTCTCGAAGTGGACGGGCGGCTCGGGCTCAACTTTCCTCGCTGATCCGATCGGCCGGGGAAGTCTGGACGTCCACCGGCGAGTGCAGGTGATCGAGGCTTCAGGTCTCCGGTTCCGTTCGTGAGGCGAGCAGCCTGCGCAGGGACTCCAGCCGTTCCGGTCGTGCCGATCCCGAGGTGACCACGTCGTCGAGCGCGCAGTCCGGATCCTCGGGCGCGCCCAGGTGGCCACAGTTCGGTGGGCACTCCTCGGCGGCCTCGGCGAACTGGGGGAACGCCTCCACCACTTCGTCGGGGGTGACGTGCGCGAGGCCGAACGACCGCACACCGGGCGTGTCGATCACCCAACCGCCGTCGGGCAACGGCAGCGCGACCGCGGTCACGGACGTGTGTCTGCCCTTGCCGATCGCGCTGACTTCCCCGGTGGCGAGATCGGCGTCGGGAACCACGCGGTTGACCAGCGTGGATTTGCCGACCCCCGAATGTCCGACCAGTGCCGACACCCGGCCGCGCAGGATGTCTCGCAGCTGGGCGTTGTCCTCGTCGTAGCGGGTCACCACTGCGGGCACGTGCAGATCGGCGTAGTGGGCCAGCAGCTCGTCGGGGCTGGCCAGATCCGCCTTGGTCAGGCAGAGCACGGGGTCGAGGCCGCCCGTGTAACACGCCACGAGACACCGGTCGATGAACCCCGTTCTCGGGGGCGGGTCCGCCAGCGACGTGACGATCAGCAGCTGTTCGGCGTTGGCCACGACCACACGCTCGTACGGGTCGGTGTCGTCGGCCGTGCGGCGCAGCACGCTCTCGCGCTCGGCGACTCCGACGATCCTGGCGAGTGTGTCCGGCTTTCCGCTGACGTCGCCCACCAGTTTCACGCGGTCACCGACGACGATGGGGGTGCGCCCGAGTTCCCTGGCCCGCATAGCGGTGACGACGCGTTCGGGGTCGTCGTCCACCGCGCATCGCCAACGGCCCCGGTCGACGGCGACCACCACCGCGGGCACGGCGTCGGCGTGCGCGGGGCGGCGTTTGCTGCGGGGCCTGGAGCCCTTGCCCGGACGGACTCGGACGTCACTCTCGTCAAGACTGCGCCAATCCCTGCGGGTCAACCCGGTGCCACCCCGATTCCGTTCCGTTCTCCATCACCGACCATGATCTCGCACGATGTTCGCCGCGGCTGGGTAACCGTGTCACGATGGTGATCGGGAGCGCGAATGACGAGGGAGGCCGATGCCGATGTGCGGCCGTTACGCCGCCACCAAGGACACCGCCACGTTGATGTTGGAGTTCGACGCGGTGGACGGGACCGAGGGTCAGGCTCCGCAGGCCGACTACAACATCGCCCCGACGAAGGACGTCACCACCGTGGTCGAGCGGTTCCCGCGGGACGCCGACGGCACGGTGTTGGAGGATGAGTCCCCCGTGCGCAGCCTTCGCGTGATGCGTTGGGGTTTCGTGCCGTTCTGGGCCAAGGACCCCTCCGTGGGCAACCGGATGATCAACACGAGGGCGGAGACGGCTTCGGAGAAGCCCGCGTTCCGCAAGGCGCTCTCCCGTCGACGCTGCCTGATCCCCGCCGACGGTTGGTTCGAGTGGAAGGCCGTCGAAGGCGGTACGGGCCGCAGGGCGCCCAAGGAACCGTACTTCATCACCACACACGATGGGTCGTCGTTGGCGCTCGCGGGACTGTGGGAGACGTGGCGCGACCCGAAAGCCGACCCCGACACACCCCCGTTGATCACCTGCTCGGTGATCACCACGCAGGCGGTGGGGCGGCTGGCCGACATCCACGAGCGGATGCCACTGGCCCTGCCCCGGCAGCGGTGGGCGAACTGGCTCGACCCCGCCCGCACCGATGTCGTGGACCTGCTCACCCCGCCCGAGGTCGACTGGGCGGACGACGAGTTGGAGCTGCGGCCGGTGTCCACCAGGGTCAACAACGTGCGCAACAACGGCCCGGAACTCGTCGAACCGGCACGGCCCGAGGCCACCGAGCTCGACACGGCGCTGTTCGACCTGCCGGACCCCCAATGACCGCCATCGAGATCGAGACCCCGTACGGCCCGGCGAGGGCGTCGGTGCACCGCACTGACCAGGGTGTGGCGGCGTTGCTGCTCGGCCACGGGGCCGGTGGGGGTATCGACGCGCCCGACCTCGACGCCGTGGCGAGGGCGGCGTCGGAATGGCTCACTCGCGTACTACGGCCGCTCACGACGTGAGCGGCACGGTGCGGGCACGCCGACGCGTCAGCGGTATCTACGGTCTCACGGCTGAACCGGCGGCTCGGTGGTGCGTTGGAGTCGTAACTCGGTCTCCTCGATGCTCCGGCCGCTGCGTTCCGCGACGGTTCGTCGGATCGATGCCTGCAGTCTGCTCTTCAGCTCGGCGGGCGCGTGGTCACCACCGCATTTGCGAGCCAACAACTGCTTGATCTGCTCGTCGATGCCGTACTCCTCCAAACACGGAGGGCAGTCCTCGATGTGCCGCCGCAACTCGGCGTCCCGCTCGGGAGTGCATTCCTTGTCGAGCAGAAGGTAGATCTCCGCGAGCGCGTCGTCGCAGCCGACTTTGTCCGACCTACCGCTCGAGTCACCTGAGCTGTTGCGCAGTGTCATCGACGCGCCACCTCCCGCTGCTGGCCGGAGCGGATGAAACCCCGCTCCCGGGCAACATCGGCGAGCAGGTTCCGCAACTGGCCCCGGCCTCGATGCAGACGCGACATCACTGTGCCGATGGGCGTGTTCATGATCTCAGCGATCTCTTTGTAGGCGAACCCCTCGACGTCGGCAAGGTACACGGCGAGCCGGAAATCCTCCGGCAGCTGCTGCAACGCGGCCTTCACGTCCGTGTCGGGCAGCTTGTCCATGGCTTCGACCTCGGCTGACCGCAGACCGGTCGAGGTGTGACTCTCAGCCTTGGCCAGCTGCCAGTCGGTGATCTCCTCGGTGGGCTGCTGGACCGGTTGCCGCTGCCGCTTGCGGTACCCGTTGATGTAGGTGTTGGTGAGGATGCGGTACATCCACGCCTTGAGGTTCGTGCCTTGCTTGAACGAGGAGAAGGCAGCATAGGCCTTGAGGTAGGTCTCCTGCACGAGATCTTCGGCGTCGGCCGGGTTGCGCGTCATGCGCATCGCTGCCGAGTAGAGCTGGTCGACCAGCGGCATGGCTTCACGCTCGAACCGCTCGGCCAGCTCGCGCTCGGTGTCCGCGCCCGGATCCGACTCTGCCGTAGGGATGTCGACAGGGCTCTGGGTGCTCGGCAAACCGTTCCCTTCCTTGACGCCGGTGTAGCGGCGTGTCGTGGTTCGAGCCGGCCGTGTTCCACCCAGGGATGCGGTGAGGACCCCGGACCGGCCCGGTGGTGTGGTCAGCATCGTCGACACGTTGTGTGCAACGCCCGGCTCTGTCGTGGTATTCCCGGCTACCATCCGGTGACGTGGCAGGAAAGGGAACACCCGCAACCGCGCTGTTGGCCAGGCGCAAGGTTTCGCACACGTTGCACATGTACGACCACGACCCGCGAGAGGAGTCGTACGGCTCGGAGGCCGCGGCCGCATTGGGAATTGCCGCTGAGCGGGTGTTCAAAACGCTGGTAGCCGAGGTTGACGGCAAGCTCACAGTAGGGGTGGTTCCCGTCACGGGCCAGCTGAACCTGAAGGCGCTCGCCGCGGCTTGCGGAGGCAAGAGGGCGAAGCTGGCCGACACGGCCGTGGCTCAGCGTGCCACCGGCTACGTGTTGGGCGGCATCTCGCCACTGGGGCAGAAAACGCGCCTGCCCATCGTGGTGGACACCTCGATCCGCCGGTTCGACACCGTGTTCTGCTCGGGTGGCCGCCGGGGCCTGGAGATCGAACTCGCCCCCGACGATCTCGTGGAACTCACCGGCGCCACCGTGGCGCCTATTGCAGGCTGATGGTCGATGCGCCCGAATCTTCGACGTCGCTACGCGCCCGGCGCGCGAAGTGCGTGAACCCGTCACGTAACTTACGCGGCCGGGCGGAGCGCTCTCGTCAGGAGTTGGGCTTGCTGCCGTGGTTGGCCTTCTTCTTCCTGCGGTCACGCCGCTTGCGGGCTCGCTTCGACATTCTCACTCCTTGCCTGCAGACGTCACGTTTAGTGTGGCACGGGGTGGCCTGCGTCTTTTCCGACCCCCCTCACCACCGTTTCCAGGAGAAACATGTCCACGCTTGTTGAGCTGCTCGCCGACCACACCGGGCTCCCCGGCGAGTCCGTCGACCATCTCCAACGAGTGGTCGCCGAATGGCAACTCCTCGCAGACCTGTCGTTCTCGGACTTCCTCATGTGGGTTCCCGTCGAGGAAGGCGCGGACGAGTTCGTGTGCGTCGCCCAGGTGAGACCCACCACGGGGCCCACCGCGCACCCGGAGGACGTCGTGGGCACCCGGTTCACCAGCGACGAACACCCACAGCTGTGCCGGGCCATGCGGGAGGTGCGGATCTGCCGGGAAGAAGAACCGCACTGGTATCGCGACCTGCCGATGCGCAGGGAGGCCATCCCCGTCCGCTTCGGCGACTCGGTCATCGCGGTGCTGTCCCGGGAGACCAACCTCGCCACGCCGAGGGTCCCCAGTCCGCTGGAGATCGCCTATCTCGGCAGCGCGGCCGACCTGTCCCAGATGATCACCGATGGCACGTTCCCGTGCGCGGAGACGGACACCGGCGTACACACCAGCCCGCGGGTCGGTGATGGGCTCGTCCGCGTGGACCAAAGCGGCACCGTCGTGTTCGCCAGCCCGAACGGCCAGTCCGCTTACCACCGCATGGGCTACGAATCGGACTTGGTCGGCACACGCCTCGTCCCGCTGACCCGATCCCTGGTGCGCGATCCGTTCGACGCCGCCGACGTCGCCCACCACATCCAGGACGCCATCGACGGCAAGCCCGGCACCCGTACCGAGGTGGAGACCCTGCCCGGCGCGGTGGTGCTGTTCCGGGCGCTGCCGCTGCGGCCGGCGGGAAGAGCGGCGGGCGCGCTCATCCTGGTGCGGGACGTCACCGAGCTCAAGCGGCTGGACAGGGCCCTGCTGTCGAAGGACGCCACGATCCGAGAGATCCACCATCGGGTCAAGAACAACCTGCAGACGGTCGCGGCGCTGCTGCGCCTGCAGTCCCGGCGCACTCAGTCGGCCGAGGCCAAGCAGGCGCTGACCGAGTCCGTGCGGCGCGTGTCGTCCATCGCCATGGTGCACGAGGCGCTGTCGATGTCGGTCGACGAGCGCGTGGACCTCGACAGCCTGTTCGACAAGGTGCTGCCGATGGTGGGGGAGGTCGCCACCGCCGAATTGCCGGTGCGACTGACCAGGACGGGTTCCTTCGGCGAAGTCGCCGCGGAGATCGCGACGCCACTGGTGATGGTGGTCGCCGAACTCGTGCAGAACGCTGTCGAGCACGCGTTCTCCGGTGGGCGGCAGGGCCAGGTGACCATCGTGGTCGAGCGCTCGGCGCGCTGGCTGGACGTCTTCGTGCGCGACAACGGCAAGGGTCTGCCCGCCGGGTTCTCATTGGACCGTGCCGACGGACTCGGCCTGCAGATCGCCCGCACTCTCGTCGAGTCGGAGTTGCGTGGTTCGTTGGCGCTGCGAGGAATGAGCGAGGACACCGCGGCCGGGGAACGGTCGGCCGACGACGGCAACGAAGGAAAAGGAAGCGGAACCGAGGCCGCTGTGCGCATTCCGCTCAGCCGCCGGTCGTGACACCCGGTTCGTTCGACGCGATTTCCCACCGATCCGACTCGGACCGAAGGAATGCGAATGGCGGGAACGGGGAACGGGGACGGAACCGGGGCCACGGAAGTGGCATATGTCGCATTCGAAGGCCGGCACCCGAAACGGATGCCGGCCTTCGAGCTTTTGCCCTTTTTCGCGGGAGGAAAGGGCGAACGCGGTGCCGCTTCTTTCAGAAGTTGCTACGCGTGCTGATCTGCGCGCGACGACGCTTGAGAGCGCGACGCTCGTCTTCGCTCATACCGCCCCAGACACCGGCGTCCTGGCCGCTGGCCAGAGCCCAGGCCAGGCAGTCGGAGGCAACGGTGCAGCGGTGGCACACAGCCTTCGCCGCGGCAATCTGAGAAAGAGCGGGACCGCTGGTGCCCACGGGGAAGAACAGTTCCGGGTCCTCGTCTCGGCAGGCCGCGCGGTGGCGCCAGTCCATTTCTTTGAGCTCCTTATTTCGGGCGCGGTGTTCCACGCCACAGTCGTCATGGCGGTCGTTTTTTGGGGTGCTTGTGAATGCTTTCACGAACACACGGGTTCGACAAGTGTTTTGCGGGGATCGGTGAGTCAGCTCACCCGCCTTAGTGACGTGTTTGACCTGCGGCTTTGCCCTTTCGTCGCGTCGACGCCGGAAAAGCGGTGCGGTGAGTGGACCGTTCCCGTCGCCGAGTGGTAACACGGACTTTGCCGCAGGTGATCACGTGACTGTTGCTCACCGGCAGCAGGTGCTCAGCGAAGGCTTAGACCGCAACCGTGAGCGCACGGGGCACGCTGACGAACTCCACGTGAGTGCGCTGACCCACCAGGTCTCCGTCGACCTGGAAGTTTACCGGCGATTCCGCTGTTACGCTGATTAAAGCCACGTCGTCGTGACGAACCAGACGTCGACCGCGATGTTGACCACGCCGACGTAACGCTTGACGGACATGTCGCAGCACCGTCGGCAGCCCGAGCCCCGTCAGCGCGAAAAGCCCCAAACCCAAGTCGAACGAGCAGCCGGTGTTGAGATGCACCGGGCGGGGACCCAGGTAGCTCCAAGGATCTGTGTTGGAGACGAAAGCGGTACGGACCTGCGCGGGTTCCTCGCCGGGCACACGCACCGTCAACTCGGGACGGCCCTGCGGCGGGCGCAGATAACACGCCACCGCCGTTCGCGAATACAGCCAAGGACTCGTGCGCTTGCCCCGACGCCGATCCACAGCGGCGACGACATCGGCGTCCCAACCCATCCCCGCGTTGAACGTGAACCACCGACCGTCGGCGCGGCCGAGCCCGACCTGCCTGCCCCGGCCCTGCCCGATGGCGTTCAACAAGTGATGAGTGGCCTCCACCGGATCACGCGGCAGACCGAGATTGCGGGCGAACACGTTCGCCGAGCCTCCGGGCACCACACCGAGCATCGGCGCCGAGGCGTAGCAATTCGGTTTGCCGTCCGTGGTCGAGAGCAGGCCATTGACCACCTCGTTGACCGTGCCGTCCCCGCCGTGCGCCACGACGAGGTCCACCTCGTCCGATGCGGCGGCCCGTGCCACCATCATGGCGTGCCCACGGTAGTCGGTTTCGACCACGTCGAGTTCGACCTGACTGGCCAGCGCGTGCGCGAGCACGTCGCGACCAGCAGGTGTGGTCGCGGTGGCCTGTGGGTTGACGACGAGAACAGCACGCACCAGCCGCAGAGTAGGCGACCGGACGTCGATTGCGGCGCTCGTCGCCTCAACTCTCGCTGCGAATCTCGTCACTACGTGACCCACGCACCGCGAGGCCTGCTTCTCGCTCCGCTTCCGCCTACCGCCTCCCGCTGTTCTCCCGTTTCGGCTCCTGCCGCGACGAGTTGCACCCCGGGCACGACCGCCCGCTCATCGACGACACCTGAATCTTTGCCCGGAGAGCCACCGAGATAAAACGTCCGACCGGGTGGCATACCATCGGAGGTGCTCACGCACGGTCACGTCCGTCACGTTTCAGGAAGGCGAGGATCCCGTGCCGATCCGAGACACCATCTCTCCCGCTCCCCGCGAAGTCCGCATCGCGGGCGCCCTCACAGCCCTGCCCGGCCTCACCCTTCTGGTCTTCGGTGTGCTCCTTGTCGTGAATAGCGGTGACGAGCCCGTCATGGGAGGGACCATTCTCGCCGCCGAGATCATCTACTACGTGGTGCTGGCCCTCGGGGTGCTGGCGTGTGCGGTGGCCCTGCTGCTGGGCAAGACGTGGGCGCGGTCGCCTGCGTTGGTGGTGAACCTCGTCGTGATCGGCGTGGGCTGGTACGCGGCAGGCCCCTCGGACCGCTCCGCTATCGGCGTGCCCATCATGCTCATCGGACTCGCGGTCATAGTGCTGCTGTTCCGTGAGCCCTCGCGCGCCTGGGTGTTGGGGCAGCAGGAAGGGGAGAGCGAGGAAGAGGCCGCGCGTCGTGGTGGCGCTGCGGGCCGGGCGGCCGAGCGCGAGCGGCGGGACAAATAGCACTTCGTACGGGAACTGCGGACACAGCTACACAGGCTGCGGACACAGCTACACAGGCTGCGGACACGGCTACGCAGGCTGCGGACACGGCGCAGCCGTGTCGTGTTCCTCCTTCATGGCGTGGAGGTGCGCCCACGACTCGACCGTCCGGACGCCGTCCAGGGCCCGGATGCGTTCGAGCGTGTCGAACGCCGCGGCCTGGGAACTCGTTCTGATCGAGCCGACGCCGTTGCACCACCCCATGCCCGCGGCGAAGCTGTCCACCTCGGGAAGCTCGACAAGCTGACGAGCGACCGGCTCGGTCGGCCCCTCCACCGACACCGCGAAGCCCATCGTGTGCACGCTGCTCAGCGGTGTCAGTCGGACGAGGGCGCCCACGTGCACCACGCCCGAGTCCAGCAGCCGCAGCACCCGCGTCCGGGTCGCTCCCGGTGACAGTCCGCTGACCTCGGCGAGTTCGGCGAACGAGGCCCTGCCGTCGACGCGCAGACGGGCGGTCAGGGCGTGGTCGGCGGCGTCGAGATCGACGTGAACCGGTGCTCCGGCGCTGCCCAGCGGACCGGGTGGGAAGTAGGGGTCCTTCCACAGGTAGGTGTAGGTGAGTACCTGGACGGTTCGTACCCCGGGGACCGACTGGACGCGCGCGAGTCCTTCGGCGAACGTGTCGAGATCGAGGGTGCGTAACTCCGCGGTGACGGCGAACCGCCCCGCCGTCGTAGTGACGAACGAGGTCTCCTCCAGCGTGGTGAGCCGTTCGGCGACGGGCAGCGCGGGGCCTTCGACGTCCACGATCACGTGCCCCATCTGATTGAGGCCGAGGACGCTGGGGTGGACGGCTCCCACGAGCCGCAGTGTGCCCTGGTCGATCAGTCGCCGGACCCGGGCCATGACGGTCGACCGGGCCAGCCCCACGTGCTGGGCGAGCGCTTCATACGATGCCCGGCCGTTGTGCTGAAGCGCGCGGACGAGCTGTTCGTCGACCTCGTCCAGTTCCACCCGCATCACCTTCCAAGGGGCCTGCCGACAGGTCGACCAGATCGACGACCAGGCCGAGAACCCGGTGACCGTCGCGAATCGGTCGATAACGTATCGCACTCGGAACGCGACTCTTGTCACGTTCGCGGAAAAAGTATCAAAACCCTCTTTTATCTGTGGATACATCGGAGAAAACCGGCTTTTTGGCGACGATTCGTTCCTTGATACCGGTTTATGGCAACTGTATGGTCAGCGCCCATCGTGCCGGCCCGCCGGGCTGTGTCGCGTAGACCACCGATCGTTTCGGGAGGTACGCCGATGGGCGTCCGCAGCACGACGCACGTTGCACCACAGGCGTCGGACAGAGAATTCTTCGGGCATCCCCGAGGCCTTGTCGGCCTGTTCTTCACGGAAGCGTGGGAACGCTTCTCGTACTACGGAATGCGTGCCCTGCTGCTGTACTACATGTACGACCGGGTCGTGGACGGCGGGCTCGGCATCCCCGCCGACACGGCACGTTCACTGGTGGCGGTCTACGGCTCGGCGACCTACATGTCGGCCATCGCGGGTGGCTGGATCAGCGACCGGCTGCTCGGCGACCGTAGGGCGACGTTGCTCGGCGGCGTACTCATCATGTGCGGGCACCTCTGCTTGGCGTTGCCCGCAGAAGCCACCGCCTTGTTCGTGGCGATGGTGCTCCTCGCGGCGGGCACCGGCCTGCTGAAGCCCACGATCTCGTCGTCCGTCGGCGACCTCTACGCCAAGAACGACCCGCGCCGGGACGCGGGCTTCTCGATCTACTACATGGGCATCAGCGTGGGTGCCGTGGCCGCCCCGCTGGTGGTGGGCACGGTGGGCCAGACCTACGATTACCACCTCGGATTCGGGATCGCCGCCGTGGGCATGGCCGTGGGTCTGGTGGTCTATCTGTGGACCCAGCGCCACCTCAGCGCGGCCAGCGATCGGCCGAAGAACCCGCTGCGGCTCGACGGTATCCCCCGGGAGCGACTGGCCACCGTGGTCTCGGCGGTGGTGGCCGTGCTCCTCGGCGTGGTGTTCTGCGCCACGACGGGTGTGTTGACGACCGGCGGTGTCGTCAACCTGATCAGCTTCGTGGCCGTGGCTCTGCCGATCGCGTACTTCGTGGCCATGCTGCGCAGCAGCCGTACCACGGAGGTCGAGCGGGTGAGGCTGCGCGGCTACATCCCGCTGTTCGTCGCCGCCGTGTTCTTCTGGGTGATCCAGGAGCAGGGAGCCACCGTCATCGCGCAGTACGCGGCCGAGAGCACGGACCTCGACGCGTTCGGATTCAGCATTCCGGCGTCGTGGTTCCAGTCGGTCGGTTCGTTCATGCTGATCGTGCTGACACCGCTGTTCGCGCTGATGTGGCTGCGGCTCGACCGGTCGGCGAGGCCGCCCGCCACGGCGCACAAGTTCAGTGTCGCGCTCGTCATCGCCGGATTGTCGTACGTGTTGCTCGTGCTGCCTTCGGCGCAGGACGGCCAGGCCCATCCGCTGTGGCTGGTGGGCAGTCTCGCGGTGGTGACGATCGGCGAGATGTGTCTGTCGCCCATCGGCCTGTCGGCCACGGCCCGCCTGGCTCCGGCGGCGTTCGCCACCCAGACCATGGGCCTGTGGCTGGCCGCCGGGGCCGCGGGGCAGGGCATCGCGGCGCAGCTTGTGAAGTTCTACGACGCCGAATCGGCGGCAGGCTACTTCGCCGCCGTGGGGATCGGAACGGTCGCGCTCGGCCTGGTCCTGTTGGCCGCCGCACCGCTGATCCGTAAACGCACCGATGTCCCCGTGGAGGTCTGAGAGCCACCGCGTCCGGCTCAACCGCCACACCGTCCCTGTACTCACGAGAAAGGACCACGACCACATTGAGCACATCGACACGCATGGTGTTTCGGGGAGGAACGGTCTTCGACGCGGTCGGCCGCACGACCGACACGGCGGATGTCGCGGTGGAGGACGGGGTCATCGTCGCGGTCGGGTCCGATCTCGACGGTGACGTCGAGGTGGACTGCACCGGCTGTGGGGTGCTGCCGGGGCTGTTCGACTGCCACGTCCATCTGACGATGAGTGACACCGACGTCTTCCGGGTGGCGCAGGAACCGTTCTCGCTCCAGTTCTACGAGGGCGCGGTCAACATGGCCGCCACGCTCGCGGCGGGAATCACCACGGTGCGGGACGCGGGCGGTGCCGACCTGGGTATGCGAGTGGCGCAGGAACGCGGGCTGATCCCCGGGCCGAGGATGCAGGTGTCGCTCAACATGCTCAGCCAGACCGGTGGGCACGGCGATCCGTGGTGGCCCTCCACGTGCGTGATGGACCTGTTGCCCCCGCATCCGGGGCGGCCGCCCGTGGTCGTGGACGGACCGGAGGAGATCCGGCGGAAGGTCCGGGAATTCGTCCGGGCCGGAGCGGATGTCATCAAGGTCGCCACCAGCGGCGGACTCGTTTCCAGCGGCGCGGGTCCGGAGATCCCGCACTTCCGGGACGACGAGATCGCGATGTTGGTGACCGAGGCCACGGCCGCCCGTCGCTTCGTCATGGCCCACGCCCACGGTGAGGGGGCGAAGGCGGCCGTGCGCAACGGGGTCCGTTCCATCGAACACGGCAATCAACTCGACGACGAGACGTTGGAGGAGATGGCTCGGCGGCGGGTGTGGCTCGTGCCGACGTTGGCCTCAGGTCTCGGCCTGCGGCAGTCGGTGGAGAACGGGGTGACCTACCCGGAACACATCATGGAGAAGATCGAGCAGGCCGAGGCCAACCGCAGCGTGCGGCGAGCGGTGGAGGCGGGTGTACCGATCGCGATGGGCACCGATGCGCCGCTGTATCCGCACGGACAGAACCTCGTCGAATTGGCTTTGCTGGTGGAGGAGGGCATGACCCCCGCCGACGCCCTGCACGCCGCGACCCTGTCGGCCGCCGAGTTGATGGGGCTGCACGAGACTCTCGGTTCCATCGAGCCGGGCAAGCGCGCCGACCTCGTGATCGTCGACGGTGATCCGCTGCGCGTGGAGGGTCTCGGCGAGCGGGTGAGGGCCGTCTACCAGGACGGGCGTGCCGTCGGAGTCCGGCCCGACCCGTCCGGTCCCGCTCAGTCCGCGACCTCGGCGGCCAGTTTCTCCAACGATGCGTCGGTGAGCCGGTAGACGGTCCACTCGTCCATGGCCTGTGCGCCGAGCGAGCGGTAGAACTCGACGGCGGGGTTCCAGTTCAGGACCGACCATTCCAGCCGGGCGTAACCGCGGTCGATGCATTCCTTGGCAAGTGTTGCCAGCAGTGCCTTGCCGAGGCCCCTACTGCGCATCTCCGGCCGGACGTAGAGGTCCTCCAAGTAGATGCCATGTACGCCGCGCCAGGTGGAGAAGTTGAGGAACCACAGCGTGAAGCCTGCGATGCGGCCGTCGATCTCGGCGACGTGTCCGTACAGGGCCGGGTTCTCGCCGAATAGTGCCGCACGCAGCTGCTCGGACGTGAGGTGACACTCGTGTGGCGCCTTCTCGTATTCGGCGAGGTCATGGACGAGTTCGACGACGGTGTCCACGTCCGACTCGCGGACGCGGCGAATACGCGGGTTCAATTTTCCTCCGGGGATCGATCAGGACGGGGGAATGTTCAGGTGGAGGAGTTGCGGCTCGTTCCGTTCCCGGCCGAGCACGGTGAGGCTCGCGGGGTCGAGTCGGAATCGACGGCCTGCCGTGGCGGGAAGACCGAGCCAGCGGGCGATGAGCACCCGGCCGAAGTCACCGTGGGCCACGAGCGCGACGGGACGGTCGGCGAGTTCCTTGCGGGTCCGTTCGAGTACCGCGTCCGCCCTGCGTTCGACGTGGTCGGCGTTCTCCCCGCCGGGTATCGGGTGTGACCACACCGACCAGCCCGGTACGCGATCGTGGACCTCGGCGTGACTCAAGCCTTCGTAGTCACCGTAGTCCCATTCCACGAGGTCCTCGGTGAGGTCGGACACGACCAGCCCGGCGAGTTCCGCGGTGCGGAGAGCAGCGCGGCGAGGACTGCTGAGCACCAGGGCCGACGAGTCGTCGGACATGAGGGCATAGGTGCGCCCGGCGGCGTGCGCCTGCCGTTCCCCGACGGCGGTCAGTGGCGGATCGGTTCGTCCCACGTATCGCTTGACGGAGGACCACTCCGTCAGGGCATGGCGTAGGAGGAACACGTGGTGCTCGTGCACGCCTGAAATATAACTGTCTTTCAGGTGGTGGAGAGGTAGTTGAGACGGGCGACAATGCTGTCATTGTCGTCACTGTCCGCAATCATGATCGCCCG
>JAJYTH010000169.1 GCA_021793175.1 Actinomycetes bacterium
CGATCCGCAGCGCGGCGCGTTCCTGTCCCCGGTGCTGCTACGAGCCGACGATCCCGAGCGGGCCGAACCGCACGAGGTGGAGGCGTTCGGACCGGTGTCGACCCTGCTGCCCTACACCTCCGTCGAGCAGGTCGTGGAACTGGCCGCACGTGGACAGGGCAGTCTGGCCGGTTCGGTCGTCACCGGTGACGCCGACTTCGCGCGCGAGGTGGTGCTCGGCGCGGCGCCGTGGCACGGCAGACTGCTGGTGCTCGACACCGACAACGCCCGGGAGTCCACAGGCCACGGTTCACCGCTGCCGATGCTCGTACACGGTGGCCCCGGCCGGGCGGGCGGCGGTGAGGAACTGGGTGGCATCCGAGCGGTTCTGCACCACATGCAGCGCACGGCCGTGCAGGCCAGCCCGACGGTGCTGACCGCCGTCAGCGGCCGGTGGGTGACCGGCGCGCCGAGGTCGGAGGGCGTGCACCCGTTCCGCAAGTCGTTGGCGGAACTGAGGATCGGCGACTCGGTGCTCGCGGGCCCTCGCACCGTCACCGCCGACGACGTCGCGCACTTCGCGGAGTTCACCGGCGACACCTTCTACGCCCACACAGACCAGGCAGCGGCGGAGGCCAACCCGCTGTTCGGCGGCATCGTGGCGCACGGCTACCTGGTGGTGTCGTTCGCGGCCGGACTGTTCGTGTCGCCGGAACCGGGGCCGGTGCTGGCCAACTACGGGCTGGAGAACCTGCGGTTTCTGACACCGGTCAAACCGGGCGACGAGCTGACCGTGACGCTGACGGCCAAGCAGATCACCCCGCGCGAGAACGCCGACTACGGCGAGGTGCGCTGGGACACCGACGTCACCAACCAGCACGGGGAGTCGGTGGCGAAGTACGACGTGCTCACGCTCGTCGCGAAGGAGAATCCTCGATGACACTCGAAGCGCAGTTCGAACGCACCCTGGCCAAGGATCAGCGTATCGAGCCGAGGGACTGGATGCCCGACGCCTACCGCGCCACGTTGATCCGCATGATCGCGCAACACGCGCACTCAGAGATCATCGGCATGCAGCCGGAGGGCAACTGGATCACCAGGGCGCCGTCGTTGCGGCGCAAGGCGATCCTGCTCGCCAAGGTGCAGGACGAGGCGGGACACGGGCTGTATCTGTACTCGGCGGCCGAGACTCTCGGCGCGGACCGGACGGAACTGACGGAGAAGCTGATCTCCGGCAGGCAGAAGTACTCGTCGATCTTCAACTACCCGACGTTGACCTTCGCCGACGTGGGCGTGATCGGCTGGCTGGTGGACGGCGCGGCCATCTGCAACCAGGTACCGCTGTGCCGCAGCAGCTACGGCCCGTACGCGCGGGCGATGATCCGCATCTGCAAGGAGGAGTCGTTCCACCAGCGACAGGGCTACGAACTGCTGATGACGATGATGCGGGGCACCGAGGAACAACGCCGTATGGTGCAGGACGCCACCGACCGGTGGTGGTGGCCGTCGCTGATGATGTTCGGGCCCCCCGACGCCGAGTCGCCGCACACAGCGCAGTCGATGGCGTGGAAGATCAAACGCCACACCAACGACGAACTCCGACAGAAGTTCGTCGACATGACGGTGCCGCAGGCCGAGGCACTGGGCGTGACCCTGCCCGATCCGCAGCTGAGGTGGAACCCCGACCGCGGTCACTACGACTTCGGCGAGATCGACTGGTCCGAGTTCAAACGCGTTCTCGCGGGACAGGGGCCGTGTAACGCGCAGCGGCTCGCGCGGCGCCGCGCGGCTCAGGACAACGGGGCGTGGGTGCGGGAAGCGGCCGCGGCCCACGCGGAGAAACAGGCGAACAGGAGGGCGGCATGAGCGAGCGATGGCCGCTGTACGAGGTGTTCGTGCGCGGGAAACGAGGCCTCAACCACGTGCACGTCGGGTCGCTGCGCGCCGCCGACGACCGGATGGCCCTGCACCACGCGCGCGACCTCTACACCCGGCGTAACGAAGGGGTCAGCATCTGGGTGGTCAAGGCGGCCGACATCACCGCCTCCAGCCCCGACGAGAAGGACCCGTTCTTCGAACCGAGTGCCGACAAGGTGTACCGGCATCCGACGTTCTACGACATCCCCGACAACGTCCCACACATGTGAGGGGGTGTGCCGTGGCTTTCGACAACGCTTATCAGGCATTGGCGGACAGCGTGGGAAGCGACGACTCCCGGTGGGCCTTCGGAACCGGGTTCGTCGATCCTCTGTCAGGAGTGGACACCTCTGTTCCCTCCGGAGTGGATGGTGAGGATCTGGCTGCGTACTGCCTCATGCTCGGTGACGACGCGTTGATCTTCTCGCACCGGTTGCAGGAGTGGTGCACGAACGCCCCCGAGCTGGAGGAGGAGGTCGCGCTCGCCAACATCGCACTGGACCTGCTCGGCCAAGCCCGCCTGCTGCTCACCCGGGCGGGCAAGGCCGACGGAACCGGTCGAGGAGAGGACGAACTCGCGTTCTTCCGCCCCGAACACGAGTTCCGCAACGTGCGTCTCGCCGAACTGCCGCGTGGCGACTTCGGCCAGCTGATCGCCGTGCTGCTGGTGTTCTCCACGTGGCGGCTCGCGCTGTTCCAGCGGCTGCGTGCCTCGCGTGACCCGGTGCTCGGCGCCGTCGCGGACAAAGGGGTCAAGGAACTCACCTACCACCGCGACCACGCCGCCCAATGGGCCGTGCGTCTCGGCGACGGCACGGACTTCTCCCGCGAGCGGATGCAGGCCGGGCTGGAGAACGTCTGGCCCTATGTCGAGGAACTGTTCACCACGCACGAGGTCGAACGGCACATGGCCGAATCCGGGGTCGGCGTGGACCCGGCGGAAGTGCGCGCCGAGTTCGACGACGTGCTGGCGCGGGTGTGCTCGGTGGCGACGCTTCAGGTGCCCGACGTGCCGGACCGGGACGGCGTGTCCGGCCGGACCGGACGACACGGCGTGCACACCGAGTCCCTGGGCTTCCTGCTGGCCGAGTTGCAAAGCGTCGCCCGCACCCACCCGGACGCGACATGGTGACCGCCGTGCGAACCGCCCGCCAGGTGGCGGAGACGGTGACCGATCCGGAACTGCCGATGCTCACGTTGGCCGACCTGGGCGTGTTGCGCGAGGTATGGGAGGAGGACGGCACGATCATCGTGTCGATCACCCCCACCTACACCGGATGCCCCGCCCTCGACACGATGCGCGACGACCTCGTGCACGCTCTCCAGCGGGCCGGATATCCCAAGGTCGAGGTGCGCACGGTGCTGCGCCCCGCGTGGTCCAGCGACTGGATCACCGAGGAGGGCCGCCGCAAGCTCGCCGAGGCCGGGATCGCCCCGCCCGGCCGGGCGCGGTGCCACGGCACGGGTCCGGTGCCGCTCACGTTGGCTCCACCCGTGTCCCGCGTGCGATGCCCACAGTGTGGTTCGACGGACACCGAGGAGGTGTCGCGCTTCAGCGCCACCGCATGCAAGGCACTACGCCGGTGCCACGCATGCCACGAACCTTTCGAACACCTCAAGGAGATCTAGAGTTGACCGCGATCACGAAGCCCCGGCTGCGCGGGGAGTTCCACACTCTCACCGTCGCGGACGTCACCAGGCTGTGCGCTGACGCGGTGGCCGTCACGTTCGACGTCCCGGCCGACCTGGCACAGGCGTACGCCTTCCGGGCGGGACAGTCGCTGACCGTGCGGCGGCTGGTCGACGGCCGGGACGAGCGACGGTCGTACTCGATCTGCGCGCCCGAGGGGGCACCGCCGCGCATCGGTGTCCGCGAGGTGCCGGGCGGGCTGTTCTCCACCTGGCTGGTACGGCAGGTCCAGCCGGGTGACACGATCGAGGTGGGCACGCCCACCGGCAATTTCAGTCCCGACCCTGATGTGCCGGGCCACCATGTGCTGATCGCGGCGGGCTCCGGGATCACGCCGATGTTATCGATCGCGGCCACGGTCCTGCGTGAGCCTGCCACCACGGTCACCCTGCTGTACGGCAACCGGCGCACCGACACCGTGATGTTCGCCGACGAGCTGGCCGAGTTGAAGGACCGCTACCTGGACC
>JAJYTH010000170.1 GCA_021793175.1 Actinomycetes bacterium
GCAGACGATGCAGCTTGGGGCTCCACGTCGCCGCTCAACAGATCGGTGTTGCTCACACATGTCCTTCCTGACCGGCCCACACTCCACGCGCAGACCAGCGGACCACCGCCCGCGTCCGAATTGCGAGACGGCGTACTGGGGTCCCTGTGCGGCCGGTTCGTCGCCGACGATATGGAAAACAGCGACAACCACCGTCACGGGATCAACTCGATCACCGTGTTTACCCGAAACTCCCGTCGAAAACTAACGGAAAAGATCCGATCCGGAAAAACCCTCCGAGACCAGCAGGTGCGGAAACCGCACGGTGACCGAACGCCTCCGAGGGTAGACCGCCGGGAAACACGGTGCAACAACCACCCCCCACATGGCGGCTCCTTGCCTGATCATGGTCGGGGCCTGTCCTACAGTGCCGTTGTCGCTGCTGTCGCTTACGTGTTTACCCGAACGCTCACGTACTTACCCGAACACCGATGAGATCGACGGGCAGTTCCGTGACTTCGAACCCTGTAACGTCCACTCCCTCCGGGAGTATTCCCGTCGTGGTCAGCGCCAGCACGGTCGGTCCCGCCCCCGAGATCACCGCGGCCACCCCGCGCGCCCGCAACGCCCGCATCAGCCACACCGAGGCGGGGAAAGCGGACTCACGGTAGTCCTGGTGCAGCCGGTCCTCCGTCGCCGCGAACAACAGGTCCGGCCGGGAGGTGACGGCGTGCACCGTCAGCGCGCTCCGGCTCGCCGCGAACGCGGCGTCCGCATGCGGCACGTACTCGGGTAACAGTCCCCGTGTCTCCGCGGTCGACGAGTGGTCGCTCGGTACAGCCACCACGGGTCGGATCGCGGGATGCGGACGCAGCCGTTGCGCGTGAAACGTCGAGTTCGACTGCCACGCCACCACGAAACCCCCGAGCAGGCTCGCCGCGGCGTTGTCGGCGTGCCCCTCGAATTCGGCCGCCAACTGCAGCGCCACGTCGTCGATGTCCTTACCCGCCAACGCATACCCGGCCGCGACCCCCGCCACGACCGCGGCGGCCGACGATCCGAGCCCACGGGAATGCGGGATGGCGTTACGACAACGCAGCGCGAGCCCCGGCACCTTGATGTCGAGGTACCGACAGGCGTGCCGCAGCGCGCGCACCACGAGGTGCGATTCGTCGGTGGGCACGTTCGACATGTCACCGGCCCCGGCATCGATCACCTCAACGTGCAGGCCGGAGTCGGTCACGGCCACGTCGATGACGTCGTGAATCCCCAGCGCCATACCGAACGTATCGAATCCGGAGCCGACATTCGCCGTCGACGCCGGGACGGTGATCGTGTATTTCACGCCAACGCTCATTCCTGGCCCCTTCGGCACGACCGACGGTGAAACCCCGAAGGCCGTGCCTTTCGGTGCCCTTACGACAGTTCCAGCGCCGCTGCGACCGCACTCGGATCGACAGCGAGCGGCTCGACCTCCACATTGCCATCCAGGGCGGTCGCGGGATCCTTGAGACCGTGGCCGGTGACCGTGCACACCACGGTGGACCCCTTCGGCAACCGTCCGTCGGCCGCCGTCAGCAGCAGACCAGCCACACTCGTCGCGGACGCGGGCTCCACGAACACTCCCTCACGCCGGGCGAGCAGGCGGTAAGCGTCGAGGATCTTCTCGTCGGTCACGGCCTCGAACAGCCCACCACTGGCGGTCTTGGCCTTCACGGCCGACTCCCACGACGCCGGACTGCCCACCCGGATCGCGGTCGCCACCGTCTCCGGGGCCTGCACCGGCTCGCCCTTCACCAGCGGCGCGGCACCGGCGGCCTGGAACCCGAACATCCGCGGCACGGTGCTGACCACGTCGTCGGCGGCGTACTCGGTGTATCCCGCCCAGTAGGCCGTGATGTTGCCCGCGTTGCCCACCGGAAGGCAATGGATGTCCGGGGCCTGGCCGAGCGCGTCACAGATCTCCCACGCCGCGCTCTTCTGCCCCACCAGCCGAACCGGGTTCACCGAGTTGACCAGCGTGACCGGGTAGTCGGCGGCCGTCTTACGAGCCAGCTCCAAGCAGTCGTCGAAATTACCGTCGATCTGCAGGATGCGGGCACCGTGCAGCACGGCCTGAGCCATCTTCCCCAGCGCGATCTTGCCCTGCGGCACCAACACCGCCGTGGCCAGACCCGCCCGCGCGGCGTAGGCGGCCGCCGACGCGGACGTGTTCCCGGTGGAAGCACAGATGACGGCCTGCAACCCGCTCGCCTTCGCGTGGGTGATCGCCACCGTCATCCCCCGGTCCTTGAACGACCCCGTGGGGTTGGCGCCCTCCACCTTCAGGTACACCGTGCAGCCGGTGAGCTCGGACAGGTGTGGGGCGAACAGCAGCGGCGTGTTGCCTTCCCCGAGCGTGATGATCTCGGCACCCTCGGGAACCGGGATGCGTGAGGCGTACGCCTTGATGACACCCGGCCAGCCCGGCCGCACACCCTGCCCCGCAGCCGAAGAAGCCTGTGCGTTCACGAATCCTCGCCTTCCACCCGCATCACACTCACTACCTCCCGCACCACGTCGAGCTCGCTGACCTCGTCGACCGTGGCCTCCAGCGCCGCATCCGGCGCCAGATGGGTCACCACCACGAGACTCGCGGTGGAACGCTCGTCCCGCTGGCGCACCGCCGCGATGCTCACACCGTGCACGGCGAAGACCTGCGCGACCTGCGCCAACACACCAGGACGGTCGGCCACGTCGAGACTGATGTGGTAGCGCGTCGGGGTCTGCCCCATCGGACGCACCGGTAGCGCCGCGTGAGCAGACTCGCGCGGTCCACGCCCACCGGCGACCCGGTTGCGGGCCGCCGCCACCAGGTCCCCGAGCACGGCACTCGCCGTGGGAGCGCCCCCGGCGCCCTGCCCGTAGAACATCAGCTCACCCGCGGCCTCGGCCTCGACGTACACCGCGTTGAACGCGCCGCCCACTCCCGCGAGCTGGTGTGTCCTGGGAATCATCACCGGGTGCACCCGCGCCGACACCGACTCCGTACCGTCGTCGGCCGTCACCCGTTCACAGATCGCCAGCAGCTTCACCGTCCGGTTCAACCGCTTGGCCGCCGCGATGTCGGAGGCGTTGATGCCCACGATGCCCTCGCGGTACACCTCGGCCGCCGTCACCCTCGTGTGGAACGCCAATGACGCCAGGATCGCGGCCTTCGACGCGGCGTCGTAACCCTCCACGTCCGCGCTCGGATCGGCCTCCGCATAACCGAGACGCGTCGCCTCCTCCAGCGTCTCGGCGTAGCTCGCGCCCGTGGAATCCATAGCGGACAGGATGAAGTTCGTGGTGCCGTTCACAATGCCCATCACGCGAGTGATCCGGTCACCCGCCAAGGATTCCCGCAACGGACGCAACAGCGGGATAGCGCCCGCGACCGATGCCTCGTAATACAGGTCGGCACCCGATTCGTTGGCCGCCGCCGACAACTCCCCGCCGTGCTCGGCCAACAACGCCTTGTTACCCGTCACCACGGACTTGCCCTGACGCAACGCCGTGAGCAGCCAACCGCGCACCGGCTCGATACCGCCGATCAACTCGACGACGATGTCCACATCGGACTCGACGAGTTCGCCCGCGTCGGCTGTCAACAACTGCTGCGGAAGCTCCGGATGCTTGTCGGGTCTGCGCACCGCGATACCGGCCAACTCAACGGGGGCACCCACCCGGGCCGCCAGCTCGTCGGCGCCGTTCAGCAGCAGGCGGGCAACCTCACTGCCGACCGTGCCACATCCCAGCAGCGCGACCCGAACAGGACTCTCGCGACGCTCGCTCACGACACCTCCAGCATCCTGCGGGACACCCTCCCCTGCCGCGGCCACACAGCATGCCGCAACGTGGGCCCAACCCGGTCGGTGTCGCAAGGCAGAGCATCCAACCATCCTCGCTTCACGACACCTCCAGCACCTTGCGGGACACCCGCACCCGGTCGGTGTCGCAAAGCAGGGCATCCAACCATCCTCGCTTCACGACACCTCCA
>JAJYTH010000171.1 GCA_021793175.1 Actinomycetes bacterium
TGCAGCACCTCGAAGTGGAACTCCCGCGTCTGGACAACGCCGGGGAGGATCTGTGGCTCCCACTTGAAGATGTCGCGGTAGTGCAGCTCGCCCTTCGCGAGCATCAGCGCGTTGAATCGGGCGTCTGCCTCCATGTACTTCAGGTCCGCCTTCTTGCTGCGGACCACCTGCTGCATGTAGAGCAGCGCCTCCTCGTCGCCGTCACCATAATGCAGGAAGAACTCCCGTACGTCGCCCACCGTCGGCTGTCCCGACCCCTTGCGCCAGTTCGCGATCGTCTGCGGCGAATAGTCCAGCCGCTCGGCCACCTCCGTATCCGGTACCCCGTGCGCGTCCATACGGTCAATGAGTTCGGCTCTGACATACCAATCCGAGAGCGACTGTCGCGCCACGAGAGATACCCCGCATTCGGTGGGAAAGCTGCTGATGGACACACATAATGACACGTGACCGTCCTTTGCGAAACCCCCACTCCGTGCTTTAACGAATGGCCCCAAAGGATTACCCCAAATTTCTTGGCCAAAGAATTTACAGGGCTCCCCGGCCCCAAGAACTACCGATCCACTGCCTCTTGCCGCCTGCGGCGACATGCCATAGATTGAGTCCATCGCGAGTACTGCCAAGAGGCTCGCGTTCGGTGGAAGACGCCCGGAAGTCACTACTCGCATGCGACTTCCGGGCATTCGAAAACCGCACCGAATACGATTCGAGCGCTCAGCACCGAGAGCAACGGGAATGGCGGGCGGCCCGCACCCGGATCACCCGCACACCTCGGCACTGATGTTTCCTCAGCGCCGATGTTTCCTCAGCGCTGGTGCTTCATCAGTTCGGTGCAGATCTGAAGCGTCTCGGCCGCACCCGCTTCGAGAGCCTTGCCGTAGTGCTTCAGCCAGGAACGGACCCCATCCGGGGTGCCGGTGGACCAGGCGCGCTGCGCCCCGACATACTCGGGATGCCGATCGAGATGCCCGGCGTTCACCGTGACCAACAGCTTCGAATCGAGCCCTTTGCTGGCGAGGGCCAGACGCGCCGCGCCACGGGCCACGATGTTATTCGCCACAGGGAACGGCTGGATGGCGAGGAGCTCGCCATGGACCACCGCCGCGGTCAAAGCCGCCGGGATCTCTTTAGTAGGGCTGGTGACCAGCGCACACATCGCGTCGATACGGGCCGAGCCGACCCTGTCGACCTCGATCCGGCCGGGCTCGAAACCCTCCCTGGAAACGGAGAAGTCACGGGAGGCCAGCAGATGCAGCTTCGCCAGGACGTAACGGGGTGAGACCGCCCACACGTCCACCAGCCGAGGCAACGCCTCGACCACGCGCAGCGCACCGGACACGATCGGATCGGTGAAATCGCCGGCCCGGAGGCGCTCGACATCGCAGTCGTAGCCCTCCAATGCCAGCATCGCCGACGCATCATGCAGGGCCACCTCGGCGGCGACATGGGTGTCGTCTCCACGAAGGGCCTCATGCCAGAGCATGCGGTCGACATTGGCTCTGGCGTTCTCAAGGGCGTCGGCGACCTCGGAGAGTTCGAGGAGAGGCGCGAGAGGATCCACGGGCGGAACCTTACCGGTCGGAGGTGAAGCGAATGCGCCCCACCGGGCGGGCACGACAGCAGTCACAAATGGTACCGACTCGGTCGTCCATGCGCTTGCAGCCACGTCGGTGACGGCTCGAACCGCTCGGCGACCGTCCGCCGAGCCCTCACCTCCCGTTCATCGATGTCCGGAACATCACCGGTTGTGGCCGTCACGGTCCGCGGTAGTGTAACGGGCAATAGACCTGCCTCACAGTACCGCGCTGTAAGGAGCGAAGACCCGTGACACAGACCCCGCAAGAGACGCTCGCCAACCTCCTATCGGAGGAGCGCACGTTCCCTCCTTCCCCCGAGTTCAGCAGTTCGGCGAACGTCACGGAGACCGCCTACGAAGAGGCGTCCGCCGACCGGCTCGCGTTCTGGGACACCCAGGCTCGGCGCCTCGACTGGACCAAGGACTGGGACCAGGTGCTCGACTGGTCGAACCCGCCGTTCGCGAAGTGGTTCACCGGCGGTGAACTGAACGTCGCCGTCAACTGCCTCGACCGCCACGTCGAGGCCGGTCTGGGCGACCGGGTGGCGATCCACTTCGAAGGCGAGCCCGGGGACTCCCGCGCCATCACCTACGCCGAGATGCTCGACGAGGTCAAACGTGCCGCGAACGCACTGACCGACCTCGGCGTCGAGGCCGGTGACCGGATCGTGATCTACATGCCGATGATCCCCGAGGCGGCCGTGGCGATGCTGGCGTGCGCGCGCATCGGCGCACCGCACTCCGTGGTCTTCGGCGGCTTCAGCGTGGACGCGCTGTCCAGCCGCATCGACGACGTCGGCGCGAAGCTGATCATCACCGCCGACGGCGGATACCGCAAGGGCAAGGCGAGCGCGCTGAAGGCCACGGTGGACGAGGCGGCGGACCGCTGCCCCGCGGTCGAGCAGGTCCTGGTGGTGCGCCGCACCGGGCAGGACATCGAATGGCACGAGCGCGACCTGTGGTGGCACGAGGTCGTCGCGAAAGCCTCGAACGAGCACACGGCCCGCTCCTTCGACGCCGAGCACCCGCTGTTCGTCCTCTACACCTCGGGCACCACCGGCAGGCCGAAGGGCATCCTGCACACCACCGGCGGGTACCTGACGCAGACCTCGTACACGCACCAGGCGGTGTTCGACCTCAAACCGGAGACCGACGTGTACTGGTGCACCGCCGATATCGGCTGGATCACCGGGCACTCGTACATCGTCTACGGCCCCATGGCGAACGGCGCCACCCAGGTGATGTACGAGGGCACGCCGGACACGCCGCACAAGGGCCGGCTGTGGGAGCTGGTCCAAAAGTACGGGGTGACGATCCTCTACACCGCTCCGACGGCGATCCGCACGTTCATGAAATGGGGCGAGGACCTCCCCGCCCGCTACGACCTGTCCAGTCTGCGCGTGCTCGGCAGCGTCGGCGAACCGATCAACCCCGAGGCGTGGATGTGGTACCGCGAGCACATCGGCGGCGACCGGTGCCCCGTCGTCGACACCTGGTGGCAGACCGAGACCGGCGCGATCATGGTCTCGCCGCTGCCGGGCGTCACGGCGACCAAGCCGGGCTCGGCCCAGCGCGCACTGCCGGGCATCACCGTGGACGTGGTGGACGACGACGCGGCCTCCGTGCCGAACGGCGGAGGCGGGTTCCTCACCATCCGCGACCCGTGGCCGTCGATGCTGCGCACCGTGTGGGGCGACGACGAACGATTCCTTGAAACGTACTGGTCGCAGTACAAGGGCATGTACTTCGCGGGCGACGGCGCCAAACGCGATGACGACGGCGATATCTGGCTGCTGGGCCGCGTGGACGACGTCATGCTCGTCTCGGGCCACAACATCTCGACCACCGAGGTCGAATCGGCGCTGGTCAGCCACGACACGATCGCCGAGGCCGCGGTCGTGGGCGCGACGGACCCGCTCACCGGGCAGGGCATCGTGGCGTTCGTGATCCTGCGCGGGGCCTCCGAGTCGAGCCCCGAGCACCTGGCCGAACTGCGTTCCCATGTCGCGAAGACGCTGGGGCCGATCGCCAAGCCGCGCCAGGTCATGGTGGTCTCGGAGCTGCCGAAGACCCGCTCGGGCAAGATCATGCGTCGGCTCCTGCGCGATATCGCCGAGGACCGCAAGCTCGGCGACGTGACGACGCTCCAGGACAGCTCCGTGATGGTGCGCATCAAGGAGGGGCTCCAGTCCGGTTCCGGGGACTGACCCCCACCGCAGAGGAAATTGTGATTTCTGACACCGCGCAGTGGCGCCCGGAGGCAGCCGCATAGAAACCAGTCAAGCGAAGGCGGAGCGGACACGAACCGCTCCGCCTTCGACTGGCAACGGACGCCCGCGCTCCGATACAGTGCCGTCACCGATACTCGCGACGGCGCACGCGAGCCGTGT
>JAJYTH010000064.1 GCA_021793175.1 Actinomycetes bacterium
GTGTTCGATCTGCGGCCTGCGGCGATCATTCGTGATCTGGATCTGTTGCGGCCGATCTATGCGCCGACGGCTGCCTATGGGCACTTCGGGCGTACAGACCTGGACGTGCCATGGGAACGCACCGACCAGGTCGACGCGTTGCGGAGCGCAGCGGGAGCCTGACGCGCGCCGGGCACCTGCCAAAGGGAGAACCGCCGCGGTGGCCTAGACTCCCGGACTCATGGCGCAGGTGCAGGAGGCCAGGGCGAACTCGGTAGCGACATCGGCTGGGCCCGCAGAAGTTCGACCACGCAAGCCGCGCTACATCAGTTGGGACGCTGTGCGCGTGGTCGGCATTCTCGCCGTGCTGACTTTCCATGCGACCCTGCTCGCGCCGTTGAACCTTCCCGGCTTGGACCTCCCGCCGGAACCGCTGCGCATGGATTTCCCGTTCGGCGCTTCGGTGCTGATCACGGTGTCGGGTTACTTCGCGGCGATGACCATCGGCAAGTACCCGGCGCTGCGCTGGTGGTTGCGTAGGCTCGCGCGCTTGCTGCCCGCTTTCTGGGTGGCCGTGTTGTTGATCTTCGTGTCGACTCAGTTGTTCGCCCCCGAGGGGTTGCCCCGGCACACTTACGGCGACCTGCTCGGCAACCTTTTCCTGGTGCACCTCTTGGTGCCCGACATCGCCTACATCGACCTCGCGCATTGGACGGTTCCGGTTCAGGTCGCGGGATTCACGACCATCGCCCTGCTCGCCGCGACCAAGCGGGTGCGGGGTGGCGTGGCCACGGCGGTGATGTGGGCGGTGCTGTTGGTGCCGCTGGCGATCCGGTACGTGTTCATGGGGCCGGGCGATGTCGTACCGGTGTGGTTGAGCGTCGCCATGGACGGCACTGGTCTGAATCGCGCGCATCTGCTCCTCGCGGGTGTGGCGATCTACCGGTGGTCGAAGAACCGCATGAGCTTCACCCAGCTGTACCTCATGCTCATCGTGGTGCTGCTCGCGCATGATCGGCATCCGCCCGCCAACGACGCCGTGCTGCCTTACGCGGTGGCGCTCGTGTTGATCTGTGTGGCGGCCTACGCGCCCGCGTGGAACGGCAAGGTCTTCACGTTGTTCGAACGCCAGATCCGCTGGCTTGCCGGTATCTCCTACGGCGTCTACCTGATGCACTATGTGCTAGGCACGATCGTCGCGCGCCGCCTGGCAGATCTCGGTGTGCCGTGGTGGGGCTGGATCCCCGCGTGGTTCGTCGCGGCGATCGTTTTGGGCTGGGCCCTCACTAAGTTCGTGGAACGGCCCGCGTTCAACGCACTGGACAAACTGATCACCTCGCGAAGTCGATGAGTCCCTCGGACACCGATCCGCTGTGGGAGTTGCCGAAACCCCCATCCACTCGGCGTGTGCCGGCGAAGCGGGACTCCGCGTCGCGTCGCTCCGGTAAGGGCCGTCGGCAACCCGCGGAATCCGATCCGATCGCACGGGTGGTGGTCGACATTCCGCTGGCTCACCTGGACCGCACCTTCGATTACCAGGTGCCGCGGGAACACGATGCCGATGCGGTACCGGGCTGTCGGGTTCGGGTGCGGTTCGCGGGCAAACTCGTGGACGGATACCTGGTGGAACGCGCCGCCACGACCGACCACACCGGCAGGCTCTCCTACCTGGAACGCGTCGTGTCGCGAGAACGGGTATTGCCGCCCGCACTGCTCACCGTGTGCCGTGCGGTGGCTCGGCGCTACGGCGGAACTCTCGCCGACGTGCTGAGGTTGGCGATCCCTCCCCGCCACGCACGAGTGGAGGCCGAACCTCCACGCGCCCCGGCGGCCCCGCCCTCCGAGCCGTCGGGTGACGGCTGGAGTCACTATCCACGTGGCCCCGCCTTCGCGGCGGCGGTGAGGCAAGGGCGTGCGGCGCACGCGGTATGGCAGGCGCTGCCCGGAGAGGACTGGCCCCGCAGACTGGCCGAGCTCGCCACCATCGTCGCCGGACAGGGTCGAGGTGCGGTGCTCGTGGTCCCGGACCATCGGGACGTGGCGCGGTTGTATGCCGCCTGCGCGGAGTTGGCGGGGGCCGACGCCGTGGTCGCGCTGTCGGCGGGGTTGGGACCGGCCGAGAGATATCGGCGTTGGCTCGCCGTGGTCCGTGGCGCCGTGCGCATCGTCGTGGGTACGCGTGCGGCGATGTTCGCGCCGGTCGCCGATCCGGGGTTGTACGTCGTGTGGGACGACGGTGATGATCTACACGTCGACCCGCACGCGCCGTATCCGCAGGTGCGGGACGTGCTCATGCTGCGGGCACATGCCGACGCAGCGTCGTTGCTCGTCGCAGGACACGCGCGTACGGCGGAGGCCCAGTTGCTGGTGGAGACGGGCTGGGCACACGAGATCACACCTGCGCGGGAGGTCCTGCGGACGCGAGCGCCGCGGGTGACTCCGACCGGCGAGGACTTCGATGTCGCCCGCGACGAGGCAGCCCGGGCGGCGAGGCTGCCCGCCGTCGCGTTCGAAGCCGCCCGGACGAGTCTGGCCGCGGGAGCCCCCGTGCTGGTGCAGGTGCCCCGGCGCGGGTACGTGCCGGGACTGGCGTGTGCGCGGTGCCGGACGTCCGCACGCTGTCGGCGCTGCGCGGGCCCACTCCTGATTCCAGGAGCGAGGGAATCGGGCACGCCATGTTGCCGCTGGTGTGGGGTGCCCGACCCGTCCTACCGTTGCCCGGCGTGTGGGTCGGGGCGGTTGCGGGCGGTCGTCATCGGTGCCGTGCGCACGGCCGAGGAACTGGGCCGAGCGTTCCCGGGGACCACCGTGCGCACGTCCGGCGGTGGTGACGTGTTGGTCGAGGTCCCGGCCCGGCCCGCTCTCGTGGTGGCCACACCCGGCGCGGAGCCGGTGGCCGACGGGGGATACGGCGCAGCTCTGTTGCTGGACGGCTGGGCGCTGCTGGGGCGACAGGACCTGAGGGCGGCCGAGGAGACCCTGCGGCGATGGATGGCTGCGGCGACACTCGTGCGGCCCGCGCGGGAAGGTGGCAGGGTCGTCGTCGGCGCGGAGGCGGGGATACCGGCGGTGCAGGCACTCGTGCGTTGGAATCCCGGTTGGCACGCTGCGCTCGAACTGGCCGAACGGGGAGAGCTCGGCTTCCCCCCGCACGTGCGGATGGCCAGCGTCGAAGGAAGCCCGGACGCGGTCGCAGCGTTGTTGGACGAGATCGACCTGCCGGATTCGGGGGAAGTGCTCGGTCCGGTACCGCTGGGGGAGGTCGACGAGGAGGGGCGCGCCGAACGAGAGCGGGCATTGTTACGGGTGCCGAGGGAGGACGGCAAGGCGCTGGCGGAGGCGATCCACGCTGTACGCGGGGTGCGTGATGCTCGGAAAGTGGCCGAACCGGTGCGCATCCAGCTCGATCCCCTGGCGCTGGTGTGACACGCGGGAGCCGTCTCCCGGTGCGCTCTAGACTGGACGTGATGTTGTCACCACAGACTCTCCCGGATCGCCGATGAGGCTCGTCTTCGCGGGTACACCCGCGCCCGCTGTGCCGTCGTTGCGTGCGCTGATCGATTCGCCCCGGCACGAGGTCGTCGCCGTCGTCACCCGGCCCGACGCGCCTGCCGGACGGGGACGGAAGCTGTTGCGTTCGCCCGTCGGCGCGCTCGCCGACGAACACGGCATCGAGGTACTCACTCCCCGGCGGGCCGGGGACGAAGACTTCCTTGCTCGCCTGTCCGAACTCGCGCCCGATGCCTGTCCCGTGGTCGCCTACGGTGCCCTGCTGCCGGAGTCGGCGCTCGCGGTGCCACGCCATGGCTGGATCAACTTGCATTTTTCGTTACTGCCGGCGTGGCGTGGAGCCGCCCCGGTACAGGCGGCGATCAAGGCGGGTGACGAGATCACCGGGGCTTCGACGTTTCGTATCGTGCCGGAACTGGACGCCGGACCGGTGTACGGCACGGTCACCGAGCGGATCAGGGCGACCGACACCGCCGGGGAGCTGCTCGATCGACTCGCGGTTTCGGGAGCCGACCTCCTCGTATCCACTTTGGATGGTATCGAGGACGGCACCGTGCAGGCCGTGCCACAACCCGCCGACGGCGTGACGTACGCGCCCAAGGTGACGGTGGACGACGCGCGAGTGAATTTCGCCGAGCCGGCGCAAGCGGTGGACCGGCACATCCGTTCGGTCACGCCCGAGCCCGGCGCTTGGGCGGAGTTCCGGGGACAGCGGCTCAAACTCGGTCCCGTCGAGCTCGGGGGCCCCGGTGACCACGAAGACCTCGCGCCGGGGGAGTTGGTGGCGGAACGCAGGCGTGTACTCGTCGGCACCGCAACGGTTCCCGTCGTTCTGGGCGAGGTACAGGCACAGGGGAAGAAACGCATGGCCGCCACCGATTGGGCGCGCGGCACACGGATCGAGCGGGGGGAATACCTGACATGACCGACGACCGGCAAGGACGCCCCCGATCTCAGCGCGGCCGTCGAGACCATCGAGGCCACCGGCCCGCGTCCCGCAAGCAGGGACCTCGTAGGCCTCCGACACGAGACCCCGCGCGGCGGGCGGCGTTCGACGCCCTGCGCGCGGTGACCGAACGTGATGCCTACGCCAACCTGATCCTGCCGGAGCTTCTGCGTCAGCGTCGCATCACCGGCAGGGACGCGGCGTTGGCCACCGAACTCACTTACGGCACGGCCAGGGCCACCGGGCTGCTGGACGCCGTCGTGGCGCGCTGTGTCGACCGTGAACTCGACACAGTGGACTCGGTGGCGCGGGACGCACTGCGCCTCGGTGCCTACCAGTTGCTGCGTACCCGTATCCCGCACCACGCGGCTGTGGCATCCACTGTGGACTTAGTACGCGAGGACGCCGGGTCGCGCATCGCGGGTTTCGTCAACGCGGTCCTGCGGCGGGTCTCGGAGAAGGACGAACAGCAGTGGTTGGAGGAGTTGTCGGCCGACAGTCCCGACCCCCTCGCGGAGATCGCGCTGCGGACATCCCACCCCCGGTGGATCGCACGCGCGTTCGCGGAGGCACTCGGTGACAAGGGCGACGACCTGAAAGCGGCGTTGGAGGCCGACGACGCGCGGCCCGCCGTGCACCTTCTGGCCAAGCCCGGACAGATCAGCGCCGACGAGCTGGCCGCTATCACAGGCGGCGACGTGGCGCCGCACTCGCCGTACGGTGTGCACCTGTCGTCCGGCGCGGGTGATCTCGCCGAGTCCGAGGTACTCAGCGAGGGACTGGCCACGGTGCAGGACGAGGGCAGCCAACTCGTGGCCGTGGCCGCCACCAAGGCGCCGCTCGGTGGTGAGGGCGACGGTCGTGACACTCGCTGGCTCGACCTGTGCGCGGGGCCGGGCGGCAAGACGGTGGTGCTGGGCTGCCTCGCACAGGTGTCGGGGGCGACGGTGGACGCCGTGGAGGTCGCCGAGCACCGTGCCCGGTTGGTGCGCGAGGCCGCGGAGGACCTGCCCGTCACCGTGCACGTCGCCGACGGCCGAGACCCCGGACTGGACGGGGACTACGACCGTGTGCTGGTGGATGCCCCGTGCAGTGGCCTCGGCGCGTTGCGGCGCAGGCCCGAGGCGCGGTGGCGGAAACAGCCCGGTGACATCGCCGAGCTCACCCGGCTGCAGACCGAGTTGTTGACCTCGGCTTATCGCTTGGTGCGTCCGGGCGGTGTGGTGACGTACGTGGTGTGTTCCCCGCACTTGGCCGAGACCGAGGGGGTCGTGGTGGCCGGTGCCCGGCGTCTCGGCGCGGACTTGATCGACGCCCGCGTGGCGTTTCCGGGTGTTCCCCACCTCGGTGAGGGTCCGACGGTGCAGCTGTGGCCACATCGCCACGGCACCGACGCGATGTTCTGCGCCATGCTGCGGAAACCCGCCTGACCAGCCGTGTGCTGTCGTCCGATTCCAGCTGTCTACACTCAGCAGAGTGGCCCATGAACCGTTGATCGCCCCCAGCATTCTGTCCGCCGACTTCGCTGATCTCGGTACGGAGATCGATGCCGTGGCCGGCTCCGGTGACGCGCGAGCGGACTGGGTGCACGTGGATGTGATGGACGGCCACTTCGTGCCCAACCTCACCATCGGGTTGCCGGTGGTGGAGTCGCTGTTGCGCCGCACCGACGTCCCGCTCGACTGCCATCTGATGATCGAGGACCCCGACCGTTGGGCTCCCGGTTACGCGGAGGCGGGTGCGTACAACGTCACCGTGCACGTCGAGGCCGCCCGTGATCCCGTGATGCTCGCCAAGAACCTGCGTGCCGCGGGAGCGAAGGCGGGGTTGGCCATCAAGCCGAACACGCCGCTCGACGACTACGTGGAGACGCTCAAGCACTACGACACGCTGTTGGTCATGTCGGTCGAACCCGGCTTCGGCGGCCAGTCGTTCATCCCCGAGGTCCTCGACAAGGTGCGCACGGCCCGCAGGTTGGTCGACACCGGCCATCTGAGGCTGCTCGTGGAGATCGACGGAGGCATCAACTCCGACACGATCGAGCAGGCGGCCGAGGCGGGAGTCGACTGTTTCGTGGCGGGCTCGGCCGTCTACGGTGCCGATGACCCGGCCCGGGCAGTCGCGGCGCTGCGGGAACGCGCGAGGGCGGCCCGCTCGCAGTGAACACGTCGGCGGCGGAGCGGGGTGTCCGTGAGGCCATGGAGGCCGCGCTCGTCCTCAGCTCCGGTGTGCGGGGGAGCACCAGTCCGAACCCACCCGTAGGTGCGGTGATCCTCGACGCCGAGGGACGCCGGGTCGGTGCGGGAGCGACTCAACCTCCTCCCGGACCACACGCTGAGGTCGTGGCTCTGCGTGAAGCGGGCGAGCGAGCACGGGGCGGCACGGCCGTCGTCACCCTGGAGCCCTGTTCGCATCACGGACGTACTCCGCCGTGCACCCGCGCGCTACTCGACGCCGGGGTGGCCGCCGTGAGATTCGCGGTGTCGGACCCGCATCCGGCGGCCGCCGGGGGTGCGGAGGAACTGCGTGCCGCCGGGGTCGATGTCGTCGGCGGTGTTCTCGCCGAGGAGGTGGCGTCGGGTCCACTGAGGGCGTGGCTGCACCGAGAGCGAACCGGGCGCCCGCATGTGACGTGGAAATACGCGGCCGGTCTCGACGGCCGGGTAGCCGCGGTCGACGGCAGTAGCCGGTGGATCTCGGGGCCGGTCTCCCGCGCCGAGGTACATGCTCTCCGAGCCGCTGTGGACGCCGTCGTGGTGGGCACCGGCACCGTACTCACCGACGACCCGTGGCTCACCGTGCGGGATTCCGACGGCGAACTTGCCTCCCGACAGCCACTGCGTGTGGTGGTGGGCACACGCGGCATACCCGAGGGTGCGCGAGTGTTGGACAACACAGCGGAGACGGTGCTCGTCGCCTCCCACGACCCCGACGAGGTGTTGGCGGTGCTGAGCGAACGCGGTGTGGTGGACGTCCTGTTGGAGGGCGGACCGACGCTGGCGGGCGCGTTCGTCGCGGCTCGCCGGGTCGACCGGATCATCGCCTACGTCGCTCCGATGTTGCTGGGCGCGGGACCGGCGGCGTTGGGACCGGCAGGAGTGTCGACCATCACCGAAGCGCACCGCTGGCGGGTCGAAGGGGCCACTATGAGCGGTGAGGATGTGCGGATCTCCGCCGTTCCGGCCACGGGTGAGGGAGGCGACTAGGTGTTCACCGGGATTGTCGAGGAGCTTGGTGAGGTCACGCGCGTGGAGCCTAAGGACGAGGCCACGCGACTCACCGTGCGAGGGCGGGTGGTCACGAGCGACGCTCGGCACGGCGATTCGATCGCGGTCAACGGTGTGTGTCTGACCGTGGTGGACATCGCCGGCGACGAGTTCACCGTCGACGTCGTCGCCGAGACGTTGAAGCGCACCAGCCTGGACGGCATCGAGCCCGGTCGGCTGGTCAACCTGGAGCGGGCGATGAGCGCCGACGGCCGTTTCGGCGGCCATGTCGTGCAGGGCCATGTCGACGGCACCGGTACCTTCCTGTCTCGCGACCACGACGGGCTCACCCACTTCGCGTACCCGCCGTCGCTGTCCCGCTACCTGGTGGAGAAGGGCTCCATCGCCGTGGACGGTATCTCGCTGACGGTGGCTCAGGTGTCGGATCAGGAATTCGCCGTCGCGCTGATCCCCACCACGTTGCGCTCCACCACGCTGGGCCGCAACCAACCGGGCGACCCGGTGAATCTGGAAGTGGACGTGCTGGCGAAGTACGTCGAGAAGCTGGCCGCTGTCCACCTGACCAAGGGATCGGTGGGAAACGGCGGGGGCGAGGAGGACAGGTGACGATGATCGAGCCCGCTCCGTCGTTGGACGTCGAGTCCATCGAACGGGCCATCGAGGACATCGCGAACGGCCGCCCTGTGGTCGTCGTCGATGACGAGGACCGCGAGAACGAGGGAGACCTGATCTTCGCGGCCGAGAAGGCGACGCCGGAGCTGCTCGCCTTCATGGTGCGCTACACCTCCGGCTACGTCTGTGTGTCGTTGACGGGCGAGGACTGCGATCGGCTCGATCTGCCGCCGATGTACCACAGCAACCAGGACCGGCGCGGCACCGCGTACACCGTGACGGTGGACGCTGCCGAGGGCATCGGTACGGGTATCTCCGCCACCGACCGCAGCCACACCATCCGGTTGCTGGCCGACCCGAACTCCAAGGCGTCCGACTTCGCCAGGCCCGGCCACGTCGTGCCGCTGCGGGCCAAGGACGGCGGTGTGTTGCGCAGGCCGGGACACACCGAAGCCGCCGTGGACCTCGCACGCCTGGCTGGGCTGGCTCCGGCGGGCGTGTTGTGCGAGGTCGTGTCCCAGAAGAATGAGGGCGACATGGCCCGTCGGGACGAGCTGGAGGTCTTCGCGGCCGACCACGACCTCCAGTTGATCACGATCGCCGACCTCATCGCCTACCGTCGGCGCACGGAGAAGCAGGTCGAGCGGGTGGCCGAGGCGCGCATTCCGCTGGCGGCGGGCACGTTCCGCGCCATCGGCTACGACAGTCTCCTCGACGGCATCGAACACGTGGCCTTCGTCTACGGCGAGATCGGAGACGGTGAGGACATCCTGGTACGGGTCCACTCCGAGTGCCTCACCGGGGACGTGTTCGGTTCACTGCGGTGTGACTGTGGCCCGCAGCTTCAGGCGGCGTTGGAAGCGGTGGCGACCGAAGGGCGTGGCGTCGTGCTCTACGTGCGTGGACACGAGGGCCGGGGTATCGGTCTGCTGCACAAACTGCAGGCCTACGAACTGCAGGACGCGGGCGCCGACACGGTGGACGCGAACCTGGCGCTGGGTGTGCCCGCCGATGCCCGGGACTACGGCACCGGAGCGCAGATCCTGTCGGATCTCGGGGTGCGGTCGATGCGGCTGCTCACCAACAACCCCGCCAAGCGCGTGGGACTGGAGGGCTACGGGCTGCGGGTCGTGGGCAGGGTGCCGCTGCCGATCTCACCCAATCCGGAGAACTTCCGCTATCTGAAAACCAAGCGTGACAGGATGGGACACGAGTTGTCCCAATTGGAGCACTTCGATGAAGTGGGTGCCGAACTCGGTGGCAACGGCAACGGTAACGGCAAAGTCCCAGGCGCGGGTGAAGTATGAGTGGAGAAGGCCGTCCCGACGAGGGAAGTGAACTGCGCGAGTGCGAGAACCTGCGGCTCGGGATCGTCGCGACCCGCTGGCATACGCGCATCACGGACAGTTTGTTGTCTTCGGCTCTGCGCACGGCCGGTGAGGTGAAGCTGGCCGAGGAACCGACGGTCCTGCGGGTCTCCGGTGCGGTCGAGTTGCCGGTGGTGGCGCAGGCACTGGCCCGCAACCACGACGCGGTCGTGGCGTTGGGTGTGGTGATCCGTGGAGGGACGCCCCACTTCGAGTACGTGTGTGATGCCGTGACGGCGGGACTGACGCGCGTGGCTCTCGACGAGAGCACCCCGGTGGGCAACGGCGTGCTGACCTGTGACACCGAGGAGCAGGCCCTGGCCAGGGCAGGGTTGCCCGAATCGCAGGAGGACAAGGGACGGGAAGCGACGATAGCCGCGCTGACCACCGCGAACGTGTTGCGTGGACTGCGTCAGCCATGGACGGAGCGAGGTTTCGTGTGAGTAAGGACACGAAGAGGGACGTGACTGCCGATCCTGTGATCGTGCGCCCGCGTCGCACGTTCTGGATGTCGACGGCGCTCGCGGTCGTGTTGCTGGCCGTGTTCGTGACCGTGGCCGCGTTGCTCCGGTCGGAGGACACCGGCGTGATCTTCGCCGTCAGTGACCAGATCGCGATGATCGGGGTGGGGGCGATGCTGGCGGCCGCCGCCATGCTGTTCGCCACCCCGAAGGTGCGGGCCGACGCCGAGGGTGTGCATGTACGCAACATCGGCGTGTCCCGTTACTTCCGCTGGGACGAGGTGTTGTCGGTGAGTTTCCCCGACGGCGCGTCGTTCGCGCGATTGGAACTGCCCGAGTTCGAGTACTACTCGATGCTGGCCATCCAGGCGGTGGACCGGGAGCGCGCGGTGGAGGCGGTGCGGGCATTGCGTCGTTTCCACGCCGCCGCCCACCGGAACTGACGGCTAGGACTTGGAGTTTTCGGACACCGGGGCGGACGTGGGCGCATCGGTTTTCGTCCTGCGTGGGCGATAGCGGGACACCGCCACTCCGGCCAGGCAGACCGCGCCGCCCACGAGTCCGTACCCGGTGGGGATCTCGTCGAGGAGTATCCACGACAACACCACCGACACCGCGGGGACAGCGTACGTGGAGACGCTGAGCTTTCCCGCGTCCGTGCGTTTGAGCGCATACGCCCAGGTGCTGAACCCGATGGCGGTGGGGAACACCCCGAGGTAGACGGCACCGAGCACCGCCGAGGTCGGAGCGGCGGCGAGTTCGGAGACGAGCTGTGGGGTCCACGGCAGCAGGACCGCAGTGCCGATCAGGCAGCCCAGCCAGGTGATGGTCGTGGCGTCGACGTCGGCCAGGGCCTTCTTCTGGATGAGGACGCCCGCGGCGTACAACACGGCCGCGAGCAGGCACAGTGCGACGCCGATCCAGTCGCCTTCGCCCTCGGTGCCCAGGCCGATGATGCCGATTCCGCTCATGCCGACGGCGGCCCCCAGCATCAGCTGGCGGGAGAAACCCTCACCGAGGAGGAACCCTGCGCCGAGAGTGACGAGCAGCGGCGAGATGTTGACCAGTAGCGCGGCCGTACCCGCGTCGAGATGGAGTTCGGCGGCGTTGAGCGCGACGGTGTAGCAGCACAGCCACAGGACGCTGTAGGCGACGACGCGCAGCCAGGATGTGCGGTCGCGCGGCAGCGGCGGAAGGCGCCGGGCGCTGACGCCGATCAGCACGGTGAGTGTCACGGAGGCCACGGCGAGGCGCAGCAGGGCGAGTGGGGCCGGGGACAGCACGCCGCCGATGGCGCGGATGCCCACGAATGCCGACGACCACAGCACCATGGTGACGAGCGCCGCGGCGGCGGCGGCCTTCGTGTTGTCGGTGCGTGGTTTGGGGGAATGGGCGAGCAGTTTTGTCACGCTCGACATCGTCTCCGGCGAAGAGACGACAGCACAAGCGACGAATTGTGCACTACTGTTCAGTCCTGCTGTACGGTCGGAGGCGTGTTGGATGTGGGCCGGTTGCGCGTGTTGCGCGCCGTGGTGGCGAAGGGGTCGATCCGGGCGGCTGCTGCCGCGTTGGACTACACACCGTCGGCGGTGAGTCAGCAACTCGCGGCCTTGCAGCGCGAGACGGGGCTGCGATTGATCGACCGGGTGGGCCGGGGCGTCGAGCCGACGGCGGCGGGCCGTGCACTCGCAGCGGAGTCGGAGGCGCTGTTCCAGGAGCTGAGCCGACTCGACGGTCTGACGCGGGACCTGCGGGAGGGGCGCACGGGGAGCCTGTCGATCGGATATTTCGCGTCGGCGGGTGCGGCGTGGCTTCCCGAGGTGGTGACGGTGTTACGGCGGGAGTTTCCCGAGTTGCGTCTGGACCTGCGTTGGACCGAGGTGCTCGACGACCCGCTCGGCGACCTCGACGTCAACGTGTTCGTCGAACGGCGAGATACGCAACCGCCCACCGCGGCGGTCGTGCACCCCCTGGTCGACGATTCCTACGTCGTGGTGCTGCAGGAGGATGATCCGCTCGCGATGCGCGGAGACGTGCCCCTGGCGGAGCTGGCCGACCGTCCGTGGATCGACAACGATCTCGATCACGGCGCCTGTCGGGAGGTCCTGCTGGTCGCGTGCGCCGAGGTGGGATTCTCGCCGCGGTTCTCGGTGGAGATGCACGACTATCGGACCGCGATCCCGTTCGTGACCAGCGGTATCGGGATCACTGTGCTACCCCGGCTCGCGTTGGGGGAACTGCCCGCGGGACTCACTTCACGACCGGTCGTGTCACCCACGCCCGTGCGGCACATCAGCGTGGCCGTCCGGAGAGCCGTCGCCGACCATGCGGCCGTGGTGCGTACGGTCGAGCTGCTCCGTGCGGCGGTGCGGGCGTCGAGTCCGACTCCGTGATCCTCGGCCGAGGTTCATACCGAGTCCATACCGAGGCCGTACCGTGGTCACGTAGTGAGGTCCACGACCACGGGAGCGTGGTCGGAGGCGCCCTTGCCCTTGCGCTCCTCGCGATCGACGTAGGCGTCGGTCACCGCGTCGGCGAACGCGCGGTTGGCGTAGACGAGGTCGATCCGCATGCCGCGGTTCTTGGGGAAGGCGAGCTGGCGGTAATCCCAGTAGGTGTAGGGACGGTCGTACTTCAGTGCGCGGGGGACGACGTCCGCGAGTCCGGCGTCCCGGAGTCGGGCGAGTGCTTCTCGTTCGGATTCGGTCACGTGGGTGGAGTCGGAGAACAGCGTGATGTCCCACACGTCGTCGTCGGTGGGAGCGACGTTGAAGTCGCCGAGCACGGCGAACGGCCGGTCGGTCCCGTTCTCGGCGAGCACGGTGGTGTGGAGGGCGTCCAGCCAGCGCAGCTTGTAGGTGTAGTGCGGATGGTCGGGTTCGCGTCCGTTGGGTACGTACACCGACCACACGCGGACACCGCCGCAGGTCGCCGCGATGGCGCGGGGCTGGACGGCGTCCTCGTAGGCGGGTTCGTCGACGAGTCCGCGTGTGACGTCGTCGAGTCCGACTCGGGAGAGCATGGCCACGCCGTTCCACCGGTTGGCGCCGTAGCAGGCGATGTCGTAGCCGAGTTCGGTGATGTCGTCGCGCGGGAATGCGTCATCGCTGCACTTGAGTTCCTGAAGGCACAGGACATCGGGCTGCGCGGACCGCAGCCAGGCGAGTACGCGTGGCAGCCGGGCGGTGATCGAGTTGACGTTCCACGTCGCGATACGCATGCCGGGAGAATCGCACATCATCCGCGTATAACGGCCTATACGGCGGGGTTTGAGGCGTTCCGGCCCAACCGGCGTGCCGCACGGGTGAGGGGCCGAACGGTTCGTCGGATCAAAACCATAGGCTGGATGACGTGGCTGACCCTTCCACCTACCGTCCCGCGCCGGGAACCATCCCGGACTCGCCCGGCGTGTACAAGTTCCGCGACGCCGGCGGCCGGGTCATCTATGTCGGTAAGGCCAAGAGCCTGCGCAGTCGACTGAACTCCTACTTCGCCGACCTCGCCGGACTGCATCCGCGTACCCGGCAGATGGTCACCACGGCCGCGAGCGTGGAGTGGACCGTGGTGAGCACCGAGGTGGAGGCGCTGCAGCTCGAATACAACTGGATCAAGGAGTTCGACCCCCGGTTCAACGTCCGTTATCGCGACGACAAGACCTACCCGGTGCTCGCGGTCACGCTGAACGAGGAGTTCCCCCGCCTACACGTGTATCGGGGGCCTCGGAAGAAGGGTGTGCGCTACTTCGGCCCTTACGCCCACGCCTGGGCCATCCGGGAGACTCTCGACCTGCTGCTGCGGGTGTTCCCCGCGCGGACGTGCTCGGCGGGGGTGTTCCGGCGACACAGTCAGATCGGGCGCCCGTGCCTGCTCGGCTACATCGACAAGTGTTCGGCTCCCTGCGTGGGCGCGGTGTCGGCCGAACGTCACCGCGAGATCGTCGAGGACTTCTGCGACTTCCTCTCCGGCCGTACCGACCTGATGATCCGCAAGTTGGAAAGGGAGATGGTCGAGGCGTCCGAGGCGCTGGAGTTCGAGCGCGCTGCCCGCCTGCGGGACGATCTCACCGCGCTGCGCAAGGCCATGGAGAAACAGGCCGTGGTGTTGGGCGACGGCACCGACGCCGACGTCATCGCGTTCGCGCACGACGAGTTGGAGGCGGCCGTTCAGGTCTTCCACGTGCGCGGTGGGCGGGTGCGGGGCCAGCGTGGCTGGGTGATCGACAAAGTCGAGGAGATGGACGTCCCGACCCTCGTCGAGCAGTTCCTGGCGCAGTTCTACGCCGGACAGGCCGAGTTGGCCGCCGAGACACCCACCGACGGGGTCGTCGTGCCACGTGAGGTGCTGGTGCCCGAGCTCCCGGTCGACGCCGAGACCATGGAGCAGTGGCTGTCGAAGCTGCGTGGTTCCCGGGTGCGGCTACGTGTGCCGCGGCGAGGTGACAAGCGCGCGTTGGCCGAGACCGTGGCCCGCAACGCCGAGGAGGCGTTCTCACAACACAAGCTGCGCCGGGCGGGTGACCTCACCGCCCGTTCGGCGGCCCTGTCGGAGCTACAGGAGTACCTGGGACTGGACAGCGCGCCATTGCGGATCGAATGCGTGGACATCAGTCACCTGGCCGGAACGGACGTGGTCGCCTCGTTGGTGGTCTTCGAGGACGGCTTGCCCCGCAAGTCGGAGTACCGCCGATTCGCGTTGCGTGAAGCCGCCACCGAGGGAGACGTGGCCGCCATCGCGGAGGTCGTCCGGCGCCGCTTCTCGCGCTACCTCAAGGAGACCCAGGAGGCCCAGGAGACCCCGGAGACATCGGATCCGCAACGGAGCGCGGAGCCGAACGAGGTGAACCCGACGTTGGACCCCGAGACGGGTAAACTCCGCAAGTTCGCCTATCCGCCCAACCTGTTGGTCGTGGACGGCGCGGGACCGCAGGCCACGGCCGCGGCGGACGTTCTGGCCGAGCTCGGCATCACCGACGTCGCCGTGGTCGGGCTCGCCAAACGGTTGGAGGAGGTGTGGCCGCCCGCCGCCGATGACCCGGTCATCCTGCCGAGGACATCGGACGCGCTGTACCTTCTGCAGCGAGTGCGCGACGAGGCCCACCGGTTCGCGCTTCGCTATCAGCGGCAGAAGCGTTCGAAACGGGTGCAGGAGTCGGCGCTGGACGGGATTCCGGGTCTCGGACAGGTGCGGAAGGCCGCACTGATCAAGCACTTCGGCTCGGTGAGGAAGCTCCGGCAGGCCACCGTGGCCGAGATCGCGGAGGTGCCGGGCTTCGGCACCCGCACAGCCGAGGCGGTGCATGCCGCGCTCGCAGGGGGCCGGAACGACAGCAGAGGGGAGTCGCAGACGTGACCGAGGGCAACATCGGAAAATCCGGAGGGTCGAGTGCCAGGAGCTCCGGCATGGAGGTGGCGGTCGTCACCGGCTTGTCCGGCGCCGGCCGCAGCACCGCCGCCAAGTGCCTGGAGGATCTGGGCTGGTTCGTGGTGGACAACCTTCCGCCCGAGCTGATCTCCACGATGGTGGAGCTCGGGGCTCAGGCGCGAGGCGTGATCACCAAGGTGGCGGTCGTGATGGACGTGCGGTCGCGCGCCTTCACCGACGACCTCTCCTCGATCATTAAGGATCTCGACGCGCGAGGCTACAAGCCCCGGGTGCTGTTCTTAGAGGCCACGGACTCGGTGCTGATCCGCCGCTTCGACCAGGTGCGTCGCGGTCACCCCATGCAGGGTGACGGAAGGCTGGTCGACGGCATCGCCGCTGAGCGGGAGTTGTTGGCGACCCTGCGGGAGGAAGCCGATCTGATCCTCGACACGTCGGCGCTGTCGGTCCACGACCTTCGCGCCAAGATCGAGGACGCGTTCGGCACCGAGTCGAGCACCCAGACCCGGGTCACGGTGCTGTCCTTCGGCTACAAGTACGGTCTGCCGATGGACTCCGACCTGGTGATGGACGTGCGTTTCCTGCCCAATCCGTTCTGGATTCCCGAGCTGCGGGACCAGAGCGGCCTCGACGGCGACGTGCGCAACTACGTGTTGGGTCAGGAGGGTGCCGAGGAGTTTCTGCAGCAGTACCACGAGTTGCTGCGTCTGGTGGGTGCCGGGTACAAGCGAGAAGGCAAGCGTTATCTCACCCTGGCCGTGGGCTGTACCGGAGGCAAGCATCGCAGTGTCGCCATCTCCGAGGAGCTGGCGAACCGGCTTTCCAAGGAGGACGGCATGGCGGTCAAGGTGGTGCACCGGGACCTGGGCAGGGAGTGAGACCGAGGATGCGTGCCGTCGCACTCGGTGGTGGGCATGGGCTGCATGCGACGTTGTCGGCGTTGCGACGGCTCACCTCGGACGTGACCGCGGTCGTCACCGTCGCCGATGACGGAGGGTCGTCAGGACGGCTCCGCCAGGAGTTGGGCCTGTTGCCGCCCGGAGACCTTCGACAAGCGCTGGCCGCTCTGGCGGCCGCGGAGGACGGTGGCACGCTGTGGGCCGAGGTGTTCCAGCATCGTTTCGGTGGCACCGGGGCTCTCACCGGGCACGCGGTCGGTAATCTGCTGCTGGCCGGCCTGTTCGAGGTGCTCGGTGACCCCGTGGCGGGCCTGGACGAGGCCGCTCGGCTGCTGGGTATCAGTGGGCGGGTGCTGCCGATGTCGGTCGAGCCGCTGGAGATCGAGGCCGAGGTCACGGGCTTGGAGAACGGCGAGGCCGTCAGCCGTATCCGGGGTCAGGTCGCCGTCGCTACCACTCCCGGCCAGGTGCGGCGGATCAGCTTGCACAACCCGGGCCGCCCTCACCAGCCTCCGGTCGCGTGTGCGGACGCGGTGGACGCGGTGTTGAACGCCGACGCTGTTTTCCTCGGTCCCGGTTCGTGGTTCACGAGCGTGCTGCCGCATCTGCTGGTGCCCGACCTGCACGACGCGCTCGTGAACACGAACGCGACGAAGGTCGTGATCCTCAACCTCATGCCACAACCGGGGGAGACGGCAGGGTTCTCACCGGAACAGCACCTGCACGTACTCTTCGAACACGCTCCCCAGCTCAAGGTGGACGCGGTGATCGCCGACCGTGACTCCGTGCCCACCCCCGTGCGATTGCGTCGTGCGGCCGATTCTCTGGGTGGGCGTGCGCATCTGGCTTCGGTCGCTGCCCGGGGTAGGGCGGACCGACATGATCCGGATGCCTTGGCGGGTTGTGTGCGAGAGGCTCTCGGTCTGTCCGAGAGCGTGGAGGAGGGGCAGTAGATGGCGATGACGGCGGCGGTCAAGGACGAGCTCAGCCGTTTGGAGATCACCAAGGTCGGCCCGCGCCGGTCGGAGGTGTCGGCGCTGCTGCGGTTCGCGGGCGGCCTGCACATCGTCGCGGGAAGGGTCGTCGTCGAAGCCGAGCTCGACACCGGGTCCGTGGCTCGTAGGCTCCGTAAGGAGATCCACGAGCTGTACGGCCACGTTCCCGAGGTGCACGTCATCACCTCGGGCGGACTACGCAAGGGCACTCGTTACGTCATCCGCGTGGTCAAGGACGGTGAGGGACTGGCGCGGCAGACCGGGCTCATCGACCAGCGAGGCCGTCCTGTTCGAGGACTGCCCGCCGCCGTGGTCTCCGGTGGGGTGGCCGATGCGGAGGCCGCGTGGCGCGGGGCGTTTCTGGCTCACGGTTCCCTGACCGAGCCGGGCCGTTCGTCGTCGCTGGAAGTGACGTGTCCGGGACCGGAGGCGGCGTTGGCTTTGGTGGGTGCGGCCCGTCGCATGGGTATTCAGGCCAAGTCGCGTGAGGTGCGGGGCGCTGACCGGGTGGTGGTGCGTGACGGTGACGCCATCGGGGCGTTGTTGACTCGGCTCGGCGCGCATTCGAGCGTGTTGGCGTGGGAGGAGCGGCGGCTTCGGCGGGAGGTGCGGGCCACCGCGAACCGGTTGGCGAATTTCGACGACGCCAACTTGCGGCGTTCGGCGCGCGCGGCTGTGGCGGCCGCGGCGCGGGTGGAGCGCGCCATGGAGATTCTCGGCGACACGGCACCCGATCACCTGCTCGCCGCGGGCAAGCTGCGCTTGTCCAACCGGCAGGCCTCGCTGGAGGAGTTGGGGCAGTTGGCGGACCCGCCGATGACCAAAGACGCCGTCGCGGGGCGTATCCGGCGACTGCTGGCGCTGGCCGACAAACGCGCCAAGGAGCTCGGCGTGCCCGACACCGAGTCCGCTGTCACCCCGGAGATGTTCGAAGAGAGTCTGTAAGCCGGTCTCGCCGGATCGTTGCTCCCTGTTGCCGTCGCTGTGCGGCGGGCAGGGAGCAATTTGTTTTGTTCTCCCGTTCGAGGTGTGAACCGACGGCGTTACGTCCATTCGGGTGTAGAGGTCAGGGTGTCGCCTGGTTGTTGCAGCCGCCCGGTGGCCCGCAACGTGACGGCTGGAGCGTCAGCGGAGGTCGACCGGCCGCTCTCGGACGAAAGGGGACCTCGTGGACACGACAAGGACTTGTCTGGGCACCGATAACGCCGACCTTGGTCTCTCCTCACGGGTTCGCTCCTGGCTGCGGCACAGGTCAGCCCGCGCCACCGACTGGACGGCCGCCGAACTGGCCGCCGTCAAGGGTGAGCGCACGGTCACCGTCATCATCCCGGCGCGCGATGAGGAGCAGACGGTGGGTCAGATCGTGCGGACGATCCGTACGGCATTGATGGAGGAAACCTCGCTCGTCGACGACGTGTTGGTCGTCAACTCGCGTTCCCGCGACGATACGGCGAGGGTGGCGGCCGAGGCCGGGGCCAGGGTGGTGGCGCAGGACACCGTGTTGCGGCCGTTGCCGGGTATGCACGGCAAGGGCGAGGCGCTGTGGAAAGGCCTCGCCGCCACCACCGGCGACTTCGTGGTGTTCGTGGATGGTGATCTCTACGACTTCACCGAGTGGTATGTGATCGGCTTGCTCGGCCCACTGCTGACTGATTCCGGCGTGGACTACGTGAAGGGGTTCTATCACCGGCCGTTGGTCAACGGTTCCCGCATCGATGCCGATGGTGGTGGGCGGGTCACGGAGTTGGTGGCGCGTCCACTGTTGAACATGTATTGGCCCGACCTCGCCGGGTTCGTGCAGCCTTTGGCCGGGGAGTACGCGGGTCGGCGCGAGGTGTTGGAGAGCATCCCCTTCGTCACCCACTACGGGGTGGAGGTGGCGCACTTGATCGACCTGTTGCGATGGCGGGGTTTGGAGTCGCTTGCACAGGTCGATCTCGGTATGCGTACTCACCGGCACCAGAACACGCACGCGCTGGGGCAGATGGCGGGGCAGATCATGTTGACGGTCATGGACCGGCTCGACCGCAGCGGTCGCCTGGTGGCGAAGGAACCGCCGTCGACGTTGCTCGCACAGTTCTGCCGCAGTGAGAGCAACGAGGGGGTGGGACGGGAGTTGGTGGTGAACGACCTCGCCGTACGGGAACGTCCTCCGCTGCGCACGATCCGACGAACTCCGGGGCCCAGTGGGTAGCTCTGCTTTTCGGGGCCGGCGGCCGCACCTCGGTCACCGTCGTTTCCGGGGCGGGTAGCGGAACTGTTCTCTCTTGCCGGGGGAGGACCCGCGGGGCCGCTGCTACGTTTCGTCCGGGCCCGGGTCGGTGAGTTGTGGTCGGTCGGAGGACGGCCACACGTATGGTAGGTCGTCCGACACGTCGGGGAAGAACGGCCGGTAGTGCTCCGGGTCCTTGCGGACGAGCGCGGAACGGTGGCTGCGATGGAACTCCTCGTCGCCCAGCCACGGTGGGAGGTCGTGCTCGGCGGCCAACCTCGCCTGATCACGCACGGTGGTGACACCGAGAGTCGAGGCCAGGTCGGCCACGATCTTCGTCGCGCACGTGTCCGGTCTGCCCTGCGCACGCCATAGTTCACACATGGTCAGGCCGTAACGGGTGAGCGCCTCCTCGTACCCCGCCCACATGCGCACCGCGGGATGGCGGCGCCAGCCGTGTCCCGGCATGGTGAGGGCCCGCAGGATCTGCAGCGCCTCGACCCGCTGTTTGCCCAGACGCCGCCTGTCCAGTACGTGGGCCGTCGCGGCGAATTCGGGATACGGCAAGAACGTCTGCACGCCCTGTGTCCCTAGGTCCGGTGTGCTTGCGAGGGTCTTTTCGGAAGGCGATTTCGCTCTCCTCCGAAGGGAGGCCCGGATTCGGTGGCCGGTACGTGAGGCACGGTCCCGCCCCGGACACCGACCAGCCTGTCGACCACCATGCGGCCCACCTCGGCACGGCTCACGACGTCGCGGTCGACGGCATGGGCCCATCCGGATCGGGCACATCGCCGGGTTCGGGCTCGTGTCCCGGCTCGCTACGGGTTCGTCGGGTGCGTTTGAGCATGGCCTCGTACGCGTGCCGTTGCCCCGGGGTGAGCGCGCGTGCCTGCGCGGCGAACCGGTGGAACACGCTGTAGTAGGTGTCCTCGTAGTCCTCCACGACCTGGTAGGTCCATCGACCCGGCAGCACGTTGCGTCCCAACAGTTCCCGGTCCAGTCGCGAGGCGAGGTCGTGATGTCCGGCGTCGCGGAGCATGCCGATGGCTTCCTCGACGGTGAAGTCGGCGGTTCCGGTGAGCCGATGGAATGCGTAGAGGTGCCCGCGTGCTTCCTCCACCACTTCCAGTGCCTCGGTGAGTTTTCCCACGGCGCGCACTGTGGCGGTGTCCGGCTGGGATGTGTGCGTCATAGGTGATCGGGTACCCGAGGCGCGCACTGCTGATACGCGCCGGCATTCGGCGTCACCGACCACACCCGAAGGAGGGGATTTTCGTGAGCACGGTGATGAAAGCAGTCGACGTGGACGTTCCGCTGTCCACCGCGTACAACCAGTGGACCCAGTTCGAGTCTTTCCCGGAATTCATGGAGGGCGTCGAGGAAGTCCGGCAATTGGACGACACTCACACCCACTGGGTGACCCGGGTGGGAGGCGTCACGCGTGAGTTCGACGCGACGATCACCGAGCAACACCCCGACGAACGTGTCGCGTGGTCTTCGGATTCCGGGCCGCGGCACGCCGGTGTGATCACGTTCCACCGGCTCGAACCGAACCGCACTCGGGTCACGGCGCAGATGGACATCGACCCGGACGGTTTCCTGGAGCAGGTGGCCGACAAGGCCGGCCTTTTGGGAAGACGGGTCAACAACGACCTGCGGCGGTTCAAGGAGTTCATCGAGGGTCGCGGGCACGAGACAGGTGGCTGGCGCGGTGATGTGGATACCCCG
>JAJYTH010000065.1 GCA_021793175.1 Actinomycetes bacterium
TTCCGATCTGGACTCGCCCAACTGGCCGTTGGCGTCACACACGCGGCGCGCGGCAACCGGACGGGTGCCGCGGCGTTGTTGCGACGCGGCGCCGACAGCATCGCGCCGTTCGCTGACCGGAGACCACACGGGATCGACATCCCGACTCTGTGCGACTGGGCGTCGGCGCTAGCCGATAGCGTCCAAAGGCACGACACCCCGCCCGACCCGGCGGCCATCGCGCCCCGGGTGAGGCCCTGACCGAACGCAAGGTTCGGACATCCGGTGAGGGATTGACTCACCCGTAGGCTCGGAAGCCGGGCTTCGACTTCTCAGGCGGTGGTGCATGGACTACAGCGAGTACCGACGGTTCGACGCGGTGGGTTTGGCCGACCTGGTGGCCAAGGGCGAGGTCTCGCCCGCCGAACTGTTGGAGACGGCCATCACGCGGGCCGAGCAGGTGAACGGGCGGCTCAACGCGATCGTGCATCGGATGTACGACCTCGCCAGGAAACGTGCCACCGCCGGCCTCTCCGGGCCGTTCGCGGGTGTGCCGTTTCTGCTGAAGGACCTCAAACAGGACTACGAGGGCGTGCGGACCGGTAGCGGTTCCCGGGCTTTGCGCGGCCACGTCGCGGCCCGGCACAGCACCGTCGTGCAGCGGTGGCTCGACGCCGGTCTGGTGGTGTTCGGCCGGACGGCCACCCCGGAGTTCGGCACGAAGGGGATCACCGAGTCGGCGGCGACCGGGGCGACCCGTAACCCGTGGAACCTCGACCACACGCCCGGCGGCTCGTCCGGGGGTTCGGCCGCGGCGGTCGCCGCGGGGGTCGTGCCGGTGGCCGGTGCCAGCGACGGCGGTGGGTCCATCCGCATCCCCGCCGCCTGTTGCGGCATCTTCGGGCTCAAACCGGGTCGCAGCCTGGTGCCCTCTGGGCCGGAGCACTCCGAGTACATGCACGGTGCCGCCACCGACGGCGTGGTGTCCAGAACGGTCCGGGACACCGCGGCAATGCTCGACGTGCTGGTGAGAGAGCCTGATCCCGGCGGGCCGTATCTGCCCGCTGTTCCCGAGACCTCGTACGTGGAACTGGCCCGCCGCTCCCCCGGCAGGTTGCGCATCGGGTTCACGACCGACTCGCCGCTCGGCACGCCCGTGCACGACGAGGCCGTCGCCGCGGTGCGGCACGCCGCCACGCTGCTGGACAAGCTGGGCCACGAGGTCGAGTCCGCCGAGCCCGACATCGACGGCGTCCAGCTGGCGCGTGACTTCATGACGATGTGGTGCGCCGAGACCGCGGCCACCATCGCGGAGATCAAACGTGCCACCGGCGCCTCGGACGAGGACTTCGAACTGGACAACCGGCTGCTGGCCGCCGCGGCGCGAGCGGTGCGCGCGCCGGAGTACGCCACCGCCAGGAACCGCTGGAACACGCACACTCGTGCGTTGGCGGCTTTCCACGAGCGGTACGACCTGCTGTTGACACCCACCATCGCCGGGCCTCCGGTGCGGATCGGTGAGCTGGAGACTCCGCCTCTGTTGCGCTACGCCGGCGAGGCCCTGCTCAAGTCACGGCTCACCGGACTGTTGGTCAAGACCAAGGCCTGGAACGACCAGGTGCTCGCCAATCTCGCTCCGGTCCCGTTCACCCAGCTGGCCAACCTCACCGGTAGGCCCGCGATGTCCGTGCCCCTGTATCGCACGGCGGGCGGCCTCCCGCTCGGCGCGCAGTTCGTCGGCGGTCTCGGGTCCGAACCGACGCTGCTGGCACTGGCCTCGCAACTGGAAGCCGAACAGCCGTGGGCCGACGCCGAACCCGCGTTGTGAGCACCTCGGCCGCACCCAGCCTCAGCAACGACAAACGCCCCGCTGGCCTGGTCTTGCCAGGTCAGCGGGGCGTTTCACCTGCTGTGGCGGGTGAGGGATTCGAACCCCCGTAGGCTGAGCCGTCTGATTTACAGTCAGATCCCTTTGGCCACTCGGGAAACCCGCCTCGGCCGGTCGGCCCGGCCGAAAACCAGGATAGCGAATGCCTTACTCGCCCGGTCCACGGGGTTGGCAGTGGCTAGGGTGTAGCCAATCCAACAGCCGAAACGACGAGGTGTGTGACGTGGCCGATCCCTCTTTCGACGTCGTGAGCAAGGTCGACCGTCAGGAGGTGGACAACGCGCTGAACCAGGCGAACAAGGAGCTGTCCACGCGGTTCGACTTCCGCGGCACCGGCGCCAAGATCGAGTGGTCCGGTGAGCGCGCCGTGGTCATCGAAGCCGAGACCGAGGAACGCACGAAGGCAGCGGTCGAAGTCTTCAAGGAAAAGCTCGTCAAGCGCGGCGTCTCCCTCAAGGCCTTCGACGCGGGTGAGCCCGCCCCGTCCGGCAAGGTCTACAAGGTCAACGGCACGATCGTGGAAGGCATCGAGACCGACAAGGCGAAGAAGATCGCCAAGTTCATCCGCGACGAAGGCCCCAAGGGCGTGCAGGCGCAGATCCAGGGCGACCAGCTGCGGGTGTCGGGCAAGAAGAAGGACCACCTGCAGGAGGTCATCTCGCTGCTGAAGAACCAGGACTTCGGCATCGCGCTGCAGTTCACCAACTACCGGTGATACACCCTGCGTGACCTGCGGCGGCCTGCCGGGACCCGTGGTCTGTCGGAGGCCGCCGCTACCGTCGCCGCGTGGCGCTTCTGGGGTTCTACGAGGACGACGAGTACCTGCCCGAGTACGGCACGATCGTGATTCGGCAGCGGCATCCCACCGAGTCGTTGCCGAATACGTTGCTCCACGAACTGGCGACCAACGCTCTGTTCGGCACTGTAGCGACGGCGGGCGACGGCTGGCTTCACCTGCAGGCCGATGATGCTTTCCAGACCGTCCGTCTGGAAGCACACGATGTCGCGCCGCCCCTGGAACCGGCGGAGTGGGAAGACGTCGTCGAGTTGCCTTTCCACAGCGGATCGGGCGTCGTCGCCGTCGACACCCTGACGGGCTGTGACAGTGATGCCCTCCTGCACCTAGCGACGCGGGGTTTCTTCCGCGTCCGCGTGGCTCGCAGAGCCGCCGACGGGGGCGAGGAAGGTGACGTCTGGTCCGTGTGGTTCTGGCCGGTGTCCGGCCAACCTCTTCCTCCCTGTTGGCTCAAACGCACCCGGGCGGCGGTACAGAACCCGAACTCGGGGTGGGAACAGGTGCTGGGCCGCTCCGTGTTCGAGGTGCTGTGGAGTCTCACGGGCCGGGGCCCCACCGGGCCGGACGGTTGGCTCGACGAGCCGCTGCCCGAACCCACCGAATCGCTGCGTTCGGCCTGCGCACAGCTCGGTGTCGCGTTGCCGACGATCCGCCGTGGCACCACCGAACTGCTGTCGGCCGCCGGATTACTGCTCGACCGTGACGACGGCGGCTATCGACTCGCCGAGAACCCGCCCCTGGTCACCGACGTGGTGCGGCTCCCCACCGAGCTGGCACGCAAGATCGAAGCCGACGCGCTACGTTCCCGCTACATCCGGCTGGCCTCCGACCTCACGTGTGTGGCGGCCTGGCAGAACCCCGCCCGCGTCGACGGGCTCGCCGAACTGCTGAACATCCCGGGCGAGGAGGTGGAGCCCCTGCTGCGCTACGCCGTCTCCGACGAGCTGGTGCGACGCGACGGTGATGAGATCACGGCTTGACCCCACTCGGAACCAACACAATCGACGGCCACCCCGACGACCGGGATGTCCCAACCGGCCCTTGGTCAGAGCTTTCCGAACGACTCTCCGGACACCGTGCCGGGTGCGCCTCCCAGGATCGGTGTGGTCTCCGCGAGCGGCGAGGTGCTGGTGTGGCGAAACGGTGAGGCGGAAGTGCTCGGGCAGGTGGGGACACCAGGCCCGCACGCGGCTTTCGAAACTCCTTACGGCGTGGTCGTCTGCCCCTTGCTGGGCCGGGGCACACTCGTGCGCTGGGACGGCACGGTGGAACGGCTGCCCGCGGAGCTCGGCCCGCATCCTGTGACACGCACGGCGTCCACGACGGAGATGTGTACTTCTCGGCACTCGGAGATCGAGCCACGGTGTACTACCGGTGGTGTCCCGGTCACGAGCCGGAACCTCTCGACTACTCCATCCGCGCCTTCGACCCCGTGTCCGGGCTTGGACCTCACACGATGCACCAGTGGTGGTCGCCGCATCTGCGGGCTCCGCTCCTGTCTCCCGAAGTCACGCTCCTGGACCTCGACACCCGACGCCAACGGAAAAGTCGCCCTCCCCCACGGCTGCGCCACGAGCACCGCGACACCCGACCGACCGATCTGGGAAGACGCCCACACCCTGGCCTTCGCCCAGACCTCGGGACGGCCACGTATCACCCGGTGGCATCTCGACTGTGGCGCGTTCACACACTTCGAGCTGCCCGCCTGCGTCGGATATCGGCCTTTCGGCATCCAACCGGTCCTTTCGGCCAAATGACCCCTGTTCGGAGGATCCTTGCTCCACGAGGCAACCCCGTGACATGCGTGCCGCGTCTTCACTGCAGAACCCACGAGAAGACGGGGTGGTGGTGGCCGTGAATCGCATCATCAAAACCGACGTGCTGGTAGCCGCAGTGAGCATGGCGCTGGTACTCACCGCATGTGGCACGAATGGCGGCGACGAAGCCGGCGATGCCCCGCAGAACTCATTCCCCCCGGTCGCCGCGGACAGCTCGGCGCCCGGCACGATGGCCGACGAACCCGGCACATCCGGCGATTCCGGTGGTGACCGGACGACCCCGGATGCTTCGGCGGCGAAACAATCGCCACCCGATCCCGACTACTGCGCCTCCGGGGACCTGTCCCTCACGCTCGGCGAGGGCGAGGGGGCCGCGGGCACCGTGTACCGGCCGTTGAAATTCACCAACGTCAGCGACTTCCCCTGCGTGCTCCACGGATTCCCCGGTGTCTCCTACGTCGCGGGTGACGACGGGCACCAGGTCGGAGAAGCGGCGACGCACACGGGCAACAAGGGCGAGGCCCTGACGCTGCAGCCGGGTGAAGTCGCTCATGCCGACGTGGGATTCACGCAGGTGGGCAACTACAACCCCGCGGAATGCCAGCCGACGGAAGTGCGTGGGCTACGCATCTACCCGCCGCAGGAGACCTCGTCCGTGTTCGTGGAGAACCCGGGCACCGGGTGCGCCGGCGGCGGCGTTCCGAACAGCCAGCTCACGGTGGCCTCGATCGAACCGGGCGCCGGCGACCGCTGAGCGAACCCACGGTCCCACCGGCACATCCGCCCGATGTGTCGGTGGGACCGGCTAGACACGCCGGTTCGTGTGGCGCCCGGCTCCGGCTGTCCTCCCGGTCGGCGTGAGCGCCATGTCCCGTCGCTGTGACGGCCGATCCTCTCGCCCGTCACCAAAGGCCGACCGACGCGCGATACTCTGCCCACGCACGTGCACAGGCCAAACGGCACGCGGGAGGGCGCATGAAAGGCATCGTGCTGGCCGGCGGCAGCGGCACTCGGCTGCATCCGATCACGCAGGCGACCTCCAAACAGCTGCTGCCCGTCTACGACAAGCCGATGATCTACTACCCGCTGTCGGTTCTGATGCTGGCGGGGATCAGGGAGATACTGCTCATCTCCACCCCCAGTGACCTGCCGAACTTCCAGCGGCTGCTCGGTGACGGCAGTCAGTGGGGCATCGACCTGCGGTATGCGGAGCAACCCAGCCCGAACGGCCTCGCCGAGGCGTTCATCATCGGCGCCGACTTCGTGGGCGACGACGACGTGGCGCTGATCCTCGGCGACAACATCTTCCACGGCCGCGGCTTCTCCGGACTGCTGCGGGAACAAGCGGCAGGCCTCGACGGATGCGCCCTGTTCGGTTACGCCGTCAAGGACCCGCAGCGCTACGGCGTCGGCGAGGTGGACGCCGAAGGCAATCTTCTGTCCATCGAGGAGAAGCCGAGCAAACCGAAGTCCAACCTCGCGATCACGGGCCTGTACTTCTACGACAACGAAGTGGTGGACATCGCGAAGGGACTCACCCCCTCCGCGCGCGGTGAACTGGAGATCACCGACGTCAACCTCACCTACCTGCGCCAGGGCAGGGCGCGCATGCACACGTTGAGCCGCGGTTTCGCGTGGCTCGACACGGGCACGCACGACTCGCTGTTGGAAGCGGGCCAGTTCGTGCAGGTGCTGGAGCACCGCACCGGGGTGCGTATCGCCTGCCTGGAAGAGGTGGCGTTGCAGATGGGGTTCATCACGCCCGACGAGTGCTACCGGTTGGGTGCGAAGCTCGCCAAGAGCGGTTACGGCGACTACGTGATGGCCGTGGCGCGCGACGCGGGCGCGGTGGATTGACGAGGGGTTCCGCGCCGCTTCGTCAGAACGGCCGCCTAGCCATCTCCTCCAGCCTGCGCACCCGCTCCTCGATGGGCGGGTGGGTGGAGAACAGCTGCGACACCCGCTCGCCGGGCCGGAACGGGTTGGCGATCATCAGGTGTGACTGCGACGCGACCTTGGGTTCGGGTGCCAGAGGCATAGCTCGAGTGCCGCGTTCCAGCTTCCGCAGCGCCGAGGCCAGGGCGAGCGGGTCGCCGGTGAGCTCGGCACCGGAGGCGTCGGCCTGGTACTCGCGCGACCGGCTGACACTCATGCGCACGATCCCGGCGGCGATCGGGCCGAGCAACACGATCAGCAGCGAGGCGAGCGGGTTCACACCGTTCTCCCTGTTGCCGCCGAACATCCCGGCGAACATGGCCATGTTGGCGAGGAAACTGACGACACTGGCCAGCGCACCCGCGACGCTGGAGATGAGGATGTCGCGGTTGTACACGTGGGCCAGTTCGTGGCCGAGCACCGCACGTAGTTCGCGTTCGTCGAGGATCTGCAGGATGCCGACCGTGCAACACACCGCGGCATTGCGCGGATTACGGCCGGTGGCGAACGCGTTGGGTGCCTGCGTGGGGCTGACGTAGAGGCGGGGCATGGGCTGCCGTGCCGACGTGGCGAGTTCCCTGACGATGCGGTACATCGTGGGCTGTTCCGCTTCGGACACCGGCCGGGCGCGCATGGCGCGCAGGGCGAGTTTGTCTGAGTTGAAATAGGCGTAGCCGTTCATGGCCAGCGCGACGACGAGTCCGATGACCAGCGCTTGTCTGCCGAACAGTCCGCTGATCGCGACGATCATCGCGCTGAGCAGGCCGAGCAGCAACGCCGTCTTCATCCCGTTGCGGTGCTTGTGCACGTGCTCTGCCTCCTCCTCACAGCGGTCAAACGCGGTTCATCCGGGCCCCCGTATGTCGAACGACGTAGTCCGTGGTGGTGTTCCGGACGTCCCTCGGCGGAGCGGTGTCGTGGGTGTCGTGGGTGTCGTGGGGCAGCACCGCGCTGGGTACCCGGACCGCGTCCGCGATCCTCTGCGACGGGGATCTCACTCTACGGCGTAGATATTCGCCTCGCCTTAGTCTAAATTTCGGCATGGCGAAAAAAGGGGTGATCGATGGGTTCGGCTGAGGCGACGTCCCTGGCACGGCGACGTCGACGCACCCGACGCAGAGCCATGCGCGCGCTGGGGGCCACGGTGTTGACAGCCGCGCTCGCCGTGTCGTTGGCGGTGGGTTACGCGCTGCACCCCTCCACCCGCGGGTCGTCGGGCCTCGATTCGCACGCCGCGGAAAGCCCCGTTCGAGTGGTCACCACCACCACTTTCCTGGACGACACCGTGCGCGAGATCGGCGGTGAACACGTGAGCACCGTGCGTCTGATGGGCCCCGGCGTCGACCCGCACCTGTACCAGGCGAAAGCCAGCGACCTGCGCGAGATGCGCCGCGCCGACCTCGTGGTCGCCGTGGGCCTGCACCTGGAGGGCTCGCTGATGCGGACGTTGGAAGCCGTGGCCGAGACCAAACCGGTGTTGTTCGCGGGTGAGGCGATACCGAAACAGTCGCTACTGTCCCCTCCCCCCGACTCCGCTGCCGAGGAGGAGTACGACCCGCACGTGTGGTTCGAACCGGAGCTGTGGGTGTACGTGGTGGATGCGGTGGCCTCGCGCCTGGCCGAACTGGACCCGGAGCACGCGGACGACTACCGCCGCAGCGGCGCGGACTACCGCGAGCGGGTGCTCGCCGTCGGCGACGAGGCCCGTGCCGTGCTGGCGGACATTCCCGAGCGCTCCCGGGTGCTCGTGACCTCACACGACGCCTTCCGATACCTCGGAAGAGCCTTCGACCTGGAGGTACTGGCGATTCAGGGGATCTCCACCCAGGAAGAGGCGAGCACCGCCGACATCAACCGGGTCGCCGACATCGTGGCCGAGCGCGAGGTGAGATCTGTGTTCGTGGAAACAAGCGTGTCGGACAGGACGGTGAACGCCGTGCTGGCCGCCGTACGCCACCGGGGCGGCCAGGCCCGATTGGGTGCCCCGCTGTACTCCGACTCCACCGGCGAGGACGGCACTGCCGAGGGCACTTACCTGGGCATGGTCAGGGCCAACGCCGAACGCATCGCGGAGGGACTGCGATGACCTCCATTTCCGGGGGGACGACCCCCGAGTCCCGCGTCCGGGATGCCGCGCCCGCGCTGAGCCTGGTGGACTTCGGCGCGTCCTACGGCGGCCGGAACGTGCTCTCGGATATCACCGTGGACATCCCCTCGGGCATGTTGGCCGCGGTGGTCGGCCCGAACGGTGCGGGAAAGTCGACGCTGGTGAAGGCGGCTCTGGGGCTCGTGCCCTCGACCCGAGGGCGGGTGCGCCTGCTGGGCCAACCGCTGTCCCGGGTGCGTCGCCGGGTGGCGTACGTACCGCAGCAGGGCTCGGTGGCGCACGACTTTCCCATCACGGCCGTGCAGGTGGTCGAGATGGGCCGCTATCCGCACCGAGGCTGGTTGCGTCGTCTCACTCCCACCGACGACGAGCTGGTGGCCGAAGCGATGGAACAAGTGGGTGTGGTCGACCTCGCCGACCGGCCGATCGACGAGCTGTCCGGAGGGCAGCGGCAGCGGGTGTTCCTGGCGCGTGCGCTCGCTCAGCGAGCCGAACTGGTGATCCTGGACGAGCCGTTCACCGCCGTGGACGCTCGCACGGAGTCGGCGTTGTTGGACGTGCTCACGGACCTGTGCCGGGAAGGTGTCTCGGTCATCGTCGTGCACCACGACCTGCGCACGGTGCTGCACAGGTTCGACCACGCCTTGCTGTTGGCCGGTGGTGTGGTGGCGGACGGCCCGGTGTCCGACGTCCTCACCGCCGAGAACCTCGAACGCGCCTACGGCATCGCTCCCCTGGTGCTGGACTCATGATCGAACAGCTGTTGTCCTGGCTCCCGTTGTCCTATCCGGACGCGGTGGTGGTGGTCGGCACCGCTGTCGTCGGTTTCGTCGCCGGTGCTCTCGGGCCGTTGGCGGTGCTGCGGCGCCGAAGCATGTTCGGCGACGCCATGAGTCACGGCACCCTGGCCGGAGTCGCGGTCGCCTTCCTGGTCACCGGCGCGAAGGTGCCGGAGACGTTGCTGCTGGGAGCGACGGTCTCGGCGGCGCTGGCCGCCTTCGCCATGATCGCGCTCGAACGCACGGGCAGGCTCCGACCGGACGCGGCCATCGGCGTGGTGCTGTCGGTGTCTTTGTCGCTCGGCATCGTGCTGATCACTCACATCGCCGCCACGGGGAACAGCCAGCAGTCCGGTCTCACCGGCTACCTGTTGGGCCAGACGGCCGGGATGTCCGGACGCGACATCGTTGTCTCGCTGGTGCTGGGCGCGGTGGCGCTGACCGTGGTGACGGTGGGCTTCCGGGTGCTGCGCAGCGCGGCTTTCGACCCGGGCTTCACCGCGGTCGCGGGCGTGCCGACGTGGGCGGTGGACGCGGCGAGCACGGGACTGTTGGCGCTGGCCGTGGTCCTCGGCGTCCGAACGGTCGGCGCCATCCTCATGGTGGCGTTGCTCGTGGCACCCGCCGTGGCGGCACGGCAGGTGATCAAGCGGCTGTCGACACTGGTTCCGTTGTCGGGTCTGGTCGGAGCCGCCTGCGGAGCGTTCGGCGGAGCGCTCTCCGGGCGTGCCGAGCTGCCGGCGGGCCCGGTGATCGTCCTGCTGGCCACCGCGCTGGCCCTGCTGTCGGTCGTGTTCGCACCCCATCGCGGAGTGCTCGCCCGTATCCGTAAGACCCGCCGCAAGGAGCGTTCGGCATGACCTCCGATGACGTGATGATCGTGGTGATAGCCGGGTTGTTGTCCACGTCGTGCGCGCTGCTCGGGAGCTTTCTGGTGCTGCGGCGCCAGGCTCTGCTGCCCGACGCGGTCAGCCACGCCGTGCTCCCCGGGATCGTGCTGGTGTTCCTGCTCACGGGTGACCGTGCCTCGGCGGTGACCGTGCTGGGTGCCACCGCGTTCGGAGTGTTGTGCGTGGCGGGTTCGGAATGGCTTCGCCGTACCGCAGTGGTGGCCTCCGACGCAGCACTGGCCCTGACGTTTCCCGCGCTGTTCTCCCTCGGCGTCCTCGGCATCAGCGTCTACGCCTCGGGCGTGCACATCGACCTCGACTCCGCCATCTACGGCGACATCACCTTCGCCCCACTGCGCACGATGGACGTCCTGGGCGCCTCGGTGCCGACGTCGCTGCTGCTCACCGGTTTGACGACCGTGTGCACGGTGGTGTTCGTCGTGCTGTTGTGGCGGCCACTGCAGGCCGCGGCCTTCGATGCCGAGTTCGCCGAGTTGTCCGGACTACGCGGCGAACTCGTGGGGCGGATGCTGTTGGTCGTGGTGGTGGGCACGGCCGTCGTCGCGTTCGACAGCCTCGGAGCTATCCTGGTGATCACGTTCTTCGTCGTGCCCGCCGTGACGGCGCGGCTGCTCACCCAACGACTCGGCACGATGCTGGTGGTCGCGGTCGCCGTGGGCTGGGCCAGTTCACTGGCGGGCCACCGCGCGGCGCTGGTGCTCGATTCCTCCATCGCGGGCACCATCGGCCTGACCAGTGGAGCGCTGTTCGTGCTGGCACTGGCGTGGCGTCGACTCTCCCGGCGCCGCGCGCCCGCGCGGACCTGAACTCGGCTCTGCCCCTACTTGCGGATCTCCAGCGTGCAGCACTTGGGCCCGCCGCCCGCCTTCCGCAGTTCAAAGATGTCCACGAACACGGGCTCGTAGCCGCGGGCGGCCACTTTCTCGGCCAGCGACGTCGCCTCCACGGGCAGTACGACGTTGAGCCCGTCCGAGATCGCGTTGAGTCCGAAGCACGCGGCGTCGTCGGCGTCGGCGATCACCGCGTCGGGAAACAACCTGCGCAGCACCTGCTGCGATCCGGGGGAGAAGGCCTCCGGGTAGTACGCGATCTGGGCGGGCTTTTCGTCGTCGGCTTCCGACAGCACAAACAGCGCGGTGTCCAAGTGGTAGTAGCGCGGATCCACCAACCGCAGTGAGATCACCGGTACGCCCAGGACCTCCTGCGCCTCGGCGTGGGCACGCGGCTCGGTACGGAAACCCGTTCCCGCCAGCAGCACTCGACCGGTCCAGGTGAAGTCGCCTTCGGCCTCGTTGGTCTCCTGCGGCATCGTGATGTCCTGAAAGCCGTTTTCGACGAACCAACGGCGGAAGTGTTCGGCCTCCGCGGCTCGCTCCCGGGTGGCGAACTTGGCACCCAGCACACGGCCGTCCACGACCGTTGCCGAGTTCGCCGCGAACACCATGTCGGGCAGTCCCGGTTGGGGCTCCACTTCCTCAACCAGGTGCCCGAGTCGACGGTAGGTGTCGCGTAGCTCCGTCCACTGCTGCATCGCGCGCTCCGGGTCCACGGGCACGGTCGGATCCATCCACGGGTTGATGGCGTACTCCACTGCGAAGTAACGCGGGGGACACATCAGATAGTGACGAGGCATGGGAACACGCATACTTCGAATGTATGCGCAGCATAATACGGCGATCAATTGTTATTACTTGCGCATCTATGTGCTAAACGTTGCGTATGAACGAGCTGGATCAACGTATCGTTTCGTGCCTGGTCGCCGATGCGCGATCGAGCTACGCCGAGATCGGCAAAGTCGTCGGCCTGTCGGCTCCCGCCGTGAAACGCAGGGTCGACCGATTGCGTGAAACGGGAGTGCTGCGCGGCTTCACCGCCGTGGTGGACCCGGAAGCACTCGGCTGGGGCACGGAGGCGTTCGTCGAGGTGCACTGCCAGGGCAACATCCCCCCGACGCGCATCCGAGCCCACTTGGAGCCGCTTCCGGAGGTCGTCGCCGCGTACACGGTGTCGGGCGCGGCCGACGCGATCGTGCACCTGCGCGCCGCCGACATCCATCACCTGGAGGACGCGCTGGAGCGGCTGCGAGGATTGGAGATCATCGACCGGACGGTGTCCACGGTGGTGCTGTCGACGCTTCTCGAACGCCCCCCGACGCCGGGCCGCTGATCCCAGAGAGTGGGCGAAGGTATCCTGTTACCGCCGGTTACAGTAAGTCGGATCACATGTCGAGCCGGGGTCCGAAAACTACAAGTAATCTCGAAGTGTGAGCGCGTCCTGCGCCGGGGTCGGGAGAGAGGTATTTGCTGGCTCATGAGCACAAGTACAGGCGGCAACGGCGAGAAGAGCGCGCTGTCGGCCACTCGTTCCACTGAGATCAGTCGACTTGACCGTGTAGTGATTCGATTCGCGGGCGACTCCGGCGACGGCATGCAGCTGACGGGCGATCGATTCACGTCGGAGGCCGCCGCATTCGGCAACGACCTCGCTACGTTGCCGAACTTCCCCGCGGAGATCAGGGCGCCGCAGGGCACCATCCCGGGCGTCTCCAGCTTCCAGGTGCATTTCGCCGACTACGACATTCTCACGCCGGGGGATCGGCCCGATGTGTTGGTGGCGATGAACCCGGCGGCGTTGAAGGCCAACATCGGTGACGTGCCCCAGGGCGGCATGGTGATCGTCAACACCGATGAGTTCACCAAGCGCAACCTGGCCAAGGTCGGCTACGAATCCGATCCGCTGACCGACGACACGTTGTCGGCGTTCGAGGTGTACGAAGTCGCGATGTCCTCGTTGACGCAGGGCGCGCTGGCCGACACCGGGCTGGGTAAGAAGGACGCCGAGCGGTGCAAGAACATGTTCGCCCTCGGGTTGTTGTCGTGGATGTACCACCGGCCGACCGAGGGCACCGAGGCGTTTCTGCGGGACAAGTTCGCCACCAAGCCTCAGATCGCGGAAGCCAACATTCTGGCGTTCCGGGCGGGTTGGAACTACGGCGAGACCACCGAGGCGTTCAAGACCACCTACGAGGTCGCGCCGGCCAAGTTGCCGAAGGGCACCTACCGGCAGATCACCGGTAACACCGCGTTGGCCTACGGGATCGTGGCCGCGGGGCAGCGTTCGGGGCTGCAGGTGCTGTTGGGCACCTACCCGATCACCCCGGCCTCGGACATCCTGCACGAGTTGTCCAAACACAAGAACTTCGGTGTCATCACCTTCCAGGCCGAGGACGAGATCGCCGGAATTGGTGCCGCGTTGGGTGCCTCCTACGGCGGCGCTCTCGGGGTGACCTCGACCTCGGGTCCGGGGATCGCACTGAAGTCGGAGACCATCGGGCTCGGCGTGATGATCGAATTGCCGCTGGTGGTCATCGACGTGCAGCGGGGTGGCCCGTCCACGGGGCTGCCCACCAAGACCGAGCAGGCCGACCTGTTGCAGGCGATGTACGGCCGTAACAGCGAGTCCCCGGTGCCGGTCGTGGCACCGTGTTCACCGGCGGACTGCTTCGATATCGCGCTGGAGGCCACGCGTATCGCGTTGACCTACCGCACCCCGGTGTTGTTGCTGTCCGACGGTGCCATCGCCAACGGTTCGGAACCGTGGTTGATCCCGGACGTGGAGACCCTGCCCAACCTGCGGGTGGAGTTCGCCTCCGAACCCAACGCCCCGGACGGTTCGGGCGAGTTCTGGCCGTATGTGCGTGATCCAAAGACCCTGGCCCGCGAATGGGCCGTGCCCGGTACGCCCGGGCTGCAGCACCGGGTGGGGGGACTGGAGAAGGCCGACGGCAAGGGCAACATCTCCTACGACCCCGACAACCACGACAAGATGGTGCGGTTGCGCCAGGCCAAGGTCGACGGCATCGACGTGCCCGATGTCGAGGTCGACGACCCCTCCGGTGGACAGGCCCGAGTGCTGGCCCTGGGCTGGGGTTCCACCTACGGCCCCATCGGAGCAGCCTGCCGCCGAGTGCGGCGTAAGGGCATCCCGATCGCACAAGCCCATCTGCGCCACCTCAACCCGTTCCCCGCGAACCTGGGCGAGGTGCTGCGCTCGTACGACGCCGTGGTCGTGCCCGAGATGAACATGGGACAGCTCGCGTCGCTGCTGCGCGCGAAATACCTCGTCGACATCCACTCCTACACCAAGATCGCCGGCCTGCCGTTCAAAGCCGAAGAGTTGGAACACGTGTTCACAGACATCGCCGAGCGCATCCCCCACACGAACAAGGAGGTCGTGGTCAAGTGACCCAAGTCGATCTGGGTCTGCCGACCCTCGGCGGGCTCGACCTCGTACCCACCACCGACGAGAAGCAAAAGGCCAAGGACTACAAGTCCGACCAAGAGGTCCGCTGGTGCCCGGGCTGCGGCGACTACATCGTGCTCAACACGATCCAGTCGTTTCTGCCCACCCTCGGCCTGAAGCGCGAGAACATCGTCTTCGTCTCCGGCATCGGCTGCTCGTCCCGCTTCCCGTACTACATGAACACCTACGGGATGCACTCCATCCACGGCCGGGCGCCCGCGATCGCCACCGGCCTGGCGACCACGCGCCCCGACCTGTCGGTGTGGGTGGTCACCGGTGACGGCGACGCGCTGTCCATCGGCGGTAACCACCTCATCCACGCGCTGCGCCGCAACGTCAACCTCAAGATCCTGCTGTTCAACAACCAGATCTACGGGCTGACCAAGGGCCAGTACTCCCCCACCAGCGAACCGGGCAAGGTCACCAAGTCCACCCCCATGGGCTCGGTGGACACCCCCTTCAACCCGGTCTCACTCGCGGTGGGCGCCGAAGCGTCGTTCGTGGGCAGGGCGCTGGACTCCGACCGCAAGGGACTCACCGAGGTCCTCACCGCCGCCGCCCAGCACCGCGGCTCGGCCTTCGTCGAGATCTACCAGAACTGCCCCATCTTCAACGACGGCGCCTTCGACGTGCTCAAAGACGCCGACGAATCCGCACGCCGCATCATCCCGCTGCGGGCCGGCGAACCCATCCGCTTCGGCCCCGAGGGCGAGTACGGCGTCGGCCGCACCGGCTGGGGTGGCTTCGAGGTCGGCAAGGTCTCCGAGATCGGCGAGGATAACCTCGTCGTCCACGACCCCACCATCGCCGACACCTCGTACGCCTTCGCCCTGTCCCGGCTGAGCGACGACACCTTCAGCCACACCCCCACGGGCATCTTCCGTCAGGTGTCCCGCCCCACCTACGACGATCAGGCCCGCGCCCAGGTGGAACAGGCCGCCAAAGCCAAGCCCGCCGACCTGCAAGCGCTGATCACCGGCAAGGACACCTGGACCGTCGAATAGTCCTCGGCGAACCGAAACGGACAGGGCACCCCACCCACACGGTGAGGTGCCCTGTTTTCGTCTCGTTCGTGTGTCCGGCCCTCTCCCGTCCTTCGCGTCACGACAACGGCCGGAATCCGACCCGCTCGGCGTCGGCCGGGCTACGGAACCACACCTCCGCCACCATGCGCGGGAATTCCGGCGACCCCTCGGGGCAGTAGCGCAGCGCGGTGACGCTGGCCTTGACCGTGAAATCCGGGGACGGCCGCTCGCCACCGGGCTTCGGCATGGCCGAACCGGGACCGAACGGCCCGGGCGGCAGATCGGAGCGCAAGGAAGAGTCCCGCGCGGGCGGTGCCACGTTGGACGGGGAGACGGTGGGTTCGAACAGGGAACCACCGCGTCCCGGCTCCGACTGCGGTTCCCGACGCTCGACCGGCCGCATCGACGGTTGGATCGGCTTCGCCCGCTCGAAACTCTCGAGCGACGAGCGCCCGGGCTGGCGTTTCGGCAGCATCGTGGTGCGCTCGGTGGCAGGAGGGTCGGCGGCCTTGTCCGGCCCACCTCCGATTCCGTACCTCGGTGACGTGCTCTCGTCCTCGGCCGTGTCCGGTCCATCGGACGCGCCGGTGGGCGACGCCGGTTCGAACAGGCTCGCCGACCGCCGCGTGCGTGAGCCGCTGTCGGCGTCCCCGATGTCGTCGGCTTCCGCCGCCGGAAGGTCGACGTCCAACTGGCCTGCGCGGCTGCTGCGGTACTCGGTGGGCTCGTCGGAACCGGAGTCGTCGGAAGAGAACATCTCCCCCGGCTCGTCGGAATGTTCGTTCTCGAACTCCTTGATCCGGGCGAACTCCTCGTCGAGTTCGTCCACCTCGGACGACTGTGCCGAGGACGTCCGCCCTCGCAGGCTGTCCTGCTCGGGCCATTTCGGCGCAGGCGCGAGCCGCTCGGTCGCCTTGTCCGCCGGAGGTTCGGGCTGCGACTCGGTGGCAGGCTCGAAACGCCGCGTCGGGGGTGTGCCCCGAGTTTCGTCCTCGTCGTCCTCGGCTGCGGGCGGAGCGATCAACGTGCTCTGTGCGCCACCCGAGGCTGTGCCCCTCCTCGATGCCGCGCCACTCGGCGCGCGCTCGACATCGGCGAGTCTGCGCTGCAGCTCACCGATGCGACGCTGGGCGGGTCGGACAAGGAAAAGCCAGGCGAGGAGCGCACCCAGTACGAAAGCGATCGCACTGAACACCCAGACCTGACCGAAAACGGACATGAGGCTGCCTTCCTAGTGGGTCCGTGCGACGAGGTAGTCGGCGACCGACTCGCAGGCGTCCCTCGCCGACGAATCCGGCAACGCGGCGAGCTCCTCCCGTGCGCGCCGAGCGTAGTCGGCGAGCGTGTCGCGGGTGCGTTCGAGACCACCCGAACGACGTAACAGCTCGAGGGCTTCTGCCACCAGCGCGTCGTCGGTGATGGGCTCGGCCAACAATTCCACCAAGCGAGGGTCCGGATCGTGGGCCAGGGCATAGTGCATCGGCAGAGTCCGCACGCCCTCCCGCAGGTCCGTGCCCTGCGACTTACCGGAGGTGGTGGACGGCGAGGCGATGTCGATGATGTCGTCGGAGATCTGGAACGCCGTACCGATGATGTCACCGAAACGGTGCAATGCCTCCACATGTTCGGGCGCGGCTCCCGAGAACATGCCACCGAAACGACCCGCCGTCGCGATCAGCGACCCGGTTTTCTGTCCGATGACGGACAGGTAGTGCTCCACGTGATCGTCACCGGCGGCGGGGCCGACGGTCTCCCGCATCTGCCCCGTCACCAGTTCGCCGAACGTCTCGGCGATGATGCGTGCCGCGTCGGTGCCCAAGTCGGCCACCAACCGCGATGCGTGAGCGAACAGGTAGTCGCCCGTCAGGATCGCCACACTGTTGTCCCAACGGGCGTTGACGCTGGGGGCGCCCCGCCGCATCGTGGCCTCGTCCATCACGTCATCGTGGTACAGCGTGGCCAGATGAACCAGTTCAACAGCAGCGGCTGCAGTGATCACGTCGTCACGGCTGCCGCCTGTGCCGAATTGGGCAGCCAGCAACGTGAACATAGGGCGAAAACGTTTGCCACCGGCGTCGACCAGATGGCGTGCGGCCTCGTCTATGGCCGCCACTTCGCTGCGCGCGACTTCGCGCAGGATGTCCTCCACCTCGTTTAGCCCAACGACGAGAGTTCGCAGCAGTTCCTCGTCCGCGATCTGCAGTCCGACTGCAGCGCGCAACTCGTCGATGGTGCCATCACGCACTGACACGTCGGCTCCGCCCTTTCGGCCCTGGGTTAACGGTCCTCAACAGCCTAATGGGCGGGGGGCAGGGCCAGATGACCCGCAGGTAGCACGCCACATCGTGACGTTGTCGAAAGGTAATCGAAACACGGAAAGTCACTGGGCACACACCGCAGGTTCACATCGGCGGAGGCATCGGTAACAGCGACCGAGAACGCCGGCCCGGGATCGTCCCCGCTCACCCTGATGGAGGGCAAAGAAAAGAACATGCCGGCGACACCCCTCGGTGTCACCGGCATGTCGGTGGACTCTGCCCCGTCCCACTCAGGACATGATCGAGAACCCGCCGGCACCCGCCCAGTCGAGGGCGAACGTCGGCGCGAGGCCGAGCAGCAACGTCACCACCACGCCCAGCGTGATGGCGGCGGTGGTGAACGTCCCCGGCACGCTGACCGTGGGGCCGTCGTCAGCGGGCTTGGAGAAGTACATCAACACCACGACCCGCAGGTAGAAGAACGCCGCCACGGCGCTGAACACCAGCCCGATCACCACAAGCGGAGCCATGCCGTCAGACAGGGCGGCCGAGAACACCACGAACTTACCGACGAACCCACTCGTCAACGGGATACCGGCGAGAGCGAACAGCAGGAACGTGAACACGGCCGCCAGCACCGGTGACCGTTTCGCCAGGCCCGCCCAGGCCGACAGGTGTGTGGCCTCACCGCTTCCGTCCCGCACCAGCGAGATGACACCGAACGCGGCCAACGTGGTGAAGCCGTACGTCAGCAGGTAGAACAGCGTGCCCGACAGCCCGTCGTCGGTGAGCGCCATCGCCCCGATCAGCAGGAACCCGGCGTGTGCGATCGACGAGTACGCGATCATGCGCTTGACGTCGGTCTGCGTGAGACCCAACACCGCGCCGATCGCCATCGACACGATCGCCACCGCCCACAGCACGCCACGCCACTCCCAGTGGGTCGACTCGAAGCCCACCGTCAGCACACGCAGCATGCCGCCGAACGCGGCCACCTTGGTGCAAGCGGCCATGAACGCGGTGATCGGTGTCGGCGCACCCTGGTAGACGTCCGGCGTCCACGCGTGGAACGGGCCGACGGACGCCTTGAACAGCAGCCCCACCATGAGCAGGCCGAGCCCCGCGAACAGCAACGTGTCCGAACGGTCGGTACCCGCCGCCGCGAGGGAGATATCCGACAGCCGGACCGAACCGGCGTAACCGTAGAGCAACGCGAGGCCGTACAGGAAGAACGCGCTGGCGAACGCGCCAAGCAGGAAGTACTTGACCGCCGCCTCTTGCGACAGCAGCCGCCGACGACGCGCCAACCCGCACATCAGATACAGCGGGAGGCTCAGCACCTCCAGCGCCACGAACATCGTGAGCAGGTCGTTGGCCGCCGTGAAAGCCATCATGCCGCCCAACGCGAACAGCGTGAGCGGGAAGACCTCGGTCTGCATGGTCTTGGTCGCGGCCTGTTCCTTGTCCTGGAACGTGCCGGGGCTGATGCCCGCCTCGGCCACGAACGCCCCGCCCCGTTCCACGGTCCGGTCGGCGATCAGCAGCAGGGCCGCCACCGACAGGGCGAGCAACGTGCCCCACAGGAACAGTGCCGGCGCATCGATGGCGAGGGTGTCACTCAACGTCGTGGTGCCGTGTTCGGGGGCGTCGGGAATGTAGAGAGCCAGCGACACCCCGGCGGCCACGACGGTCAGCAGACTCAACGTCACCTGCGCGGTCCAACGTTGGTGCCTGGGCAGGAACGCCTCCAGCAGCACCCCGATGCACGCCGCACCGAGCACGATCACCAACGGCATGATGGCCGCGAAGTCGATGGCGGGCGCCTCGATGGGCCCTTGCTGGGCGAGATGAAGGTTCAACACGGCTGGGATTACCTTTCCTGCACCGCTTGCAGTGTCGCTTCCACCGATGGCGTCACCGTGTCGAGCACCGGCTGCGGATAGAACCCGAGGCCAATGATCAACACGACGAGCGGTGCGAGCACCGCGATTTCCTTGCCGGACAGGTCACGGATGGTCTTGCGGGTCGCGGTCTCGGTCTTCTCGGGAGCGACGGCCGTCGCCGTGCCGCCTTCCGAGGTTCCCCCGCCACCGCCGTTGGTCGAGATGCCTTCCGACGGCGCGGGGGCGTCCGACACGTCGACGAGTGCGGCGCCCCGCACCGGCCCGGTCATGATCCGCTGGTACAGCCACAGCACGTAAGCCGCGGCGAGTACCAGACCCACCGTGGCGATGATCGCAAAGACCGGGCGGGAATCGAACGCGCCCAACAGCACCAGGAACTCACTGATGAACGAGTTCGTACCCGGCAGGGACAGCGTCGACATACCGCCCAGCAACAGCATGCCGCCGAGGATCGGCGTCATCTTGAACATGCCGCCGTAGTCGGAGATCCGGGTCGAGCCGCCGCGCGCGGCGACGATCCCCAACACCAGGATCAGCATGCCCGTGGCGAGGCTGTGGTTGAGCATGTACGTCGCCGAGCCCACCGTGGCCTGCGGCGTGAACGCGAAGATGCCCAGCGCGATGAATCCGAAGTGGGCGATCGACACGTAAGCGACGAAGCGCTTCATGTCCTGCTGTCCCGCCGCGAGGATCGACCCGTAGATCACACCCAGCACGGCGAGCGTCAGCACCAGTGGCGCGAGCTGCGCACTGGCATCGGGGAACATCGGCAGGCTGTACCGCAGGAAGCCGAACGTACCCACCTTGTCAAGCACACCGACCAGAAGCACCGTGACGGCGATCGGAGCCTGCCCCGCCGCGTCGGGCAGCCACGTGTGGAACGGCACGAGCGGAGCCTTAATCGCGAACGCGAGGAAGAACCCGAGGAACAGCCAGATCTGCGTGTTCACCGGGGCATCGCTGACCACCGCGACCAGCGTGGCCCAGTCGAACGTGCCCTCACCCAACTCGTCGACGGCCAACGAGTAGGCCCCGATGGCCGAAGCCAGCATGATGAGCCCGCCGAGGAACGAGTAGAGGAAGAACTTGACCGCCGCGTACTGCCGCTTCGGCCCGCCGTAGAAGCCGATGAGGAAGTACATCGGCACGAGCATGATCTCGAACAGTACGTAGAACAGGAACACGTCGGTCGCCGCGAACACGGCGATCGTCAATGCCTCCTGCACCAGGATCAACGACAGGAACCCACCGGCCGAACGCCCTTCGGGCAGTTTGTCCGTGGAGTTCAGCGCGCCGATCACCACCGGCACCAGCAGTGCGGTCACGGCGATCATGATGAGCGCGATGCCGTCGATGCCGAACGAGACGTGCACGCCCAGCGCCGGGATCCAGTCGAACGACGTGACCTGCTGGAGGCGCTCACCGCCGGGGTCGTAGGCCAACCATGTGGGCACGACCAGCAACAGCTCCACCACGGCCACGGCCAGCGCCACCAGTGTTGCCGCCCGGTCGTTGTCGCGCAGCCCGGCCACCACGAGGGCGCCGACGAGCGGCAGCAGGATCAGGGCAACGAGCCAACTCATGAGAACCTCACCAACAACAGTGCGGCGACGAGCAGGAACGACCCGCCGAGCATCGACAG
>JAJYTH010000002.1 GCA_021793175.1 Actinomycetes bacterium
GGCGAAGTGTGGGACGAAGACTTCTCCGTAGGCTTCGAACAGGGCGAGCGAGCCCAACAGGAAGCCCCACATGATCAGCCAGTGCCACGGTCCGACGTGGCGGAACTTGTTCATGCGGGTGTGGGCTGCGAATTCTTTGATCAGGGTGCGCATCCGGGGCCAGAACGGTCCGTTGCGGGTGGAGTCCGGCTGGCCGAGTCGAATGATGCGGACCTGGCGGACTACGCCGGCGATGAACACGTACCAGGCGACGACGCTGACAACAACGCCGATCACGCCCATCGTGATCTGTAGTGCACCCATGTTCGGGGCCTTTCGAGGTCGGGAACTTCGCGGTGGGTTCGAGAAAGGCTAATTCTTCCGTACTGATGAGTAATCTATTGACCTTCCCCCCGTCCCACAGATGTGGTGCACGACTCTAAAAGTACTGGGACGTTCGTTCAGGTATTGTATCAGCCATGAATGCCTACGTCCTGCTGGCAGCCGCGATCGCCGCCGAGGTGACCGGCACGGTGTCGCTGAAATACACCGACGGATTCACCAAACTGCTGCCCTCGGCCGTGGTCGTCGTCAGCTACGGGACGGCCTTCTATCTGATGTCACGCATTCTGAGCCTGGGAATGCCGGTCGGCGTCCTCTACGCCATGTGGTCGGCCGCCGGGGTCGCGCTGGTGGCCGTGATCGGAGCTTTGTTCCTCGGCGAACGAATGAATCCGACCATGATCATCGGGCTCATCCTCGTTATCAGTGGAGTCATCCTGCTGGAACTGGGAGGCGAACATTGAGGCAGCGCGTCGACGGGCGTAAGGCCAGGGGGGAGAAGCGTCGCCAGGAGATCATCGAGGCCACACTGCGGGTCATCGAACGCGACGGGGTCGCGGGCGTCACCCACCGCACGGTGGCCAAGGAGGCCGGTGTCCCGACGACGTCGACCACCTACCACTTCTCGTCGCTCGACGACCTGTTGATTGCCACGCTCATCAGCTGCGCCCGCGACATGGCCACCGAGGTCTACTGGATGATCGACAGGGCGCGGTCACGCGGCAGCAGAGGGGCCGAGGAGGTCGCCAACCTGCTCGCCGAGGCGACCGGGCCGCAGCGGGGCCGCACGATGGCCGAGTACGAGCTGTACCTGCTGGCGGCGCGCCGACCCGAACTGCGCCCCGCCGCGCGACGTTGGCTCGACGTGCTGACCTCGATGGTGCGGCACGACGACGAGGTGGCGTTCCGGGTGTTCCTCGCGGGCATAGACGGGTTGCTCATCCAAGGGCTCATCGATGACGAGCCGCCCACGGCCGAGGAACTGCGGCCCGTGGTGGACTACCTGCTTAAACCGCGCTGATCCAGGGCGGGTCCAACGTGTCGTCGCCCGCGAGTACGCGGGACAGGCGAGCGGCCCCCGCGCGGACATGCCGTTCCAGCTCCGCGTACCTGGTGGCGAACTCGGTGACGGGGAGGGAGAACGCCACCGCCGCGGTCACGCGGTTGTCGGCGTCGAGCACCGGGGCCGATATGCACGCCAGCTCGGGTCGGAACTCCTCGATGTCCCTGGCCACTCCGGAACGTCTGACCTGGCTCAGCTCGCGGTTCAGATCCGAGATCCGCACCCGTGTGCGCTCGGTCAACTTCGGCATGCCCGTGCTCGTGAGGTAGTCGCGGCGTTGTTTGGGGGTCAGTGCCGCCAGCAGCACCTTGCCGAACGCGGTGGCGTGCGCGGCCTCGTGGAACCCGAAGTCGAGCGGGTGGGCGCGGGGATACCGTGGTGAATCCGCGACGGCGGCCACCACGACGTCGGTCTCGCGCAGCACCGTGTAGTACGCGGCGGCCCTGGCCTGCCTGTGCAGGGCGCCCAGTTCCTCCCGCACCATCTCGTCGACGTCGAGTTCGTCGCACAGGCACTGGTAGAGGGCGCCGAGCTTGTAGCCGAGACCGAAGCCGCGACCGTGGCCGAGCCGGACGAGATAGCCCTCGTGCACGAGTGTGTTGAGCAGGTGATAGGTCGTCGAGAGAGTGAACCCGGCTTTGCGCGCGACGGCCTTGGCGCTGACACCGTCCCCCTCGTTCGCGACGATCTCCAGGACTTGTAGGGCGCGTCTGGCCGAGCCGATCAGCCCGCGGGGCTGTGTGCTGCTCACCGACCTACCTCCAGCTGACGAGGCCGCTCGCTAGGTCGCTAAGCATACGGATTCCGCGGGCGGGACCGGGAGAGAATTTCTCGACGAGCGCCGGATGGCGCCGGTCCCGCCCGCGAATCGAGAAGTGTCAGCCCTTGTTCTCGTAGACCGTGGTGAGTGTCGCGCGGGCGAGGGTGCGCCCGAACATGTTGAACCCGAGGAACGCGGGCGTGGCTTCCTCGCCGACCTCCAGCGACTCCACGTCGAGGGCGTGCACGGCGAAGATGTAGCGGTGCGGGCCGTGTCCCGGGGGCGGGGCGGCTCCGACGTACTGTGCGTGGCCGCTGTCGCCCTTGAGGGTCTTGGCGCCTTCCGGCAGTCCGGACCCGGCCGCGTCACCCGCGCCCGTGGGCAGCTCCGTGACCGACGCGGGGATGTTGAACACGGCCCAGTGCCAGAAGCCGCTGCCGGTGGGCGCGTCGGGGTCGAAGCAGGTCACCGCGAAGCTCTTGGCGCCTTCCGGGAAGCCCTCCCACGCCAGGTGTGGGGAACGGTCCTCGCCGCCCGCGCCCATCATGCCGCTGAGCTGGGGGGTGGGCAGCGTCTCGCCTTCGGCGATGTCGTTGCTGCGCAGCGTGAACGACGGTACCGGCGGCAACGAGTCGTAGGGGTTGGGAGCTCGGCCCGCTTGAGTCATGTGCTTCCTCCAGTTCTCCACGCGTGTCGTGGCGACGAGGTTCGGATCGGCTTCAGGTCGGCTTCAGGTTATTGACTCTGGGTAAGGGGCGACCCAGGGGCAGGTTGAGGGGTTTCCCCGATGTTCGCACGGGCTTGCGACCCATAACGTGAGGCAGTGCGGGCGAGTCGCACCGAAGGTCGCACGCATGAGGAGTACCCACAAACCGTCGGCCGTCGATCCGTCGGCGCTGTCGGCGATGTCGTGACCGGTGGGCCCTGCGGCACCACCGCGCCGGGTCTGGTTTTCCCGTGATCGGGAACATCGGGCAGGGGGTTTTCGTTAGCACTGGCAGAAACCTTGAGTGAGATACGCTCAAGTCTGGATTGACGGCCGAGGCCGTGTCCGGATAAAACTTGAGTGAGAGCCACTCAAGTTTGGGTGAGGGGCGAGAACTGCCCCGCCCGACACAGGCATGAAGGCACTTGCTGGCGGGAGCCGAATCCCCGGCCAGTCACAAGGCAGGTAAGCAGGAGGGATAGACAACATGGCGCGTGCAGTCGGCATCGACCTTGGTACGACCAACTCGGTCGTCGCTGTGCTGGAGGGTGGCGAGCCGACGGTCATCGCCAACTCGGAAGGCTCCCGGACCACCCCGTCCGTCGTCGCTTTCGCCAAAAACGGTGAGGTGCTGACGGGACAGCCCGCCAAGAACCAGGCTGTCACCAACGTCGACCGCACCATCCGTTCGGTCAAGCGGCACATGGGCAGCGACTGGAAGACCGATGACATCGACGGCAAGAAGTACACGCCGCAGGAGATCAGCGCCCGTGTGCTGATGAAGCTGAAGCGTGACGCCGAGGAGTACCTCGGTGAGGAAGTCACCGACGCGGTCATCACGGTCCCGGCCTACTTCGAGGACGCGCAGCGGCAGGCCACCAAGGAGGCCGGTCAGATCGCGGGGCTGAACGTGCTCCGGATCGTCAACGAGCCCACGGCCGCCGCGCTGGCCTACGGCCTCGACAAGGGTGAGAAGGAACAGACCATCCTGGTCTTCGACCTCGGTGGCGGTACGTTCGACGTCTCGCTGCTGGAGATCGGTGAGGGCGTCGTCGAGGTGCGGGCCACCAGCGGTGACAACCACCTCGGCGGTGACGACTGGGACCAGCGCATCGTCGACTGGCTGGTGGAGAAGTTCAAGGCCTCCCACGGCATCGACCTGACCAAGGACAAGATGGCGCTCCAGCGGATCAAGGAAGCCGCTGAGAAGGCCAAGATCGAGCTGTCCAGCTCCACCACGGCGAACATCAACCTGCCCTACATCACGGTCGACGCGGACAAGAACCCGCTGTTCCTCGACGAGACGCTGACGCGTGCCGAGTTCCAGCGGATCACCTCCGACCTGTTGGAGCGCACCAAGGCTCCGTTCAACAGCGTGGTCCGCGACGCGGGTATCTCGGTCTCCGACATCGACCACGTCGTGCTGGTGGGTGGTTCCACGCGGATGCCCGCGGTGACCGACCTGGTCAAGGAGCTCACCGGGGGCAAGGAGCCCAACAAGGGCGTCAACCCGGACGAGGTCGTCTCCGTCGGCGCCGCGCTGCAGGCCGGTGTGCTCAAGGGCGAGGTGAAGGACGTCCTGCTGCTGGACGTCACGCCGCTGTCGCTGGGCATCGAGACCAAGGGCGGTGTGTTCACCAAGCTCATCGAGCGCAACACCACCATCCCGACCAAGCGGTCGGAGATCTTCTCCACGGCGGAGGACAACCAGCCGTCGGTGCAGATCCAGGTGTTCCAGGGTGAGCGTGAGATCGCGGCCCACAACAAGAAGCTCGGCATGTTCGAGCTGACCGGCATCCCGCCGGCGCCGCGTGGTGTGCCGCAGATCGAGGTCACCTTCGACATCGACGCCAACGGCATCGTGCACGTCACGGCGAAGGACCTCGGCACCAACAAGGAACAGTCGATGACCATCACCGGTGGCTCCGCGCTGCCGCAGGAGGACATCGACCGGATGATCAAGGACGCCGAGGCGCACGCGGAGGAGGACCGCAAGCGTCGCGAGGAGGCCGAGACCCGCAACCAGGCTGAGACGCTGGTCTACCAGACCGAGAAGTTCGTTAAGGACAACGACGACAAGCTGCCCGAGGAACTGAAGGGCAAGGTCAAGACCGCGATCGACGAGGCCAACGAGGCGCTGAAGGGCACCGACACCGGCAAGATCAAGGAAGCCATGGAGAAGTTGAACTCGGCTTCCCAGGAGCTGGCCACCGCCCTCTACGCCAACACGGGTGCTCAGGGCGGCGATGGTGCCGCGGGCGCTGCGGGTGCCACGGGTGCCGAGGGCGGCGCGGCGTCCGACAGCTCCTCGGCCAAGGCCGACGACGTTGTTGATGCCGAGATCGTTGACGAGGACGACAAGAAGTGACCGAGCACCAGGCTGAGCGAGACGAGAGGCAGGAGGAGCCGGTGGTCGTGCGCGATCGTCGAAAGATCGACCCCGAGACGGGCGAGCTTCGGCAGGAGCGCAACGGCGCCGCGGGCGAGTCGGAAGAGGCCCAGGAGGTGCCCGCCGCGGAAGCCTCGCAGGCGGACACCTCCGGTCCCGGGGCGACGTCCGCAGCCGAAGGCGCTGAGGCCACTGAATCCACCGAGGGCGACGGCTCCGCCGAGAACGCGGCTGCCGTGCAGGAGCTGCAGAAGCAGCTCGACGAGCGCACCGCCGATCTGCAGCGGGTGCAGGCCGAGTACGCCAACTACCGCCGGCGAGTCGACCGCGAACGTGAGGAGATGGCCGTCGGTGGCAAGGCGGCTCTGCTGAACGAGCTGCTTCCCCTGTTGGACGACCTGGAGCGCGCCGAGGCGCACGGCGACCTCACCGGCGCGTTCAAGGCCGTGGCCGACAAGTTGGTGGGGGTGCTGGAGAAGACGGGGCTCGAACCGTTCGGCAAGGAGGGGGACCCCTTCGACCCGAGCGTGCACGAGGCCGTGCAGCACAGCACCTCGCCCGACGTGGACGGGCCCACCGTCACCACGGTGTTGCGTCGCGGCTACCGGTTCGGCGAGCGTGTGCTGCGTGCCGCGCTCGTGGGGGTCACCGACCACGAGCCGGCGGCCGCGTCGGAGTCGGCCGCTGCGTCCGATGAGGGCGATACCGGCGAGGCCGGGGAGTCGGTCGATCCGCCCGGAGATGGCGGAACGTCGGTCGACGCCGATGAGAACACGCGCTGACGAGTCGAGGAGAGGAGGGGACGCCCGATGAGCGCTAGGGAATGGATCGAGAAGGATTACTACCGCGAGTTGGGCGTCTCCCCCGACGCCTCCGCCGAAGAGATCAAGAAGGCATACCGCAAACTTGCCAGGGAGAACCACCCGGACGCCAACCCGGGTAACGCCGAGGCCGAGAGGAAGTTCAAGGCCGTCTCCGAGGCCTACGTCGTGTTGTCGGACCCGGAGAAACGCAAGGAGTACGACGAGACACGCAGGCTGTTCGGCTCCGGGGGTCCTGGTGGCTTCAACTTCCCCGGGGGCGGTGGAGCCGGTGGAGCAGGCGGCTTCGACTTCAGCGACATCTTCGGTCAGACGCCGGGCGGCGGTTTCGGCGGTCTCGGGGACATGCTCGGCAATCTGTTCGGGCGCCGGGGGGGTGCGACGTCGACCGCGCGGGGGCAGCGGGGAGCCGATGTGGAGACCGACGTCCGCATCGACTTCGTCGAGGCCGTCCGGGGCGCGACGTTGCCGCTGCGCTTGTCGAGTCCCGCCACCTGCGGCACGTGCGGTGGTAACGGCGCTCGGCCGGGAACGCAGCCACGCACGTGTCCGACGTGCGCCGGTATCGGTCTGGTGAACCGCAGCCAGGGCGCATTCGCGTTCTCGGAACCGTGCCGTGACTGCCGCGGTCAGGGGACCCGGATCGACGACCCGTGTCCGGAGTGCGCCGGTGAGGGCATCAGCACGCGCACGAGGACACTCACGGTGCGTATTCCCGCTGGGGTGGACGACAACCAGCGCATCAGGTTGGCCGGACAGGGCGAGCCCGGCCGAGGCGGCGCGCCCGCGGGCGACCTGTACGTCCGGGTACATGTCAACCCGCATCCGGTGTTCGGTCGTTCCGGCAACGACCTGACCATCACGTTGCCGGTGGAGTTCTCCGAACTCGCGTTGGGCGCGACGGTCACGGTGCCGACGCTGGAGGACAAGGTGACGGTGAAGATCCCGCCCGGCACGGCGAACGGCCGGGTGCTGCGCGTGCGCGGCAAGGGCATCACCAAACGGGACGGCACGCAGGGCGATCTTCTCGTCAAACTGCAGGTTGCGGTGCCTTCTAAACTGGACGACAAGGCCGCACAGGCACTACGAAGCTATGCCGACTCGGTCGCGACACACGATCCGCGACCGGAGATCACCGCGCTGTTGCGAGACAGGGAGTGAGGCTGGCGATGTTCGGTTCGGGTCTACCTGGTGGATTGCCCCACGGAGCTGACGAGGACACGCCGGTCTTCGTGATCTCGGTGGCGGCGCAGTTGTCGGGACTGCACGCGCAGACGTTGCGGTCGTACGACAGGCAGGGGTTGGTGAGCCCGGGCCGGACACCCGGCGGTGGACGGCGCTACTCCATGCGTGACATCGCGCAGTTGCGCGAAGTGCAGCGGTTGTCGCAGGAGGAGGGCGTCAACCTCGCCGGTATCAAGCGGATCATCGAGCTAGAGAACCAGGTCGGTGAGCTGCAGCAGCGGGTGGACGAGCTGACCGAGGAACTCGCCGCGGCGTACGCGGCGGCGGAACAGGCCGCCGCCGCTGTGCACGCGTCCTACCGCAAGGAGCTCGTCCCCGTCCGCAGCCAGAACGCCCTGGTGGTGTGGCGCCCCAGCCGGCGACGTTGACGGAGTCGACTTCGCGGGAGCGGCTCGTCGCAGTGACGAGCCGCCGCGTCGGTGGCTACGCCGCCAGGAACGGGTCGTAGCTGATCTGGCTCGGGTGGACACCCACGTGTACGAGGGCGGCCACGGTCTCCTCGATCATGGCGGGAGGACCGGACACCAGGATGTCGTGTTCCTCCCAGGCTCCCCAGCGCGTCACGGCCTGGGCGAGCGTGCCCCCCTCGACGCCGGGCACGGATCCCGCGTCCTCGACCACCGGCCACACCGTCAGCCACGGATTGGCGGCGGCGAACGACCGCAGCTGGTCGAGCGCGTAGAGGTCGTCCCAATAGCGGGCGCCGTAGAAAAATGTGACTTCGGGGTTGTCCACCCACCGCCCCAAATCGTCCACAATGGCCTGTAGGGGGGCCACGCCGGTGCCGCCCGCGATCATCAGCACCGGTCGTCCCGATTCCCTGTCCACGCCGAGTCGTCCCATCGGCGCGCCGAACGTCCACACGTCACCGGGTTGCGTGTGGCCGACGATGGCCCGGGACACCCAGCCTCCGTCGATGGCGCGGACGTGGAACTCCAGCGAGCCGTCGGGTCTCGGGGCGTTGGCCGGTGACAGGTCCCGCCACAGCCGTGGCCGCTGGGGCACGGCGACGCTGAGGTACTGCCCGGCGCGGTACGGGATCTTCTCGTCCGGTTCCACCCGCACCAGCGCCAGGTCCCAGCTGAGCCTGTGGTGTTCGGTGACCGTGCCGACCCAGTACGGCGGTTCGACGGCTTCGGCGTCGGCTTCCTCCGCGGCTTCCTGCATCGCCCGGGCCACGAGTGTGTACGCCTCCGCCCACGCACGCTCCACTTCGGGCGTCCACGCGGGTCCGAGGCAGTACTTGAGTGAGCCGAGCAAAGCGGTGCCCACAGCCTCGTAGTGGGCCGCTTGGAGGCCGAACTTGCGGTGGTCCCGGCCGAGTTGTCTGAGCACGGGAACCAGGTCGTCGGGCCGGTTCACCAGCCGCAGCACGCGGATCAGGGCGCGGACCACGCGCCCGTTCTCCGCCTGGAGGGTCACCGGGAAGAAGTCCCGTGCCGACGGTGCGAGTGTGAACAGCAGCTGGTAGAACTGCTGCGTGATCTCGTCGGCGTAGGGTCGGGCGAGTCGCCAACTGTTCTCGATGTGTTCCACCAAAGCGTTGACGGCCGGTGGCGTCTCCCGGGGCGGGGCGAGCAGGGGGATCGGGCTGATCCTCGTCTCCGTCATCAGCCCGCCTCACAGTGCTCACAGAGTCCGCGCTGTCCGCGCTGAACGCGCTTTGTCCGCGCTGAACGCAGGTAGCACGCACTGCCACGCAACACCTTGGCTCCCTTGTCCTGAAGTGATCGTCCTGAGTGAGTCGTCGACCGATGTATGCACGATAGATCGTGGGCGGTACGGAAGAGGTGTGGAAACGGGAAGCGACCTCGGGTTCGTTCTCGGGTGGGTGGCCTTCGGAGGTGTGTCCCGGTCGGCGGCACTCGCGCCGCGTCGCTTCGCGGCGGAGTTTCTTCGCGGAGTTCTTCGCCGGGTCGGCCCTTCGGAGCTTCCGAAAATCTTGCGTCCTCGCGGACGGCCGGACCGGTGAGGACGGCGGGCGTGACTCGGCATCCGACTCCGGGAAGGTGACCGTGACGAGTGTCACTTTACGCTGTTTGTCCTCGTAGTCGTCAGATCACCCGGCCGCGCCGAAATTGAGTGGAACACGCTCAACTTTTCTGACGTTATCCATATCGAAGAGGGTCTTCGAGTGCGGCGGAAGGTGAGGGATGGACGCTTTCAATCCGACCACGAAAACGCAGCAGGCGATCTCGTCGGCGGCGCAGGCCGCCACCATGGCGGGCAACCCGGAGATCTCGCCCGCGCATCTGCTGGGGGCGTTGCTGTCCCAGGGCGACGGGTTGGCCTCTCCTCTGCTCACCGCGGCGGGGGCCGATCCCGACGTCGTCCGCAAGGAATTGGAGCCGATCATCTCGGCTCTGCCGTCGGCCACGGGAGCCACCGTTTCATCACCGCAGTTCGACACGCACGCGGTGAAGTCGTTGACCCACGCCCAGAAGCTGGCGACGGAGATGGGCGACGAGTACGTCTCCACCGAGCACGTCCTCGTCGGACTGGCCGCCGAGGGCGGCCCGGTCTCGAACCTGCTCAAGCGGCAGGGAGCCACTCCGGAGGCGCTGCGGGAGGCGTTCACCAAGGTCCGCGGCTCGGCGCGGGTCACCACACCGGACCCCGAAGGCACGTATCAGGCCCTGGAGAAGTACGGCGTCGACCTCACCGAGCGGGCCCGGGCCGGTGAGCTGGACCCGGTGATCGGCAGGGACAGCGAGATCCGCCGGGTCGTGCAGGTGTTGTCGCGGCGTACCAAGAACAACCCCGTGCTCATCGGTGAGCCCGGTGTCGGCAAGACTGCCATCGTGGAGGGGCTCGCGCAGCGCATCGTGGCCGGTGACGTGCCCGAATCGCTGCGGGGCAAGCGTGTGGTGGCGCTCGACGTCGGGGCGATGGTGGCGGGCGCGAAGTACCGCGGTGAGTTCGAGGAGCGGCTCAAGGCCGTGCTGAAGGAGATCAAGGACTCCGACGGGCAGGTCGTCACGTTCATCGACGAGCTGCACACGATCGTCGGTGCGGGTGCGACCGGTGCCGGGGACTCCTCACTCGACGCGGGCAACATGATCAAGCCGATGCTGGCGCGCGGTGAGCTGCGCATGGTCGGTGCGACGACGCTCGACGAGTACCGCGAACACATCGAGAAGGACGCCGCACTGGAACGGCGGTTCCAGCAGGTGTTCGTCGGGGAGCCGTCGGTGGAGGACGCCGTGGGCATCCTGCGCGGGCTCAAGGAGCGGTACGAGGTGCACCACGGTGTGCGCATCACCGACGCCGCGCTGGTGGCGGCGGCGACGCTGTCCGACCGCTACATCACCGCCCGCTTCCTGCCCGACAAGGCCATCGACCTGGTGGACGAGGCCGCTTCCCGGCTGCGCATGGAGATCGACTCGCGTCCCGTCGAGATCGACGAGGTGGAGCGGGCCGTGCGCCGCATGGAGATCGAGGAAATGGCGTTGTCCAAGGAGAACGACCCGGCCTCGCGGGAGCGGTTGGAGGCGTTGCGCGCCGAGCTGGCCGAGAAGCGTGAGGAGTTGAACGCGCTCACGGCCCGGTGGCAGAACGAGAAGGGTGCCATCGAACGTGTCCGCGAGCTGAAGGAACAGCTCGAACAGCTGCGTGGCGAGGCGGACAGGGCCGAGCGGGACGCCGACCTCGGCAGGGCGGCCGAGTTGCGGTACGGCCGCATCCCCGCGCTGGAGAAGGAACTGGAGGAAGCCACCCGCGCCACCGAGACGAACGCGTCCGGCGACCGCATGTCCGACGTGATGTTGAAGGAGGAGGTCGGCGCTGACGACGTCGCGGACGTGGTGAGCGCGTGGACCGGTATCCCGGCCGGTCGGCTGCTGGAGGGCGAGACCGGCAAGCTCCTGCGCATGGAGGAGGAGCTTGCCCATCGGGTCGTTGGCCAGGACGACGCCGTGAAGGTGGTCTCCGACGCGGTGCGGCGGGCCCGCGCCGGGGTCTCCGACCCGGACCGGCCCACGGGATCGTTCCTGTTCCTCGGCCCCACGGGTGTCGGCAAGACCGAGCTGGCGAAGGCGCTGGCCGAGTTCCTGTTCGACGACGAGCGCGCGATGCTGCGCATCGACATGAGCGAGTACAGCGAGAAGCACTCGGTGGCCAGGCTCGTGGGCGCGCCACCCGGCTACGTCGGCTACGACCAGGGTGGTCAGCTCACTGAGTCGGTGCGCAGGCGGCCGTACTCGGTGGTGCTGCTGGACGAGGTGGAGAAGGCGCACCCGGATGTGTTCGACGTGCTGTTGCAGGTGCTCGACGACGGCAGGCTCACCGACGGCCAGGGCCGTACGGTGGACTTCCGCAACACGATCCTGGTGCTCACCTCCAACCTCGGCTCGCAGGTCATCGCCGATCCCACGCTGTCCGAACAGCAGCGCAAGGACTCGGTGATGGCGGTCGTGCAGCAACACTTCAAGCCGGAGTTCCTCAACCGGCTCGACGACATCGTGGTGTTCCACGCGCTCGACACCGAACACCTCGGCGCTATCGTGGACATCCAGGTCGGACGGTTGGCGAAGCGGCTGTCCCAGCGCAGGTTGACGCTCGACGTCACGCCGGCGGCTCGCGAGTGGCTGGCGATGAACGGCTACGACCCGATCTACGGTGCTCGTCCGTTGCGCAGGCTGGTGCAGTCGGCGATCGGTGACGAACTGGCCAGGAAACTGCTGGCCGGGGAGATCAAGGACGGGGACACCGTGCGGGTCGACGCCCCGGAATCCGACGCCGCCGCCAAGGTGCTGCGGGTCTTCCGAGCCGAGTGATCGAAGAATGCTTCGAACGGGTAAGCCCGACACGGCCCGGTGATCTTGGCAGGCGGGCCGTGCGGGCTACCCTGTATCGCCGTGGGTATTCCAGCGTGGATCTGGTTCGTCATCGCCGCCGTCGCCGCGGTGGCCGGGCTCGTCTTGCTCACCGCGGACAGAGCCAGGGAGAGTTCCCGTAATCGAGAGCGAGCACGCTGGGCCGAGCTACGCGGCTGGCAGTACGTCGAGGAGGACGAGCGGCTACCCCGTCAGTGGACGGGCGGTGCGATCGGCTACTTCGGTGCCCAGAGCGCGGTGAACGTCGTGGCCGGGTCCACGTTCACCTCCGACGGTCGGCGTCCGGTGTTCGTGTTCGACATCGAGGCCGACAACGTGATCCCGGCGGTCATCGTCGCAGTGCGCTGTAATCGGGTGCATCCGGTTCTGTTGGAACTGTGGCTGGCGAGTGTGCCGTTCCAGCGGGCGGAGATGCCGGAGCTGCTGGGGCCGGTGGGGCAGCGTTACGCCTTCGCCGACGACCTGACCACGGCCCGCGCCATCATCGACCAGGATCTGGTGGCCGCCGCCGATTCGCTGGGCGGAGACGTGGGTGTCGCGTGGCTGGAGGACGAGTGGGTACTCGCCAGCGTCGCGCCGAACGTGGGCCCGTCGCGGTTGGAACGTCTGCTGCGCGACCTCGGTGAGATCGCCGACATCGTGGACCCGTTCGACGAGGAGGAGGACTCGGTCCCGCGCCTGTCGGTCGTCGAGTCCACTGACGACGGGTCCTAGCCGAGTTCGAGGGTGCCGGACAGGTGCACCGGCTCGTCGAACGGCGGTTCGTCGGGATAGGTGACCGGTGCGGTCTCCGTGCGGGACTGTCCGATGGGTGCGTGCCACGGTCCGGCGTCCTCGAAGGGCTCGGTGTCCTCGAAGGTCGTGACGTCTCCGAACGCCTCTGTGCCTTCGAAGGTCTCGGTGTTCGAGTCTTTCGTGAAGTCCTCCGGGGAATCGTCGAGGAACTCGGCGCCGGAGAGGTCGAGAGTCCCCGTGAACCGGCCTCCGTCCTGAATCGACAATTCCCGGTAGATCAAGGTGTGCGGTACGAGTTGGGAGCCCGCTTCGAAGCCCTTGGCGTAGGAGGCGGCGTCCACGCCCGATTCGGAGCCACCGGTGCTCGGTAAGCCGCCAAAGTGACCGGCTTCTTCGGCCTCCAGGGCCTCCGTGAAGCCGCGAACGAACGACAGGTAGTCGATGGCACCGTTTTCCATGTGGCTTCGTTTTCCCGGTCGTGTGAGCCCGCGGTAACTCCTGCTCGAAGATACTGCCTGTCCCCGTGAACTGATCGTGAGGGCGGTACCTTGGGAACATGCCAGTGGCACTGATCACCGGAGCGACCGCCGGAATCGGGGCGGCGTTCGCGGACGAACTCGCCGCCGAACGGTACGACCTCGTGCTGGTCGCGCGGAACGAGGGCAGACTCGCCGAGCACGCCGAGCGGCTGCGTACCCGCTACGGGGTGGACGTCGAGACGCTGCCCGCCGACCTGTCGGACAGGGACGGCATGGCGGCGGTCGAACGGCGGTTGGCCGACCCGGGAGTGGACCTGCTGGTCAACAACGCCGGGTTGGGACTCGGCGGTGAACTGTGGACCGCTTCCGTGGAGCAGCTGCAGTACCAGCTCGACGTCAACGTGACGGCGGTGCTGCGGTTGACGAGGGCCGCGCTGCCGGTCATGCGTGAGCGACGTTCCGGCGCGATCATCAACGTGTCCAGCGTGGCCGCGTTCTTCTCCGGCCGGGGCTCGACGTACACGGCGACCAAGGCGTGGGTGACGTCGTTCTCCGATGGTCTGGCCTCATCGCTGCACGGCTCGGGCGTGCGCGTGATGGCGCTGTGCCCCGGGTTCACGCACACCGAGTTCCACGCCCGCGCGGGGCTGGAGAAATCGGGCCCGAAGGCGTTCTGGTTGCCCCCGGAACGAGTGGTGAAGGAGGCGCTGGCCGACCTGCGGCGAGGACGCGTCGTCTCGGTGCCGAGCAAGCGGTACAAGGCCGTGGTCGCCATCGGGCGGTTGCTGCCGAGGGAGTTGGTGCGCAGGCTCAGCGGGCGGTTCGCGGAAGGCGACCGAACCTGAGGCGGCCCCTTGTCGGGAAGCCGGTCGTGTCAGACTTGGTTTCTGTGGCGACACCTTCCCCTTCCCTCGACCGAGCAGCGAAGATCGAATTGGCTCGGTTGGTCACTGAGCTCTGTGTGGTGCACGGCAAGGTCACCTTGGCTTCCGGTGCCGAAGCCGACTACTACATCGATTTGCGGCGGGCCACCCTGCATCACGGGGCGGCTCCCCTGATCGGCAAGTTGTTGCGTCAGCTCACCTCTGACTGGGACTACGTAGCTGTCGGTGGGCTGACCCTCGGCGCCGATCCCGTAGCCACCGCCATGCTGCATTCCGCCGCGGCCGACGGTGTCGTGTTGGACGCGTTCGTGGTGCGCAAGTCATTCAAGGAGCACGGCATGCAGCGGCGCATCGAGGGCATGGAGGTGGCCGGGCAGCGGGTACTCGCGGTCGAGGACACCTCCACGACCGGGGGCAGTGTGCTCACCGCCGTCGACGCGCTACGGGAGGCCGGCGCGACCGTGGTCGGTGTGGCCACGGTGGTGGACAGGGCGACGGGGGCCAAGGAGGCCATCGAAGCCCGGGGTCTGCCCTACCGGTACCTCCTCGACCTGGACGATCTCGGGCTCACCTGACCTTTCGTCCGATTCGTCGGTCGATTTCCGGTCCATCGGGTGTCTGTTCGGAGTACCGTTGCCCTGTTTTTCCCGGGTAACGACACGGACAGGTGAACGATGCTGGAGTTGCTGACGGCGCTGACGACCGGGATTCATTTCCTGGCTCTGCTCTACATCGGCCTCGGCGGGTTCCTTGCTTGGTACTGGCCGAGGTCGATTTTCGTGCACGTCTTCTTCGCGCTGTGGGGCGTGGCGGTCAACGTGCTGCCGTTGTCGTGCCCGTTGACGGAGTTGGAGGACCGGCTGCGGGAGCTGCGAGGACTCGGACCTTTGCCGGGCGGGTTCAACGAGTACTACATCTACGGCACGTTGTTCCCCCGCGAGCTGCTTCCCGTCGTGGGGATCGGCGCGCTGGCGCTCGTGGTGTTCTCGTATGTGGGCGCCTACGTGCGCTGGCACGTCCGGCAGAGGGAGCCGAGGGCTTCGGAGGCGACGGCGGAGTGAACGACCGGGCGAGCCGGGAACCGGGGGTGAACGACCGGGCGGACTCGGGACGGACGATCGTCAGGACGGGGTTTCGATCCGGGGGACCTGCGCGGAGCCGCCGGCGGGTGTGCTCGCTCCGTCCTCACCGTGTCCGTTCCTGATGTGTCCGCCGTTTTCGACGTGGTTGTCGTTCTTGCCGTTCCTGCCGTTCGGGATGGCGGCGGCGGTCGGGGGAAGGGGTGCCTGCTCGTCCACCAACACTCCACGTTGGTGGTTGACCCTCTCGGCCTCCTGGATGGCGAGCGCGCGTGCCAGCTCGGTGATCTGCTGGGTGGTCCCACGGAAGCGCAGGTAGGTGTTCAGCATGCCGAACACGAACGCCACCACGAGCAGGTACAGCAGCAGGTCCGCTCCACGCCCGATGCCGAGCTGGTGGGCGACCCATGTCGTGTGACTGGGGAACAGGACTGCGTAGGCGTTCAAGGCGAGGAAGAAGAAGAAACCGATGCGCTTGCTCGCCTGCATGCGGACGTTGTGTTTGCGGCTGACGAAGTAGAGGAAGATGCCGCCGACCGCAGCCAGTAGTACGACCTGAGCCAGCATTGACGAATTCACCCCCGGTCGCGCAGTGACAGATCGAACAGGATGTTTACCCCGTTGACCAACGACTGACCCTTGCTCTTGGAGTAGTCGGTGTACAGGATCCGCACGGGGATCTCGCGGACACGGATGTTGTTCTGAGCGAGGAACGTCACGATCTCCGAGGCGTGAGCCATCCCGTTCATGCTGATACGCATCCGTTCGGCGACCGAGCGGGTGAGTACCCGTAGGCCGTTGTGGGCGTCGGTGAGCCGGAGCTTGCGGACGTTGGGGCTGAGTGCGACCGCGGTACGCAAAGCCACCCGTTTGAGCCACGGCACCTGACCGGACTTCTCGAGGAACCGGGAGCCTAGAACCGCGTCCGCGTCCCCCGCCCGGGCGACCTCGATCATCCGCTCCGCGTCACTGACCTGGTGTTGACCGTCGGCGTCGAACGTCACGAAGTACTCGGCGCCCGACCGGGCCAGCGCGTAGGACAGTCCGGTCTGCAGCGCCGCTCCCTGCCCGAGGTTGATCGGGTGTCGTACCAGGTGAGCCCCCGTGCCGGCGATCTTGTCGGCGGAGTCGTCGCCTGAGCCGTCGTCCACGCACACCACGTTCGGGAAGGTCTCGAGTACGTGTTCCACCACGTCGGCGATCACCTGGCCTTCGTTGTAGACCGGAATGACCACCCAGACGTCTTCGTAGCTCATCTGGTTCTCCCGAGTGGCGAGACGCGAAAATTCATGGTAACAGGCTGTCCATTGACAAAACCCCGGACGCGTGCTCGACGGGCTCGCGACCGGGGTTGACCAGCAGTTTTTCGTCCGGGGTGCGGTGCGTGCGGATGTAGTCGACGGTGCGGCGCACCCCTTCTTCCAGCTCCACCTTTGGCCGCCAGCCCAGTTCGCGCTGGGCGGCACGCGAGTCCAGCGCGGACTTCCGCAGGTCACCGAGCCGGGCAGGGGCGAACCGGGGGTTGTCGGCGGCTCCGGCCGCGGTGGCCACCAACCGGTGCAGGTCCCGGTCGGAGGTCTGTATTCCGGTGCCGATGTTGAACCGTTTGCCACTGCCGCGTTCGCCCGCGGCCGCGATGAACGCGGACACCACGTCGTGCACGTAGACGTAGTCGCGGGTGTTGCCGCCGTCGCCGAAGACGGTGGTCGGACCTCCGCTGAGTAGCGCGTCGGCGAAGATCGCCACCACGCCCGCCTCGCCGTGTGGGTCCTGACGTGGTCCGTACACGTTCGCCAGCGCCAGGGTGGTGTAGTCCAGCCCGTACAGGCTGCGATACGTGCCGAGGTAGACCTCGCCGGAGATCTTGCTGGCGGCGTAGGGCGACTTCGGGTCGAGTGGGGCTTCCTCGGAGACCGGTAGGCGTTCGGGGGCGCCGTAGATGGAGCCGCCGGACGAGGAGTAGACGATCTTGCGGACGTCGGCCTTCCGGGCCGCTTCGAGGACGTTGAGTGTGCCCAGCACGTTCTGCTGGGCGTCCACCAACGGGTCGGTGACGCTGTTACGCACGCTGATCTGCGCGGCCAAGTGGAAGATGACCTCCGGCGCGGCCGCCTCCACCACGTCGACCAGCTCACGTGCTGTGATGTCCGTCTCGTGCAGGGTCATCCTGCCGGTGGCTTGCGCATCGACCAGGTTTTCACGCCGACCGCGGCTGAAGTCGTCGACGACGTGCACGTCGTGTCCATCGGCCAGCAACCGGTCGACCAGGGTGGACCCGATGAAACCGGCTCCTCCGGTGACAAGTGCCCGCACTCGATTCCTCTCGACAAGACTCGTGTCGCACCGTTGTTCTCCGCGTGATCACGAGGAGCATCACCGGGCGGAGGGAAGCGCCGTCGGAGAGTGTACGCCGTATGAGTGACCTACTGGCGTGGTACCCGAGAGCCCGATGATCGCAGACGGTACGGAGGTGGTCAGGGGCGCGAAGTCCGCGCCCCACGGTGTGATTAGGCTGCGTTTTGACATCTCACACATCTCACCCACGCCTGTGCCACAGAAGGGGACGGTCTTTCGTGAAGATCGCGGTCATCGCCCTGGGGAAGATTGGGCTTCCGCTCGCCGTTCAGTTCGCCTCGAAAGGCCATGAGGTCGTGGGCGTCGATGTGAATGCCGATGTCGTCGAGCAGGTCAATCGTGCGGTCGAACCGTTTCCCGGTGAGGCGCGGCTGCAGGAGAAACTCAGCGAGTTGGTGCCCTCGGGCGCGCTGCGCGCCACCACCGACTACGGCGACGCGGTCCCCGGTGCGGACGCGGTGGTCGTGGTCGTGCCTTTGTTCGTGGACGAGGAGGCCCGTCCGGACTTCGCGTGGATGGACGCCGCGACGGAGGAACTGGGCCGCCACCTGACCGAGGGCACCCTGGTTTCCTACGAGACCACGCTGCCTGTCGGCACCACACGCAACCGCTGGAAGCCCACGTTGGAGAAGCTCTCCGGGCTCAAGGAGGGCACCGACTTCCACGTGGTCTTCTCGCCGGAACGTGTGCTCACCGGTCGGGTGTTCGAGGACCTGCGCAAATACCCGAAGCTCATCGGTGGGTTGTCCTCCGAGGGCGCGCGCCGGGCGATCGAGTTCTACGAGGCCGTGTTGGACTTCGACGACCGTCCGGACCTCTCTCGCCCGAACGGCGTGTGGGACCTGGGGTCGGCGGAGGCCAGCGAGCTGGCCAAGCTGGCGGAGACCACGTACCGGGACGTCAACATCGGCCTGGCGAACCAGTTCGCTCGTTACGCCGCCACGGTCGGTATCGACGTCTACCAAGTCATCGAGGCGGCCAACTCCCAGCCGTACAGCCACATCCACCAACCGGGTATCGCCGTCGGCGGGCATTGCATCCCGGTCTACCCGCGGCTGTACTTGTGGAACGACCCGGAGGCGAGCGTCGTGCGCGCGGCTAGGGCGACCAACGCGGGCATGCCCGAGTACACGATCGGGCTGTTGGAGGGCGCGCACGGTGACTTGAGCGGTGCCCGGGTCGTCGTGCTCGGCGCCTCTTACCGCGGCGGTGTGAAGGAGACGGCGTTCTCCGGTGTCTTCGCCACTGTGGAGGCACTGCGTTCGCGCGGCGCGACGGCTCTGGTGCACGACCCGATGTTCTCGGACGAAGAACTGCGTGGGTTCGGTTTCGAGCCTTACCATCTGGGAGAAGAGGTCGACGCCGCCGTGGTCCAGGCCGATCACCGTGAATACGCCGAGATCGGGCCGGACGACCTGCCCGGTGTCCGGACCTTCGTCGACGGTCGCCGGGTGAGTTCCGCCGACCGCTGGCCCGGCGTCACCTACCGGGTGATCGGCAAGGCGTAGTGAGCATCCACCGCGATCGATGAAATGAGCAGCATGTCGTTCATTGCCGCCGGAGCCGACGTGGCGGAGACCGCGAAGCTCGGCAAGGGAACCAAGATCTGGCACCTGGCACAGGTGCGTGAGGACGCCGAGCTGGGCGAGAACTGCATCGTCGGGCGCGGCGCCTACATCGGCACCGGGGTCCGGGTCGGGGACAACTGCAAGATCCAGAATCTTGCGTTGGTCTACGAGCCCGCCGAGCTGGCTGCGGGGGTGTTCATCGGGCCCGCCGTGGTGCTGACGAACGACACCTACCCGCGCGCGGTCAACCCCGACGGCAGCCTGAAGAGCGCCTCCGATTGGGACGCCGTCGGCGTCACCGTCGACGAGGGAGCCTCGATCGGTGCCCGCGCCGTGTGTGTGGCTCCGGTTCGGATCGGCCGATGGGCCACGGTGGCGGCGGGTGCCGTGGTGACCAAGGACGTGCCCGACTTCGGCCTCGTGGCGGGCGTGCCCGCGCGCCGGATCGGCTGGGTCGGCAAGGCGGGTGCGCCTCTGCGGCAGCAGGGGGAGTGCTGGGTGTGCCCGGTGTCCGGTGACACGTACGTGGAGGCGGACGGGGTTCTGACCGAGGCCACCGACTGACGGCGACCGACAACGACCGAAAACTCTTGAAAAGCCCTGGTTCCCCGAAAGGGGACCAGGGCTTTTTTCACCGGGGTCCTCACCAGTTCGTCGCCCGGACGATCTCGTCCTCCAACAGGGGGGCCAGTGTCCGGGAGTAGGTGGCGGTCAGGTGAGCATCGTCGTAGTAGACCAGCACGTTGCCGATGACGGGAGGACATTCGCTCTCGGGGCACACGTACGGGGTCATGTCGATGAAGGTCACGTTGTCCGGCACACCGGTCAGTTCCAGTGCGGGATCGGTCGGCGCGTGACTGTACGAGACCGGTGAGGTGCATTCCTCGGCGGTGCGGGTCGACAGGCACTCGGCGCCCTCGGCCTCGACGCGGGGAAGGTCGCGCACCCCGATGACGTCGATGCCGAGTTCGTCCAGTTGTCGCCACCGCTCGACGAAACCCGGAAACGTTTGTTCCCCCTGGTCGGGGGTGGCCCGAGTCGAGGAGGTCAGCACGACGTCGGGGCGGAGCTCGGTCAACTCACGCATCAGGTTCTCGCGCCATTCCAGGCACTCCGAGTAGACCTGTCCGTCGGTCGTCAAAGGAGTGTCGGTGCTGAACTGGCAGGAACTTTTGGTGATGTTGTATAGCTTCCACCCGTTGGCGTCGGCCACTTCCCGCAGAGCCGGATACCAGTGCGCGCTGCGGGAGGCGCCCACCACGGCGATGCTGTGCTCGGCGTTGTCCGGGCCGTGTTCGCAGACCATCGCCTCGGTCTGTTCGAGGGTGGCGTGGCAGCCCTTTTCGTAGGTGTCCGGCAGGTCGGCTCGGGCGTTGGCGAGGTCGGGCCGCACCGGCGGGGAGGACGAGTGGTCCGCGAGTTCGGGTTGTACAAGTACCCGCGCCCCGGGGTACAGGGCCACGTTGTCCGCCGCCGACGCCGCCAGGTGTTGTTCCCTGTCGAGTCGCGTGGTCCAGAGTGCCGTGACCACGAGGACCGGGGTCAGGAAGAACGCGACGACCGTGATCGCCCAGCCGACACTGGAGCGAGAGTGGGTGAAGGCGTTGACCGGCTTCTCCAGCAACGTCCTGGTCAACACCGCCAGCAAAAGTGAGACGGCCAGCACCGCCAAGCCACCGTGGAGGCTGGCCACCGAACGGTCGGTGACCGCGAGGTATACGACCAGGACCGGCCAGTGCCAGAGGTAGAGGGCGTACGAGAGGTCTCCCAGAGACTTCAGCGGTCGCGACGTGAGAAGGCGGTCGGCGCCGAAGCGGTTTCCGGTCGTGCCGGCGAGGAGAACGAGGATCGCCGCCCCGACGGGCCACAACGCCACGTATCCGGGGAACATCGTGGACACGTCCAGCAACGCCCCACACGAGATCAGGGCGAGCAACCCCAACCAGCCCAACGCCACCCGGAGTCGTTCGGGAAGCCGCAGGTACGGAAGCACCACGGCCAGAAGACCGCCGAGCGCGAACTCCCACAGTCGCGCACCGAAGTCGAAGTACGCCCAGGCCTGGTTGGACTCGGTGATGAAGACGGAGTAGCTCAGCGAGCCGACGAACACCGTGGCGCACAGGACGAGCCACACCTTCGCCACGTCTCGTCGCAGTCTGGTCGCGAAGAAGGCCGCCAGAGCCATCAACACGGCCCAGACCAGGTAGAACTGGCCTTGCATCGACAGCGACCAGATGTGTTGCACGGGGCTGGGCAGTTCGGTGCGGTCCAGGTAGTCGACCGCTTTGGTGGCCAGGGCCCAGTTCTCCAGGTACAGCGCCGCGGCGATCGTCTCCTCGATGGTGCCGCGCCAGCGCGCTCGGGGCAGCCACAGGTAGGTCGCGACGAGCACACTGAGCAGGACGACCGCCACCGGGGGGAAGAGGCGTTTGAACAGCCTGCTCCAGAAGGCCGCGAACCGAACCCTTCCGTGGGGCTGCGCCATGCGTAGCAGCGAACCGGTGATCAGGAAACCGGTGAGCAGCAGGAAGACGTCCACGCCGCCGGAGACCCTGCCGAACCAGATGTGGTAGATCGCCACCAGGAGCACGGCGATCGCCCGCAGGCCCACGATCTCGGGCCGGAACCCGCCGCGACGCGGTGTCGGGGGCGGCTCGGAGCGGTCGGTGGGCAGCTCGTGGGAGGGGCGCTCTCGCAGCGTCGTCGGTCGCATGCCGTGTCAGGACCTCTTGGGCGTGTTCAGGGCAGCAGATCGGCTACGACGGTCTTGAGTACCTCGCGGTCCTCGGCGGAGTTGAGCACCTTGGCCGCCGTGTGCGCGTTCTGCTTGTAGGTTCTGACCTGTTGTTCGTCCAGCGCGGCGAGGGTCTCGCGCATGGCTTCGGCGGAGGCGTCCCGCGCGATGGCGCCCAGTCGATGCTCCGAGATCAGTCGGTCGGTCTCCGGGGCCGAGCCGAACACCACGGCCAGCCGCGCCTGCACGAAGTCGAAGATCTTGTTGGGCAGCATGAACCGGTGGTTGGGGGTGAGCGGGGGCAGGCTGAAGACCCCCACGTCGTAGGAGTTCAACGTCGGCACGAGTTCGTCCGGCGTGACCGGCGGGTGCAGAGTGATCCGCGGGTCGCCGCCGATCAACGCGCGGAGGCTGTCCAGGTACCGGCCACCGTCACGGCCCGGAACCAGGTAGAGGTCCAACGTGTAGGTCTCGTCCAAGCTGCGGACGGCCTCGATCAGCGCTTCGATGTTGCGGCCGGGGACAGCGCCCCCGCTGTGTACCAACCGGATCCTGCCGTTTCGCATCTCGCTGGGTTCCAGGTCCCGGAACGCGCCCGCGTTGCGGACGATGCGGGCGGACACACCGAACCGGTCGCGGTACAGCTCGGCGATCGAGTCGTTCACGGTGGTCACGGCGGCCATCTTCGGCAGGTACTTGCGGCACTGGTGGGTCATGAACGGTTTCACCAGCAGCCGCCAGGACGTCACGTGCGAGCGCTCCTCCGGCGCCCATTCGTGCATGTCGGCGACGACGGGCGCGCCCTGCGCGACGTGGTGGCCGAGCGCCATCGCGCGGGCTTCGTTGGCCACCACCACGTCGAACCGTCGGCCGGAGAGCAGGTCGAGTGCGGCACGAATGGCGGGGGCCAGGAACTCGACCTTGTCGAAGCGGCGTGCGGCCAGCAGGGCGACACCGGCGGGAGTCTGGGGTAGCGAGGGCAGATTCGCGTCGATCTCCAGGTGTTCGGTGGCCGCCCGCGGTTTGTCGCCGAACCCGACGGTGGTCACCTCGCCGAGTTCGGCGAGTACGTCCAGCTGCCGAAGCACGCGCGAATCCTGGTTGATATCCGAGAAAGAGATGCAGAGTATGCGCCCACCGTCGGCCATGGGCGCGGAGTCTAGCGGAGGCCGGCGGGCGGCATTCTCGGTGCTGTTTCCGGTCACCGGCTCGTCGCGGCGATGGGTGTCCGCGCGGGTCACGCAGCCCGAGCGCCCGTGGAGCGCCGGGCGACGGTCATCAGGTCGCCGCGGTGCAGAAGCATCCAGCCGAGCGCGAAGACCACGATCATCCCGAGGTCGAGCCAGCCGGGCCCGGTGTCGGGGCGCAGCAGTATCAGCACGGCCGCCAGGACCGCCCCGGCCAGAACGCGGAGGAAAAGAGGCGCCCAACGGTGCCGGTCCCGCCGCCAGACCAGGACGACGGGCACGCAACCGGTGACCGCCATGCCCGCGAGGTAGCCGAGCGCGATGCCCGTCACCGACAGTTCGGGAAGCAGGGCTATCCCGACGCCCAGCCCGATCACCAGTCCGGCGGTGCGGATCAGTGCCACGGCTCGCGCGCCGTGCCTGCTGTAGGACCTGATGGACTCACTGGTCACAGTGGACACTGTGAGCAGGAAGGTGGCCAGGAGCAGCACCTCCAGGACCGGGACCGCCTCGGACAGCTGTGGCCACACCAGGCCGACGAGGAGCCTGCTGCCCACCAGCAGAACCCCGAAGGCACCGCCGACCACGGTGATCAAGGTGCGTTGTGCGAGGTCGGTGTACTGCCGCACGGCGTGGAGATCACCGCGCCCGACCGCGCCGGACAACGCGGGCAGCAGCAGCAGGCTCAGCACGGAACCGATCATCGAGGCGGGAGTGGCCAGGGTCAGGGCCGCCGCGTAGGCGTCGGCGCTCACCGCGTCACCGGTCTGGCGTGCCAACACCATGGTCAGTTGCAGGAATCCACCGGTGGCCAACGAGCCGAGGACACCCCACGCCACGAACCGGTTGATCTCGGTGCGTAGTTCCCGTCGGATCGATCCTGAGCCGGACCGGGGCCAACCGGCCACCGTGTAGACGAGGTAACCGGCGGTCAGCGGCAGAAGCAGCGCCGCGTGCCAGTCGAACACGAGCACCAGCACCAGACCTGCCACGGCGACGACGAAGGACAGCGCGTCCCACACCGTGGCCCGCAACACCCGTCCGGTCGCGTACTGCACGCCGCGCACGAAGGTGTGACCCGACATTCCGACGGTCAGCAGTGCGACCGACAACCCGGTCACGAGTTCGCCCGGTTCGAGCACGAAGTAGCTCAGCGCCCCGGCGAACACTCCGAGCACAGCCGAGGTCAGTAAGGACAGCCGGGCCAGAAAACGGGTCAGTGCCGCCCGCGTCGGGATGTCACCCGCCTCTCGGGCCACGAACTTGGCCGCCGCCGCCCCCAGGGAGGTGGGCCACAACATCGTGGCGAGCATCGCGGTGGAGATCGCGCTGTTCGTCGCCGACAGAAAACCGGCGGGCAGGGTGCGGCCGACCAGCAGGCTGTAGACGAACCGAATCAGTCCCTGCACCGCAAGCCCTATGGCGGAGACCACGCCGCGCTGGGCTGGTGGCAGCGACACCGCGTCCGTACGCGAATCGGGGCGGGTCAGCAGAGAGCGACGGTGGCCGATGAGCTCGACCCGGGTGTCGGTACCGTCGGTGCTGCTCTCGGGCACGGGCATGGATTGCACAGTATCCGGCTATCCGTTTCCGACTCGAAAGCACCTGCCGGGTTGATGTCGATCACGCTGTACGACCTTCGGCGTGTCTCGGCCGCTGCCAAGATGGAGCCGAAGCAGGAATACAGTGAACCCGAACAATTCTTTCCGAAACGATCTTGAGGACGTCGCGTGAGCGAGGAGTTCATACCGGCCGCCAAGCCGATCGTCGGTGACGCGGAACGTCAGGCCGTCGACGCCGTGCTGCGTTCCGGGATGCTGGCCCAAGGCGCCGAGGTTGCCGCATTCGAAGAGGAGTTCAGCCAGGTCCTGCTGGACGGAAGGCCGACCGTGGCGGTCAACTCGGGTACCTCGGGTCTGCACCTCGGGTTGCTGGCCGCGGGTGTCGGCCCCGGTGACGAGGTGATCGTGCCCTCGTTCACGTTCGCGGCCACGGCGAACGCCGTGGCACTGACCGGCGCGACGCCCGTCTTCGCCGACATCGAACTCACGCACTACTGTCTGGACCCGGAACACGTGGCCACGCTGATCACCGAGCGCACCAAGGGGATCATGCCGGTCCACCTCTACGGGCATCCGGCGGACATGCCCGCTTTGCAGAGCCTGGCCGAGCGACACGGGCTGGCGCTGTACGAGGACGCCGCCCAGGCCCACGGGGCCAGCCTCGCCGGTAAGCCCGTCGGCACGTTCGGCACGTTCGCGATGTTCAGTCTCTACCCGACCAAGAACATGACCTCCGGTGAGGGCGGCATGGTTTCCACCTCGGACTCGGAGGTGGAACGGGCCCTGCGCCTGCTGCGTAACCAGGGCATGGAGCGGCAGTACGAGAACGAGCTCGTCGGGTTCAACGCCCGGATGACCAACCTGCACGCCGCGATCGGGCGCGTGCAGTTGACCAAGATCGGTGACTGGACCAAGACCCGGCAGGCCACCGCGCAGTTCTTCGACCAACACCTTGAGGGCGTCGGCGTGCCGGCGGTCGCCGAGGACGCGGTGCACGTCTACCACCAGTACACGATCAGCGTGCCCGAGGATCGGGACGGATTCGTCGCCGCACTGAAAGACGAGTACAACATCGGTTCCGGCGTCTACTACCCGATTCCGACCCACCGGTTGCCGTCGTTCGGCCGGTCCGACGAGCTGCCCAACACCGAGCGCGCCGCCCGCACCGTCGTGTCGCTGCCGGTGCACCCGTCGCTGACCGACCGCGACCGCGAGCGCATCGTCACCGCGGTGAACACCTTGGCGAAGGCGGGAGCGTGATCATGAGCGAACTGCGAGTGGGACTGATCGGGCTCGGCATGATGGGCCGCCATCACGCCAGGGTGATCCGGGAGGTCGAGGGACTGAACCTGGTCGCGGTCGCCGACGCCACCGGCGACCCGCACGGCGTGGCCGGTGACCTGCCCGTGTTGAGCAGTGTGGAACAGCTCATCGACATCGGCATCGACATGGCGGTGTGCGCGGTGCCCACCGGCATGCACGAGGAGATCGGCCTCATGCTCGCCGAGGCGGAGGTGCCGACGCTGATCGAGAAGCCGATCGCGCACAGCGTCGAGGCCGGTGACAGGCTGGTCAAGGCGTTCGCCGCGAAGGGCATCGTCGGTGCCGTCGGCCATATCGAGCGGTACAACCCGGCGTTGCAGTCGCTGCGGGACCGCATGGCCGCCGGTGAACTCGGCGAGATCTACCAGATCGCCACGCGCAGGCAGGGCCCGTTCCCGGCGCGGATCGCCGACGTGGGCGTGGTCAAGGACCTCGCCACCCACGACATCGACCTGACGGCGTGGCTGGCGCAGTCGGAGTACGCCACCGTGGCGGCGCAGACCACCACCCGTTCCGGGCGCCCGCACGAGGACATGGTGGCCGCGACCGGGCGGCTGGCCAACGGCATCATCACCAACCACCTGGTCAACTGGCTTTCCCCGATGAAGGAACGGGTCACCGTGGTCACCGGTGAGAAGGGCGCGTTCGTCGCCGACACTCTGACCGCCGACCTCACCTTCCACGCCAACGGCGTGGTCCGGTCGGAGTGGGACTCGGTGGCGAACTTCCGCGGTGTGTCCGAAGGGGACATGACCCGGTTCGCCATCCAGAAGCGTGAGCCGTTGCGCGTGGAACACGAGAAGTTCCGGGACGCGGTCCTCGGGGTCGGCAACGACGTGGTGACCCTGCAGGAAGGCCTCAACACGCTGCGCGTGGCGGAGGAGTTGCTGCGGTCCGCGACCACGGAGGTGACGGAATGAAGGTCGTGCTTGTCACCAGGATGTTCGCACCCGAGGTGGCGGCCGCGGCCTTCCGGCTCAAGGCGCTGGCGGACGGGCTCGCCGAGGCCGGTCACCAGGTGACGGTGTTGACCACGAAGCCTCCCAAGACAGCGGCGAGGCAGGAGTTCCCGAACTACGCGGTGCACCGATGGCCGGTGTTGCGCGATGCGGGCGGGAACGTGCGCGGCTATGTGCAGTACGCCAGCTACGACGTTCCGCTGCTTCCGCGGTTGCTGCTGCGCTCGGCCGACGTGGTGATCGCCGAGCCGCCGCCCAGCACCGGGGTGGTGACAGCCATTGCATGCCTGCTCAAGCGCGTTCCGTTCTACTACTACGCCGCGGATATCTGGTCCGATGCGCTGGCCGCCATCGACGCGCCCAAGCCCGTCACCGGGTTGATGCGTGCGTTGGAACGGTTCACCCTGCGCCGCGCGCGCGGGGTGGTCGCGGTGTCCGACGGGGTGGCGCAGCGAGTGCGTGAGTTCGGTGTTCCGGACGAACGAGTCGCCGTGGTGGCCAACGGCGTGGACACGAACGTGTTCAAGCCGATCGAGGACTCTTCCTCGCCGGACGCGCCCTATTTCGTCTACACCGGCACGATGTCGGAATGGCAAGGAGCCGACGTCTTCATTCGTGCCCTACCGATCGTGCTGGAAAAGCATCCGGAGGTCCGGCTGCGGTTCTTCGGGCAAGGGGCGGCCGAACCGGAGTTGCGTGAGCTCGCGGCGAGGCTCGCACCGGACAATGTGGAGTTCGGTGGTGTGGTGCCGCCCGCCGAGGCGGCGCGGTGGATCAGCGGGGCCACCGGTGCTCTGGTCAGCATCGTGCCGGGCCAGGGGTACGACTTCGCGAAGCCGACGAAGATCTACGCGGCTGTCGCGTGTGGCACTCCGGTGCTGTTCGCCGGGACAGGTGCCAGCTCGGATCTGCTTCGGGAGAATGCGCTCGGCCAGGTCGCCGAGTACACACCGGAGTCGGTGGCGGCGCAGATGCTCGCGTTGCTCGACGGCCAACCCCACGATCGGGACCACCTGGTGAACTGGGCGCGAGACAACGCTTCTCTGGCCACCACTGGCCGGAAGGCCGCGCAGTGGATCACTTCCGGCCGACTCGCTCGGTGAGTGTCCGAACCGAACCCGGTCAGGCTCGCTCCAGCAACGCCCGTACCACGGTTTCGGCGGCCTGGCCCGTGCCGTAGGGGGCGGCGTCGGTCTCCGCCGGACGGGGACGTTCCACAGTGGCGGTCAACTCGCCGAAGTCCTTGTCCACCAACACGTTCCAGCCGATTTCGACGGTTTCGACCCACTCGGTCTCCGGCCGGATCGTGGTGCACGGGACCCGGAGCAGGAAGGCTTCCTTCTGGAGCCCGCCGGAGTCGGTGATCACGCCTGCGCTGTGTGCGACCGCGTTGACCAATTCCGGGTAGCCGACCGGCTCGGAGACCACGATGGAACCCACGTCGAGCGGGATACCGTGCCGCTGCGCGAGGTCTCGCAGGCGCGGATGGGCCAACAGCACGACGGGTTTACCGACCTTCGCGATGCCGTCGATGATGGCGCGCAACCGGTCCGGGTCGTCGGTGTTGTCGGGCCGGTGAATGGTCGCGATGTAGTACTGGCCGGGTTCTACCGCCGCGCCCAGCCGCAAGGGCGTACCAGCTACGCGATCCCGTACCTGGTACAGCACGTCGGTCATCACGTCGCCCACCAGGATGCTGCGCTTAGCGAGTCCCTCGGCGGCGAGGTGTTCCATCGCTATCCGGGTGGGCGCGAGCAGCAGGTCGGCCGCGTGGTCGGTGAGGACTCGGTTGTGTTCCTCGGGCATGCGCCGGTTGAACGACCGCAGACCCGCTTCCAGGTGTGCGACGGGCACGTGCAGTTTCACCGCGGCGAGCGCCGCGGCGAGCGTGGAGTTCGTGTCCCCGTAGACGAGTACCCAATCCGGAGCGACCTCGGAGATGACCTTCTCCAGGCCCGCCAACATGGCACCGGTCTGTTCTCCGTGTCTGCCGGACCCGATGCCGAGGTTGAAGTCGGGTTTCGGTATGCCGAGTTCCGCGAAGAACACGTCGCTCATGTTGTGGTCGTAATGCTGACCGGTGTGCGCGATCAGGTGTTCGGCCTCGCCCTGCATCGCGTTCGCGATCGGGGCGAGCTTGACGAACTGCGGACGGGCCCCGACGACGCTCAGGATTCGCATGGACGCGGAGTCTATCGGCGCCCGTGTCAGCAACCGGTGACCTGGTACAACGTCGCCGCCGTTCCTTCCTGATCGACCTTGGTCAGGCCCGGGTTGGCGGCAGGGGAGGCGAGTCCTTCGAAGAACACGTTCCTGTTGTGTACCTGTGGTCCGGCGAAGTCGAGGACGTAGTGACTGTTCAGGCGCTCGATCGTCGAGCAGACCCGAGGATCGGTGTCGATCTCGTCGAGGTTGTCCATCACGAATTGGGCCTCGGGCGGGATCGTGCCCCCGACGTGAGGGGTGAGGGTGCGTCGTCCAGCGATCGCGTAGGACAGCGCCGTACCCGTCCACGGGTTCGCGATGATCTTCTCGTCCGGCGGTACGTGTTCGTCGAGCCGTTCGAGCAAGGCGTACTCGTCGGGGGACAGGACCGGTGCCTCGTCGTGGACCTGATAACTCGGCATTCCGTCCGCTATCGCGAAGTTGACCGAGCTGAACTGCCCGGCCACGCCCAGAGCGGCCGCCACGACGAAAGCCACCGCGGAGACGCGCGGAGAGGTGGTCGAGGTCGAGCTGGACGCACGGAGCGCGGGGAAGCGGGACGACAGGGCGTCGATCGAACGGCTGAACAGCCAGGTGGCGGCGATCGTGCAGACCACCACGATGATCATGGGGAGTTGTCCCGCCAGCCGGCGGGTGTCGTTGTACCAGACCCCGGTGAGGAAGTCCCGCAACGGACTGTCCCCCCGCACCGCCGAGACCATGATGAACAGGCCTGCGGCGAGCAGATAGACGCCGAACACCCACCAGCTGAACCGTCGGCGCGTGACCAGGTAGAAGGCGACCAACGTCAGGAAGAACGCCACCCAGGTCGGTCCTTGTTCGACGAGGCCCGCGGCGACGACCTCCCCGAACGCCTGCGGAATGGTCTGGACCGGAGACCAGGAGGAGGCCGCGTCGGAGGGGCGCAGCCGGAGCCATAGCACCGCCCCGACGGCCAGGTACCCGAGCAGCAGCAGGATCAGACCGTAGTACCGCAGGGTGGCCTTCCGTTCGGCCGCCAGGCCCCGGCGGTATCGGACGAGGGCGACCACCAGGATCGGCACGGCGAACACCGCCAGCGCCAGGAACGTGCTGGGGTGAGCCAACGCCATTCCCACGGCCACCGGGACCAGCACCAGCGCGGCGAGCCAGCGTGGCGTGCCGTCGCGCATACCGACACCGGTGGCCATCGCCACCAACGCCAGCGCGGCCGGGAGCAGCGCCAACGACAGGAAGAACGGGTACAGCACCCCGAAGTCGACCATGAGGTAGGGGAAGGTGCCGAAAACGGCCGACAACGCTCCCGCGAACAACACCGGCACCGGCCGGGTACCGGTCGCACGTGTGGCCAGGAAGATGCACGAGATCGGCCAGACCAGCGCCCCCACGACCAGGGTCACCGCGTTCACCGCCGCGGGGATCGACACTCCACTGACCTGCACGACCAGACTGACGAGGCCGTGCCAGGCCCCCGGGTACATCGACGGTGTGGCGCCGTCGCTGTACATCCCGCCCAAGGTGAGCGAGGAAGCCGACCCGGAGTCGAGGATGAAGCGGACCGCGTTGAGATGGAAGATGTTGTCGTAGGTCTGGGAGATGTTCTCCGGGGCGCCGATCATCCGCGTCAGGCCGCGCAGCAACAGCACCGCGGGGATGAGCAAGGCGCCGGCATGCACTAAAAGTGTCCATCGGGACCGCAGTGACCTGGGCTTGCGTTCTCGGAGTCCCAGTGCCTTGGGAGCCACCGCCCGCATCAGTAGTCCGACCAGGGCCAGCGTGACCGCCGCACCCGCCACCAGTGAGATGTTCCAGGCCAGGCCGACCCACTGGCCCAGCACAGCCATACCGGCCGCCAGGCCGATCGACACCGGGGCGGCCATGCAGAGGGCGGCGAGCCCGGTGACTGCCCAGCTTCGGGCGACCAGGTATCCGGGGAGGAAGACGATGGCGGCGGTGCACACCACGGCGGGGGCCAGCTCCCACCAAATCACTTTCGTGCTCCTTGCGGTCAGCCGTGTGCTCCGCCCGTCCGCGGTAGCGGCGAGAGAAAGGCGGGCAGCCCCGATGCTTTTAAGATCGCGCGCGAACGTCGGCGCCGCGCTGCCGGAGCTGGAGGCAGACTAGCAATCGCTTTCCTGCCCCGACGGAAGGTATGGCGACCTTGCGAGCAGGGGTGATGCGGGGATATGCGTCGTACGCGCGACTGTCACAGTTCGGTACCGACGAGAACAGTCCTTGGCGACCCGCCGTCGACGCCCACCCGTCGTCCCCGCCGAATCCTGTGTGAGGTAGCGCGCCCGGTGGGAAACACGGCCCGCGCCGCCACGCACAATGGCGGTGTGGACGGTCGGATGAGTCAGGACATCTCGGAAGGAACGACCGAACCGGTGGGGCCGACCGAGTGGACCTACCGGCACGAGGTCGGTGTGGGGCCGTGGGAGGGCCCGTGGCCCGAGGACGACCGGTACGACCCCGAACTGTTGAGGCACGGTGACCGTCGCAACGTCGTCGACGCGTATCGCTACTGGCGTCGCGAGGCGATCGTGGCGGACCTGGACACGCGCAGGCACCCGTTCCACGTCGCGATCGAGAATTTCCAACACGACCACAACATCGGCACGGTTGTACGTACTGCCAACGCCTTCGCCGTGGCCGCCGTGCACATCGTGGGCAGACGCCGATGGAACCGGCGTGGTGCGATGGTGACCGACCGTTACCAGCACCTGCACCACCATCCGCAGGTCGCAGGACTCGTCGAGTACGCGGCCGAGCACGGTCTGGCGATCGTCGCCGTGGACAACACCCCGGGGGCGCACCCGGTGGAGACGGTACGTCTGCCGAGGGAATGCGTGCTGTTGTTCGGGCAGGAAGGACCCGGGTTGTCCGAGGAGGCACAGCAGGCGGCGGAGCTGGTGGTGTCGATCGCGCAGTTCGGCAGTACGCGTTCGATCAACGCGGGCGTGGCGGCCGGCATCGTGATGCACACCTGGGTGCGGCAGCATGCCGACCTTTCGGCGGCGTGGGAAGCCCGCTCACCGATTCCATCGGACAGTTGAGTGCGCGAGCTCCCCTGAAGCTACTACGGTGTAGCCCAACCGTGAGCAAGATCAGGCCGAGGAGCCCGAATGGCTGAGGAGCAGGTGCTCGATCCGGAGTCCGTTCCGGTCAAGGTTGATCAGACCAAAGCCAGCATTGCCCGGGTTTACGATGCAGCGCTCGGTGGCAAGGACAACTACGCCGTCGACAGACAGGTGCTCGAACAGGCGCGTGCCGTGACACCGGCGATCGAGGAGCTGGCCTGGGCCAACCGGAACTTCCTCGTCAGAGCCGTGCGATTCCTCGCCATCAACGCCGGGATCACGCAGTACCTCGACTGCGGGTCGGGCCTGCCGACCGCTGAGAACACCCACCAGATCGCTCAGCGATACCACCACTCGGCCGAGGTGGTGTACGTCGACAACGATCCGGTCGTGCTCGCACACGGCAACGCGCTGCTGGTCGACAACGAGTACACGCACATGGTGGACGCGGACATCTTCAAGCCCGCCCAAGTGCTCGGCCACAGCACGGTCACCGGATACCTCGACTTCGACCGCCCCATGGCGTTGCTCCAGGTCAGCACGTTGCACCACTACACGGGTGATCTCGCCGAGATGATGCGCGAGTATCTGGACGCGTTGGCGCCCGGTTCCTACGTGGTGTTCTCGCACCTGCTGGACCCGCAGACTCCCGAGCTGTCTCCGACGGCCCGGCAGTTGGAGCAGGTGGCGTTGAACAGTTCGATGGGGTCGGGGACGTTCCGCACCCGCGAGGAACTCGAACGCGTCGTCGAAGGCTGGAAGATCGTGCCGCCGGGCCCGGGCCAGGAGCCCCGAGCCTCACTGTGTGACGAGTGGTGGCCGGACGGCCCGAAGCTGCGCCCGCGCACCGCGACGGAACATTTCTTCGGCTGCATCGTGGCGCGCAAGCCCTGACTTCGGGCCGCCGGACTTCACTGTCGCACTAGAACTGTCCTATTGCGACTTATCGGCTCCTGCTGCCGTCTTACTCCGCCGGGATTCCGACGGCGTGGGTGTCCATGAACTCCCGCAGGCCCTCGAGCCCCATCTCGCGGCCCATGCCGCTGTGGTTGAACCCGCCGAACGGTGCGCGTTCGTCGAGATTGGCCGCGCTGTGGGCGTTGATGAACGTGTAGCCCGCGTGCAACCGGCCGGCGAGCGCGGCGGCGTGGTCCAGGTCCCGGGTCCACACCGACGACGCCAGGCCCGCCCAGTTGTCGTTGGCGCGTGCCACGACGTCGTCCTCGGAGTCGAACGGCAGGATCGGCACGGTCGGTCCGAACTGCTCTTCCTGCACCACCCTGGAGTTCTCGGGCGGGTCGAGGACGAGCGACGGACGCAGGAAGTTGCCCCGGGACAGGTCCGTATCCGGCGCGGGCTGTCCGAACTCCTCGACCCGCGCGCCCGCCTTGGTGGCGTCGGCGAGGAGTTCCTGCACGTACTCCTTCTGTCGGGCGCTGTGCAGCGGGCCCATGGTGACGTCCTCGCGCAGCCCGTGGCCCAGGCGCGTGGCGGCGAGCAGCTCCGACAGTCCCTCGACTACCTCGTCGTAGCGGGAACGGTGCACGTAGAGCCGCTTGACGGCCATGCAGATCTGGCCGGTGGAGTCGAAGATGCCGGAGTAGAGCCGCCGCATGGCGTCGTCGTCGAGCTCGGCGTCGGGGAGCACGATCGCCGGGTCGTTGCCGCCCAGCTCCAGTGCCACACGGGTCAGTGACTCCGCCGCCATCGACATGATCTTCTTGCCGCCGCCCGGGCTGCCGGTGAAGCAGACCTTCTTCACCCGGTCGTCCTGGATGAGCGCGGGGCCGATCTCCGCGTCGGTGCCCGTCACGACGTTCAGCACGCCTGGTGGGAGCGACTGCGCGACGAGCTGCACCGTGCGGACGGTGGCCAGCGGCGCGGTCGGTGGCGGCTTCACCACCACGGTGTTGCCCGCGAGCAGCGCGTACGGTAGGGCCGCGGCGAGGATGGCCAGCGGCCAGTTGAACGGAACGATGATCGTGACCACACCGAGGGGGCGGTAGGCGATGCGGGTGCGGTAGGGCGGGGCCGGGAGTTCTCTTGCGGCTTCCACCTCGTCGGCGAGGTCGGTGGCCAGCTTGAACCGGTGGGCGAACACGAACGAGTCGGCTATCGACTCGGGCAGGATCTTGCCGTTCTCCCGCGTGAGAATCTCGGCCGTGGCCGTCCTGTCGGCCTCCAGGGAGGGTAGGGCCTCGGTGATGAGCTCCGCCCGCTTCTGCGGCGACAACGCCGCCCACTCCGGGAAGGCCCGGTGCGCGGCCGCGACGACCTCGGTGGCCTGTTCGGCGCTCGCCGCGGCGGCGTGTCCCACGACGGATTCACCGTCGGCCGGGTCGATCACCGTGAGTACGTCGTCGGCGGTACGCACCTCACCGTCGACGAACAGGTCGGTTTTGATTTCGGCGAAAGACTTCATTGTTCTTCCCCTGCAAGGTCGAAGGGTCCACCCTTCCCCCACGGTGGAATATTTTGAGATCCAAGGTAGTCCGCGCACTCGCGAGCCCACTTGTGACTTCCAGCGTGTTTTCCCTCACCGGGACGGTGGGATGAGGCGCGACATATGACGTAGCGGCGATACCACCGAAGACGTCATGCAGGCGCGTCAGTGGACTCGCGTCTTTCGAGCATTTAGCGACTTGGATATCGGGGACCGGCAGACGCATACAGACACACAGGTTTCCCGTGCTGTGCCGTGTCCATCGAGCACGCAGTTCTTAGCGTCCAGAGGAGTACGCAGCCGTGCAGACATCCGCAGCTACCACAAGCTCGAGTACTCAGGTGAAGAGCGGACCGCCGAAGAAGGGCATCTTCGCGGCGAGTTTCGTCGGCACTTCGATTGAGTGGTACGACTACTACATCTTCGGTACCGCCGCCGCGCTGGTATTCGGAACGCTGTTTTATCCGGAGTTCTCGTCGGTCGCGGGAACGCTTGCGGCGTTCGGGACCTTCGCCGTGGGATTCATCGCCCGGCCGCTGGGCGCGGCGTTGTTCGGACACTTCGGTGACCGGCTCGGCCGTAAGCCGATGTTGGTCCTGACTCTGGTGCTCACCGGCGGTTCGACGTTCCTGATCGGCTTGTTGCCGACGTACGCCGCCATCGGTGTCGCCGCACCGCTGTTGCTCGTCGTCCTCCGCCTCATCCAGGGCTTCGGTGTCGGTGGCGAGTGGGGTGGCGCGGTGCTCATCGCGACCGAACACGCGACTCCGAAGCGGCGCGCGATCTACGGCAGCTTCGCCCAGTTCGGCGTGCCGATGGGTGTGTTGACCTCGAATCTGGCGTTCCTGGCCGTGTCCGGCCTGCCGGACGACGACTTCCTGTCGTGGGGTTGGCGTATCCCGTTCCTGTTCAGCTTCGTGCTCGTGATCGTCGGGTTCCTCGTGCGCAGCAAGCTTGAGGACGCTCCCGCTTTCGAGAAGGTCAAGAAGCAGAACAAGGTCAGCAAGGTTCCCTTCGTGGAGCTGTTGAAGCAGCACCCCCGCAACCTCGTGCTGGGCAGTCTCGCCGCCATCGCCCCGCCCGCGGTCGGCTACACGGTCACCGTGTACATGCTCACGTACGGGACCACGGAGGTCGGCTACGAGCGCAGCACACTGCTGATGCTGATCATGTCCTCCACGATCCTGTGGATGATCACGATCGTCTTCGCGGCGCTGTTGTCGGACCGGTTCGGTTCCAAGCTCGTCTACGCCATCGGGGCGTTCACGGGAGTCGTGTGGCCGTTCCCCATGTTCGCGCTGGTCAACACGGGCGAAGTGGGGCTCGCGATGGTCGCGTTCATGGTCGCCGCGGTGGTGCAGGGCATCATGGCGGGCGCGCAGGGCGGCCTGTTCACCGAGATCTTCGGCGTTCGGGTGCGCTACAGCGGAATCTCCATCGCCTACCAGATCGGCGGCATGATCGGTGGCGCGCTCACGCCGATCATCGCGACGGCGCTCTACGGGGCGTACGGTTCGTCGACCCCGCTGGCGCTGTACATCACCGGCCTGTGCCTGGTCAGTCTGGCCACAGTGGTCGGTCTGAAGGTCGGCCGCGGTTCCGATTCGGAAGCCGTTCCGGTGAATGACTGACCACTCTCCGCATTGGACGCTGTTTCCAGGTGGCCCGGCCCGTTGACACAGTGTGACGGGCCGGGTCGACTCGGGTAGCGGGGCGTGCTCAATACGGCATTCCTCACATATGTTGTGAGTGGCGTCGTGCTCCGAATGTGCTGCGCACAGGCGCCAGATGAGCGAGGCAGGAGGTGTGACCATGAGCCATACCGCTGCCCGGGGAGAGACCGCGCTCGACACCGCGGTGTTGCGGGAGCTGGTGGAGCTGTCCGGTGACGGGCTCGCCGTGCTCGACGACCGCGGTCATTTCGTGACGATCAATCCGGCGGGCGTTCGCATTCTCGGGATCCCGGAGGACCGACTGCTCGGCACCCGGTCCCCCTTCGACGGTTCGCGCCGGAACACGGCCCCGTCCTGCGACGAGGCGGAACGCGCCGCGTGGGTAGGACCCGACGGGCGCAGGCGGTACCTGGAGTACCGCGTGTCAGGGCTGGCGGACGGGCGCGCGGCGGTCTGGTTCACCGACATCACCGAGCTTCTGCGCCAACAGGAACGTCTCACGGCCATCACGCGCGCGGCGTCGAGTGTGGCGGACTCGGGTTCTCTGCGCGAGACGCTCGACGCGATGGCACGCGAAGTGGGCACCACCGCCGGCATCTCAGCCGTCCAGATCCTTGCCATGGACGACCCGGACGAGGAACTACGTCTGCTCGGCATGGCGGGGTTCGGCGAGACGACCGACTTCGTGGAACGGCTGGCCGAATGCAGGCGGCGGGGCGCGGACATCCGGTTCCTGGAGGCTTTGGAACGCATGGAGCCGGTGGTCGTACTCCACCGCAAGCCGGTCATCATGGCCGATCCCGCGTGGGAACCGCTGCACGTGATCATGGATTGGCCCGATTGGGACAGCTTCGCGTCGATGCCGCTCGTGGTGCGCGGGCGCACGGTCGGAGTCATCAACGTCTACTACGCGCCGGGCGAGGACCCGGGGCCGAGCTCGCTGGCGTTCCTCTCCGCGATGGCCGATCAAGCCGCCGTCGCCATCGAGACCGCGTCCCTGCTGACCCGCACCCGATCGCGTGCCCAACTCGACGAGCGGCGCAAGCTCGCCCGTGACCTGCACGACTCCGTGGTCCAGCACCTGTTCTCGATGGGAATGCAGGCCAGGGCGTTGCGGGCTCAACTGGACCGTCCGGACGCCGACCTGCGCCAGATCCGCAGTGGAGCGCAGGAACTCGCGGAGCTCTCCCAGAACGCGCTGGCCGATCTGCGAGGGCTTGTGTTCGAACTGCGTCCGCTGGAGTTGGCCGAACGCGGTCTCGTGGACGCCGTGCGCTCACACGCCGCGAGCCTGCAGACGCGTACGGGGCTGACGATCGACGTGCGCGCCCCGGTGGGCGACTCCCTCGACCTGGATCCCGAAGTGGCCGAGGACGTCTACCGTATCGTGCAGGAGGCGTTGCACAACGTGGTCAAGCACTCCGGCGCGACCAGAGCCGACGTCACGATCACGACCCCGGAACACGACCACCGGGGACTGTTGGTGAAAGTGTCCGACAACGGCCGGGGCAAGGTGCAAAAACCGCGGGAGCGGACCGCCTTCCGACGGGAGAGCCTCGGACTTCAGTCCATGCGGGAGCGCGCCGAGAGGTGGCGGGGACGGCTGGTCGCGGGACCGCGCCCCTCGGGTGGTTGGACGGTGGCCGTGAGCCTGCCCGCACAGGGCACCTATGCGATGAAGGAGGCGTCCTGATGTCCGAGCAGTCCACGGTGCCCGAGGTCATCCGTGTGCTGGTGGTCGACGACCACGCGATCGTCCGCCGTGGCCTGCGCGCCTACCTGGAGACCGTCTCGGGCATCGAACTCACCGGTGAGGCGGCGGACGGTCAGGAGGCGCTGGACCTTCTGAAGGAACGGCACGTCGTGGGCGATCCCATGCCCCACGTGGTGCTCATGGACCTGCACATGCCGCGGATGGACGGTATCGAGGCCACCCGGTCCGTTCTCGCTTCGTACCCCGACGTGAAAGTCGTCGTGCTCACCAGCTTCAGCGAGGCCGAGCGCGTGCACGCCGCGCTCTCGGCGGGCGCGGCCGGATACGTGCTCAAGGACGCCGAACCCGAGGAGGTCGCCACAGCGGTCAGGGCGGCAGCGAAGGGCGAGGTGCACCTGGACGCCGCCGTGGCGAGGTTGCTCGCCCGCCGGATGGCGTCACCACAGGTGGGGGTGACGTCGCTGACGGCGCGGGAACGCGACATCCTCGTGCTCGTGGGACAGGGCCTGTCCAACAGGGAGATCGCCGAACGGTTGGTGATCAGCGAGCGGACCGCCCGCACGCACGTGAGCAACGTGCTGAGCAAGCTTCAGTTGTCGTCCCGCACCCAAGCCGCGTTGCTGGCCATCAGGGAAGGGCTCGTCTCTCCGCCCAGCTAACGGCACGTGGACCGAGACGGATGACGTAGTCGCCGGGAGCCTCATCGGCCGGTGCCGTCGCGTCATCGCTCCGATTCTTCCGAGGTCGGTCGCTTCTAGGTTCGGACCTAGGCGCAGTCGCCCCACCGGGCGCGCGGAACCGACCAAGGGAGGTCTTCGAAGCCGTGAGCACGACGTCTGACAATTCGGCCGCTCCGTCGGTGTTGGTGATCAGTGCCCACTCCGGCGACTTCGTGTGGCGGGCGGGTGGTGCCATCGCGCTGACCGCGCATCGTGGCGCTGCTGTGCACGTGCTTTGCCTGTCGTTCGGAGAGCGCGGCGAGTCGCGGGGGCTGTGGAAGCAGGAAGGCATGACGCTGGAGCGGGTCAAGCAGGCCCGCCGCGAGGAGGCGGCCGATGCCGCCGAGATCCTCGGCGCCAGCATCGAGTTCTTCGACCTCGGCGACTACCCGTTGCGGATCGACGCCGAAGTGGTCGACCGGATCGCCGGTGTCATCCGGGAACGCAAGCCCGACGTGCTGCTGACGCACGTGGCCAACGACCCGTACAACCGGGACCACAACCAGGCTCACGAGACGACGTTGACGGCCCGCATGATCGCCCAGGCCCATGGGGCCGACCTGAGTATCCCGCCGCTGGGGGCGCCGCAGGTGTTGCAGTTCGAGCCACACCAGCCCGAGGTGTGCGGCTTCTACCCCGAGCTGCTGTTGGACATCACGCCCGTGTTCGACCGGAAGGTCGAGGCGATGAAGCGCATGAGCGCGCAGGAACACCTCGTCCGCTACTACATCGACCTCGGTATGCGGCGTGGTGTGCAGGCCGTGCGTAACGGGGCGCCGAGCTCGGTGGAGTACGCGGAGGCCTACAAGCGGACCTTCCCGACCGTGGGAGCACAGCTGTGGTGAACCGGAACGTCATCGTTCGCACGAGGAAGCGTCCCGACGAGGACGCGGTCGCCGAGTTGCAGCGGCTCGGCGTGGCCACCGTGCACGAGGCCATGGGGCGGCGCGGCCTCACCGAGCCGGTGCTGCGCCCGATCTACCCGGGCGCCCGCATCGCGGGCCGGGCCGTCACGGTGCTCAGCCAGCCCGGCGACAATCTCATGATCCACGCTTGCATCGAGCAGTGTGGACCCGGTGACGTGCTCGTGGTGACCACGACTTCGCCGTCGGTGGACGGCATGTTCGGCGAGTTGTTCGCCACTCAGCTGGCCGCCCGGGGTGTACGCGGCCTGGTGATCGAGGCCGGTGTGCGGGACGTGGCCGACCTCACCGAGATGGGCTTTCCCGTGTGGTCGAAAGCCGTGTCGGCGCAGGGAACGGTCAAGGCGACCCCCGGTTCGGTCAATGTTCCCGTCGTGTTGGCGGGAGTCCGGGTGGAGCCGGGTGACGTCATCGTGGCTGACGACGACGGCGTGTTGTGCGTGCCTCGGTTGGAGGCCCCGGAGGTCGCTGCCAAGGCGAAGGAGCGGGAGGCCAACGAACAGGCCAAGCGTGAGCAGTTCCGTGCCGGGGTGCTCGGCCTCGACATCTACGGAATGCGCGAGAAACTCGAACGCCTTGGTGTGACCTATGTGGACGATGATGAGGAGTGAGCGCGGAATGCGCGGGCATGTCGCGGTGGTGGTCGCATGAGTACTTTCGTTCTCGTTCACGGCGCCTGGCACGGCGGTTGGTGCTGGGGCAGGGTCACGCCGTTCCTGCGTGAGGCGGGGCACGACGTGTACACGCCCACCCTCACGGGACTGTCCGAGCGGGGGCATCTGCTCTCGCCGCTCGTGGGGCTCGACACCCACATCGAGGACGTGGTGCGGCTGATCACCGTGCTCGGGCTGCAGGACGTGGTGTTGGTCGGACACAGCTACGCGGGCCAGGTGATCAGCGGGGTCGCCGACAGGTGCCCCGACGTGATCGCGCGGCGCGTGTACCTCGACGCGTTCGTCGGCGACGACGGCGAGCGGGCACGCGACCTGCTGCCCGACGAGGTCGCCCACCACTGGGCGTCGTCGGCGGAGGAGCAGGGCTTCGGATGGCTGGTGCCCGTACGCAAGCTGTCCGTGCTCGGGGTGACCGAGCAGGCGGACGTCGACTGGCTGCTGCCCAAGCTGACCCCGCACCCGTGGAAGACCTACACCGACCCGTTGCGCCTCACCGGGGCGGGCACCGAGGTACCCGCGACGTTCATCGAGTGCGTCGACTGGATGAGGGTGTTCCGGGCGCAGGCCGACCGGGCCCGGCAGCAGGGCTGGCCGGTCCACGACCTGCACACCGGGCACGAGGCGATGGTGACGGCGCCGAAGGAACTCGCCGAGCTTTTGTTGGAGTGCGCCAAAAAGTGATGGCCCTGCCGTAGGACGAGCCGATCAGGAGTCGACATGGAGTTTTTGGTCAGGTCGGAGAACCGGTTGCCTCCGACGACACCGCCCGAGGAGCGGGAGCGGCTCCGGGCCGCTGAACGGGAGCGCGCCATGGAGCTGCGTGCCCAGGGCGTGCTGAAGCGGCTGTGGCGCGTCCCCGGCCGCAACGCGACGGTCGGTCTCTACGAGGCCGACGACCCGGCGCAGCTGCACGACGCGCTGATGTCGTTGCCGATGGCGCCGTGGCTGGATGTGACGGTGGAGCCTCTGGCGACTCACCCGCAGGAGAAGGGCACCTCGTCATGAGCAAGGTGAATGTCCCAGGCACGCACGTGTTCGACGCCGAGTCGAGTCGGCGTGGCTACAACCTCAACAAGATGTTCATGTCGTTGCGGGAGCCCGCCGCGCGTGAGCGGTTCAGCGCCGACGAGGCGGGTTACTGCGACGAGTTCGGACTGACCCCCGAACAGAAGCAGGCCGTGCTGGATCGGGACTGGAAGAAGCTGCTCGACCTGGGCAGCAGCATCTTCTACGTCCTGAAGCTGGCGATGCTCGACAAGAAGTCGATGCAGTACCTCGGTGGCGTGTTCACCGGGATGACCGAAGAGGAATTCGTCGCGATGATGCGAGCGGGAGGGCGGACCAATGGCTGAGGTGATCTGGGGTCTGGCGACCTCGCACGTGCCCTCCATCGGCGCTGCGATGGACAACGGGAAGACCGACAACGAGTACTGGAAGCCGCTGTTCGACGGCTACCAGCCGGCGCGCGAGTGGATGGCGCAGCACCGTCCCGACGTCGCGATCGTCGTCTACAACGACCATGCCAACGCGCTCGACATCGACATGGTGCCGACGTTCGCGCTCGGCATGGCCGACAAGTACCGGGTCGCCGACGAGGGCTTCGGCCCGCGACCGGTCCCCGACGTCGTCGGTGACCCCGACCTGTCGTTCCACCTGCTTCAGCAACTCGTGGACGACGGGTTCGACATGACGGCGATCCAGAACCTCGACGTCGATCACGGCCTCACCGTGCCCCTGTCGGTGTACTGTCCCGAGCCCGGTGACGCGTGGCCGTGCGCGGTGGTGCCGCTGTTGGTCAACGTCCTCCAGTACCCGCAGCCGACCGCCGCGCGTTGCTACGAGCTGGGCAAGGCGCTTGGTAAGGCGATCCGCTCGTACGAGCGGGACGTGAAGGTGGCGGTGTTCGGTACCGGTGGCATGTCCCACCAGCTCGCGGGCGAACGCGCCGGACTCATCAACCCCGAGTTCGACCGCATGTTCCTCGACAAGATCCAGACCGACCCCGAGTACCTGGCCGGACTGACCCGTGAGGACTACGTCCGGGACGCGGGCTCGGAAGGGTTCGAGCTGGTCATGTGGCTGACCATGCGTGGTGCGCTGAACGAGCGGATCACGCGGGTGCACGACACCTATCACGTCCCCGCGTCGAACACCGCCGCCGCGTTGGCGTTGTTCGACAACCGTGCACAGGGCTGAACGATCCGACCGAGTTCAGCCGGTTCCGATTCCCGGAGGGCAGCCGCACGACTGTCGGTGGCGCAGTGTCGGCGGTAGCCGCACGGTTTCGAAATCCCGGTCGGGGTCGCGCAGGCGGGTCAGCAGCAGTCGCACGGCCCGCCTGCCGATCTCGGCCACCGGTTGCGCCATCGTGGTGAGTGGCGGCTCGACGAGATCCGCCCATTCCGGGTCGTCGTAACCCACGAGGGCGAGGTCGGTGCCGATGCGGAGCCCGCGCCGTCGGGCCTCGTGCAGTACACCGACCAGCATGGCGTCGTTCGCCACGACCACGGCCGTCACCGGGTCGGGTCGATCGAGCAGGCGCGCCAGGGCGTGAGCGCCCCCTTCTCGTTCCGAATGTCCACAGGCCACCAGGTCGGGGTTCCACGGCAGCCCCGCCCTGCCGAGGCCGAGCCGGTAGCCGAGGGTGCGTTCGTCGCTGGTCGCCAGTCCTTCGGCCCCGCTGATCAGGCCGATCCTGCGGTGGCCGTGCGCGGCGAGATGTTCGGTGAGCGCCGAAGTGGACTGGATGTTCTCCACCCCAACCTGGTCGAGTTCTCCTTTGGGGCTCAGCCGATCGACGAGCACCGTCGGCGCCCCGACCGATTTCAGTTCGGAGATGACCTCTTTGTCTCCCGGCACGGGTGTGAGCAGGAGCCCTTCCACCCGGCGTGCCCGCAGGGCCCGCACGATGGCCTGTTCGGTGGCCACGGTGTCGTGGGTGTCGGCCAGCAACACGGTGTAGCCGGCTGTCGCGGCTTCCCGCTCGATGGCCTGGATGAGCGTGGCGAAGTACGGATTGGCCAGCAGCGAGATCGCCACGCCGAGTGAGCGGGTGCCGCCTGTGACGAGTGAACGCGCGATGACGTCACCCGTGTAGCCGGTGCGTTCGATGGCGTCGAGTACGGCGGCCCGTGTCTCCGGTGCCACCGGCCGGGTTCCGTTCACCACGTGCGAGACCGTGGTGATGGACACCCCTGCGAGTTCGGCGATGTCGCGCTGTGTGGGTCTGCTCGCTCGTCCCGGCGGCATGGTTCCCTTCTTCGCACGTGTCGCGGCGTCGGTGTCGACTCCTGGACAAGCGTTTGCGCAAACGCTTGCAGGGGAGGATAGCCCCTGCTTAGCTTTCCGTCAGGGAGTTTTGTCCGGGAGGTCGCGGCCGTGAGGGTGCTGTTGGCGGGCTTGTGCACCGTCGACGTTGTGCAGCGCGTGCCGCACCTGCCCGAGCCGGGCCGCAAGGTGCAGTCCACCGACGTGTCCGTCGCCGCGGGAGGACCCGCCACCAACGCCGCCGTCGCCGTCGCCTCGCTCGGGGCGGAGGCCCTCCTGCTCACCGTGCTCGGTCGTCATCCTCTCGCCGAACTCGCGCGTGCCGACCTCGCCGAGTGCGGGGTCACGGTCCTCGACGCGTTGCCGCGGCGCGACGGACCTCCGGCGATCAGCGCCGTCGCCGTCCGGGACCACGACGGCGAGCGCACCGTGGTCTCACACAACGCGGCCGCGGTAGAGCCCGAAGCACTGTCCTACTTCGACACCGACGCTCTCGCCGGGATGCTGCCCACGGGGGCACCGGATGCGGTGCTCGTCGACGGGCACCATCCGGCGCTCGCTCTCGCCGCGAGCAGGTGGGCGAAGGCACACCGGCGACCCGTCGTGGTGGACGCGGGAAGTTGGAAACCCGTGTTCACGCAAGTGTTCGGCCTGGCCGACGTGGTGGCGTGTTCGGCGCAGTTCACGGCCCCGGAGGGCGCGCTCGCCGAGGTTCCCGTGGTCGTCACCACCGCGGGACCGGACCCGGTGCGTTGGCGTGGCCGGAACGGTTCGGGCGAGGTCGCCGTGCCGGTCGTGGAGGCTCGTGACACGCTCGGAGCGGGCGATGTGTGGCACGGTGCGTTCGTGTCCAAGGTCGGGGCCGTCGACATCGGAGAAGCGATCGAGTTCGCCAACGCCGTGGCTTCCGAACGGGTGCGGCATGTGGGGCCTCGAAGCTGGATCGGCCCGGTCAGGGCGATGATGGGAGTGACATGACGTCGTTCGACGAACTGCTGACGCGCGCACACCGGCTCGTGGACCGGGGAGAGCGCACATTGCTGGGCATCGCGGGAGCACCCGCGGCGGGTAAGACGTCTCTGGCGTGGCAGCTGGCCGACGCGCTCGGCGCGCACGCGGCCGTGGTGGGCATGGACGGCTTCCACCTCGCGCAGGTGGAGTTGAGCCGGCTGGGCAAGAGCGACCGCAAGGGCGCGCCCGACACGTTCGACGCCCACGGCTACGTGCACCTGATCAGAAGACTCGCGGCGGGGGACGAGCTGGTGTACGCGCCGGAGTTCCGCAGGGAGATCGAGGAGCCCATCGCGGGCGCCGTTCCTGTGCCGCCGAGCGTGCGCCTGGTGATCACCGAGGGCAACTATCTGTTGCTGGACACCGAACCGTGGAGCGAGTTGCGCTCGCTGCTCGACGAGGTGTGGTTCCTCCGGCCGGACGAGGACGACCGGTTGGCCAGGCTCGTGACCCGGCACCGTAAGTTCGGCCGGTCGCTGGTGGAGGCCCAGCAGCGCGCGCGTGGCTCCGACCAACGCAACGCCGACCTCATCATGCGCACGGCGGAGCGTGCGGATCTGATCATCGAGGACATGGAGTTGCCGCAGTTCGCCGTGTGAGCCGCAACGGGCTCCGGTTGCCGGAGCGGGTCAGGTGGTGACGGCCTTTCGGAGCCGTTTCCGGCGAAAGGCCGCCTGTCCTGTCGGCGGCGTGCACGTGCCACCGGTGTCGATCGCGAAAGAGCACCACGCCTGCCAGCACGTCTGTCAGGGGCCTTGCGGCCCCCGCGCTGACCGCTCATGGTGCTGTCAATGATTTGCGGTTAACCCGTTAGCGTTGGTGTATGAGCAACAAAGCCCTGCTGGACCAGCTGCGCGCCGAGCTCGGTGCCGCCGTGGTGACGGACGTCGATGTCATGGCGACCTACTCCCGCGACCAGATGCCGCTCGCGCCCGCGGGTACACCACTGGCCGTGGTGTTGCCCGAGGACGTCGACGGGGTGCGTGCCACCGTCCGGGCGTGCGCGTCGGCGGGGGTGCCCGTGGTGCCGCGCGGAGCGGGCAGCGGGCTCAGTGGTGCGGCCAACGCCGTGGACGGCTGCGTCGTCCTCGTGACCACGAAACTCGACCGGATCGTCGAGGTCGATCCCGACAACCGGCTCGCCGTCGTGCAGCCCGGTGTGGTGAACCAGGCCCTGCGGGACGCCGTGGCGAAGCACGGACTGTTCTACCCACCCGACCCGTCCAGCTACGACTGGTGCACCATCGGCGGCAACCTGGCCACCAACGCGGGTGGCCTGTGCTGCGTCAAGTACGGCGTCACGTCCGATTTCGTGCTCGGCCTGGAGGTGGTGCTCGCCGACGGCTCACTGCTGCGTACCGGGCGGCGCACGGTGAAGGGAGTGGCGGGCTACGACCTCACCAAGCTGTTCGTGGGCAGTGAGGGAACCCTCGGCGTCATCACCGAGGCGACGCTCGCGCTGCGTCCTCTGCCGCAGGCGCCCGCCACGCTGGTGGCGGCTTTTCCGTCGGCCCCGGCCGCGGGAGAGGCCGTGAGCCGGATCGTGCGCGAGGGGCTCGTGCCGTCTTTGATGGAGATCATGGACGCCGCGACGATCAACGCGGTGAGCGGTTACCTGCGTACCGACCTGGGCGTCGGTTCCGAGCGGGGAACGTTGTTGCTCTGCCAGTCCGACATCGGTGGTGAGCAGGCGAGTGCCGAGTTGGCGGCCGTCGAACGGATCTGTTCGGAATCGGGCGCCGAGATGGTCTACCACACCGACGACCCGGCGGAGGGCGATCTGCTCATGCGGGCCCGCCGCGTCACGCTTCTCGCGCTGGAGAGCATGGGTTCCTGCATGACCGACGACGTGTGCGTGCCGAGGACACGCATCGCCGAGCTGATCACAGGGTGTGAGCGCATCGCCGAGGAAGTGGGACTCACTGTGGCCGTGGTGGGACACGCCGGTGACGGCAACATGCATCCCACGGTGGTCTACGACGCTGCGGCGGAGGGCGAGTTCGACCGGGCGAAACGCGCTTTCGACGCGATTCTGGAGCTGGGGTTGTCCCTCGGCGGGACGGTGACCGGTGAGCACGGCGTCGGCAAGTTCAAACAGGAGTGGCTGGCTCGCGAGATCGGCCCGGTGGGACTCGACGTGCACCGGCGCATCAAGCGGGCACTCGACCCGGAGAACGTGTTCAACCCCGGTTCGATGTTCTCGCTGTGACCGTTTTTTCCGGCTCTGCTGTGACGCCCCACGGCCCGTCGGTGTTCGCGAGGGGCTGTCACAGCAGGGTCAGCAGGCCGACGATCGAACCGAAGGCCAGGCCGAGGGAACCCGCGAGGATCAGTACCCAGGGGGCGGGCAGAGGATCGGACACGCGGCGGTGACTTCCCCGTGACGGCGTCGACATGGTCGCCTGCCGTCCCTCCGTGTCGAGCGCCGCGCGCCGGAGCTTCAGCGATTCCTCCCCGGCCCCGGACAGCAGCCCGTACCCGCCGGAGAGGTCCGCCATCGGTGCCGGAGGTTGCCCGGACGTGGCGGACTCAGCGGACGGCGTCTGCTGGGCGGGCGAAGTCTGTTGTGCCTGTTGTGTCGCCCGTGGTGGGGGTGCATACCTCGCCTGCGCACGCAACGCCTCCGCCAGCAGGCGCTCCGGGTCGTCGCTCATCGACGTTCAGCGTAGTCCGCCGGCGTCGGATGTCCGACGCCCATCGAGAGGCATCTTCAGGCGACCTTCGGGACGTGACCGTCGGCCCAGGCCCCTCGCCGCAGCACTCCGAGGGGCCGCAGGTCGTCGTCCAGCACCACGGCGTCGGCCGACAGGCCGGGTCGCAACGCGCCCGTGTCGCCGTCGACGCCCAGCAGCTGAGCCGGCCGGGTGGCGGTCGCGGCGACGGCGTCGGCGATGCCGAGTCCCGCGCCGTGGACGAGGTTGCGGAACGCGGCGTCCATGGTGAGCGTGCTGCCCGCGAGCGACCCGCTGTCCGGCAGCGTGGCCACGCCGTCCTTGACCTCGACTTCCAGACCGCCGAGCCGGTAGGAGCCGTCCGCGACGTCGGTGGCCGACATGGCGTCGGTGACGAGCACGGTCCTCGACGGTCCCGCGTGGCGGGCGGCGAACCGCACCACGTCGGGGTGGAGGTGCACGAGATCACAGATCAACTCGACGGTCACCCGGTCGTCGTCGAGCAACACCCCCACGGGGCCGGGTTCCCGGTGGTGCAGTGGGCGCATGCCGTTGAACAGGTGCGTCGCCACGGTGGCACCTGCATCCACGGCTGCCCAAACCCGCTCGGCCACCGCATCGGTGTGTCCTATGGCGGCGATCACTCCGGCTTCGCTGAGCCGGCGCACGGCCTCGATTCCGCCGGTGAGTTCGGGGGCGAGTGTCACCATGCGGATGTGTCCACGGCCCGCCTTCAGCAGGTCCTCGACGACTTCCGCGTCGGGGTCGCGCAACACCGCCGGGTCGTGTGCGCCGCAACGGGCCTCGGAGATGAACGGCCCTTCCAGGTGGATGCCCGCTAGCTCACCGTCGGTGACCAGTTCGGTGAGCGCGGCCATCTGGTCGGCGAGCTCGTTCGGGGGTGCGGACACCAGGCTCGCCAGGAGAGTGGTGGTTCCGTGCCTGCGGTGGGTTTCCACGGCCGTGCGCGCTTCGGCCGGGTCTGCGCTGGTGAACGAGCCGCCGCCACCGCCGTGGCAGTGTATGTCGACGAATCCGGGCACGACATGTGCGCCGCCGAGGTCGAGGTGTTGTCCCGGCGGTGGGTCGCCGACGCCCACGCCGCTGATTCGTTCTCCGGAGACGGAGAGCCAACCGTCGGCGAGCATCCCGTCAGGACAGTGGATGCGGCCGCCGGTGAGGACCAGATTGTCGCTGCCGTTCACGACCACATCTTATTGGTCCAGACCAGGGAGCGGGTAATGGTCGAGGAGTGATACTGCTTGCGGTCGGTCAGCGGGGGACCGAGCGACGTCCGTCGTTCATCGCCCGCTGCAACGCGTCCAGCGCGCGGCTCGCCGTGGATTTCACGGTGCCCCGCGAGATGCCCGCGGCCTCGGAGATCTCGGCTTCGGACAGCCCGCCGTAGTATCGCAGTACCAGCACTTCCCGCTGCCGGGGCGGCAGCTTCGACAGCGCGTGCACGACTGCCTGGTGTTCGGTGGACAGCATGGCCAGGCTCTCGGCCGACCGCGCGTTGACCGCGTGCGGAGGCACGTAGTCGCGAGCGGTCTTACGCCTGCGCAACACGCTGCGGGAGCCGTTCACCACCGCTGTCCGCAGATACGACACGGCCGCGGCGGCGTCGCGCAGTTTCCCCCAGTTGCGGTGCAGACCCGTGAACGCCTCCTGCACCACGTCCTCGGCCGTGGCTGGTTCGTCGACCAGCAGGATCGCCAGTCGCACCAGCCGCATCCGATGTTGCCGGTAGAGGTCCTCGAGCGTGAGCGGTCCCGAGGGTTGAGGCCGCCGTGCGGGCGCGTCCAACGTGCGCAGGTGGGATAGCGTCTGTTCGACGTCGCGTTCCACTCCGCGCGTGGCCTTGCGGTGGCGTGTCGGCTCGGCGCTGCCGTGCATCCGAAACCTGCCCATCCTCGACGATTAGCTCCCTGTGCGGAGAGCGTATCGGCTGCCGGTCCACTGACCCAACAGACGGGCGTGAGGACCGCCCGAACGCACTTGCGCGGGGCAGGCCCGTCCTTTCCTTCCTGGTCAGCCTGCCCGCGGTCTTCTCAGTAGCCTCCGCCGAGCTTCGTGCCGAGCTTCGTGTGGTCCCAACTGACGATCTTCGTGGGGGTGCAGATCAGCCCGACTCGCTTCGGTGCCTGCGCGGCCACCGCTTTTTCGAGCGCGTCGACGTCCACGCCCGGCGTGTAGCGGCGGGCGAGGTCGAGGCCGATGGCGGCCACGGCGTTGGTGTCGGTGACGAGTTCGATGTCGCACTCCATCGACACACCTCGAAGCCGGTCGTAGGAATCGCCCGACTCGATCAGCAGGGTCACCCGCGGGTCTCTGCGCAGGTTCACCGCCTTCTGCGACTTGCCGTAGGTCCAGGTGGCCAGCCGCAACGGTGGGGTGGCGTCCGGAGCGAGGTCGCGGGGGACGTACCACAGCGGTGCCAGGTGTGGCCTGCCGTTCGGGCCGAGGGTAGCCAGGGTGACCACGGTGTGCTCGGTGACGTAGTACACGAGTTCGTCCGCGCTCATCCGGATCGCGTCGCGTCGGGACATCTCGACCGCCTACTTCCGGGTGAGTTCCGTGGCGGCGCGGCCGGAACGCCCCGTGATGGCGGCCTTTCGCGCGCCGCGCCGGGCGATGTCCTCCAGTGCCGCCTTGTCCGCGCGGGGCACTCGGAAGCGGGCGCCGATCTCGACGATCGGCGGCAGGAACGCCCGGATCAACTTCAGCGCGCCGACCCAGCGCGGGACGTGGATGGTGCGGGCCCTGCGCTTGATACCGTCCTGCAGCTGGTCGAGCGCCAGGTCGAGCGGGTACGTCTTGCCGAGAGGTCCGGGCAGGCCACTGCGGAGCTTGCCGAACACGGGGTGCGCGTCGGCGCTGTCCACGAGGTCGGTTTTGATCCACGTCGGGTGGGCGACGCCGACCTTGACACCGAGGTGGGCGACCTCGGCGCGCAGGCTGTTGCAGAACGCCTCGACCCCGGCTTTGGCGGAGGCGTAGTTCGCCATGCCCGGGGCGTGCGTGACGGCGGCGAGCGAGGAGATCGCCAGCAGGTAGCCCTTGCGCGCGATCACGTGGGGCATGGTGACGCGGAAGGTGCGCCACACGCCGAGCAGGTCGATCTCGAAGACCCGTTCGAACGCGGCGGGGTCCACCGAGCGGACGAAACCGGTGGTGGCGATACCGGCGTTGGCGATCACGATGTCGATCCCGCCGAAGTGGTCCACCACGCCGGTGACGGCCTTCTCCAGTGCCGCCCAGTCGGTGACGTCGGCCTCCCACGACTCGGCGGACGGGCCGATGCGCTCGGCGACCTTCCGCTGTTCATCGGCCTCGATGCCCACCAGCGCGACCTTGGCTCCGTCGGCGGCGAGTCGTTCCGCGAGTCCTGCGCCTATACCTCTCGCCGCGCCGGTGATGAGCACGACCTTGTTCCGCACGTTTCTGCGGGCCGGGAACGTTGGCAGCAGCGCCATCGGAACGCCTCCTCGCTTGCGGTCTGGCCGGACGTTACCGGAACTTACTCGAAGTAGGCTACTTCACGGTAGGGTGAAATCGGGAATGATCACCGCACGCGACGGTGTTGCTTCGACCATGACGGTAAATCCTGGCTCGATCGGCATCTGGCGTCCGGCGTTCCAGCTCGACGCCGAGCTCGCGACCGAAGTGGAGAAACTCGGCTACGGTGCCATCTGGGTCGGCGGCTCCCCGCCGGAGGACCTGGAGATCGTCGAGACCCTGCTCGACGCCACCGAACACATCGCCGTGGCCACGGGCATCGTCAACATGTGGCAGGCCGACCCGGACGCGCTCGCCCGTTCCTGCCACCGGATCGAGGCCAAACATCCGGGCCGCTTCCTGTTGGGTGTCGGGGTAGGACACCGCGAGGCCACTCAGGAGTACCAGAAGCCCTACGACAAGATCGTGTCCTACTTGGACGCCTTGGCCGCGGCGGATGTCCCGGGTTCGGCCACTGTGCTCGCCGCGCTCGGCCCGAGAGTGCTCAGGTTGTCGGCCGAGCGCACCGCCGGAGCGCACCCGTACCTCACCACGCCCGAACACACCCGCAGGGCACGCGAGATCCTGGGTGACGGTGTCCTGCTCGCACCGGAACAGAAGGTGGTCCTCGAATCCGATCCGGAGCGGGCTCGGCGGCAAGCCCGGCCCATGGTCTCCCGGTACCTCGAACTCACCAATTACGCCGGTAATCTCCGCAGACTCGGCTGGACCGATACAGACCTCGTCGACGGAGGTAGCGACGCACTCATCGACGCGCTCGCCGTGCACGGCGACGCGGACACCATCGTGCGAGGTGTCCGGGCCCATCTCGACGCGGGAGCCGACCACGTGTGCGTCCAGGTATTGCCCATGGACATCGACCCGCTGCCGGCCTACCGGGCGATCGCCGACGCCATGGGGCTGAGCACGGCGGTGTGATCTGGTAATCCGCGTCACCGCGCGAAAACGTGCCGCCTCGTAGGATGCGGGCAAAGGAGGTGTTCCGGCCGATCGGCGCCATGCCCGCCATGTCTGCTGTGTCTGCCACGTCGAGGCAGGGCCGGGACCACGTCCGGCAAGCGCCCGCATCCGAGGAGGACAACGATGCCCATCGCTACACCCGAGGTCTACGCCGAGATGCTGGACCGGGCCAGGGCGAACGAGTTCGCGTACCCGGCGATCAACGTGACCTCGTCCGAGACGCTCAATGCCGCATTGCGGGGTTTCGCCGAGGCGGAAAGCGACGGGATCATTCAATTCTCCACCGGTGGCGCCGAGTTCGCCTCGGGCCAGAAGGTGAAGGACATGGTCACGGGTGCGCGGGCTCTGGCCGAGTTCGCGCACGTCGTCGCGGACAAGTACCCGGTCAACATCGCGTTGCACACCGACCACTGCCCCAAGGAGAAGCTCGACGGGTTCGTCAACCCGTTGATCGAGATCTCCAAGGAACGGGTCAAGCGGGGTGAGAACCCGCTGTTCCAGTCCCACATGTGGGACGGTTCGGCGATCGACCTCGACGAGAACCTCAAGATCGCTTCCGACCTGCTCGAGAAGGCCGCCGAGGCCAAGATCATCCTTGAGGTGGAGATCGGCGTCGTCGGCGGTGAGGAGGACGGTGTCTCCAACGAGATCAACGAGAAGCTCTACACCGCCGAGGGCGACTTCTTAAAGACCGTCGACGCGCTCGGCACCGGTGAGAAGGGCCGGTACCTGCTCGCCGCGACGTTCGGCAACGTGCACGGTGTGTACAAGCCCGGCGCGGTGAAGCTGCGTCCGGAGATCCTCAAGCGCGGTCAGCGGGTCGCCGCCGAGAAGCTGGGACTGCCCGAGGGTTCCAAGCCGTTCGAGCTGGTGTTCCACGGCGGTTCCGGTTCCGCTCTGGAGCAGATCCACGAGGCGATCTCGTACGGCGTGGTGAAGATGAACATCGACACCGACACCCAGTACGCGTTCACCCGTCCGATCGCCGCGCACATGTTCACCAACTACGACGGTGTGCTGAAGGTCGACGGCGACGTCGGCAACAAGAAGACCTACGACCCGCGCAGCTACCTCAAGAAGGCCGAGGAGTCCATGGCCGCGCGCGTCGTCGAGGCTGCTGAACACCTGAAGTCGGCGGGCCGCAAGCTCTGACGCTCCGCCGCCTTGAGCCACGCCGTGCGTCATGGCGCACAATGACGTCATGACGCACGGCAACCTTCTCGAACCCGATCCCACTCGTCTCCCGGAACGTCCCGACGCGCAGTCAGCTCTCGACACGGACACCGATCCGGCGAAGGTCGCCGCCGAGTACCCCGATTTCAGCGAGGCCTGGGCCGCGCTGGCCGAACGGGCCCTGGCCGATGGCGACAACATCGCCGCCTACGCCTACGCGCGCACCGGCTATCACCGCGGGCTCGACCAACTGCGCAAGGCGGGCTGGAAGGGTTTCGGCCCGGTGCCGTGGTCCCACCGCCCCAACCAGGGTTTCCTGCGCTCGGTCGCGGCGTTGGCGCGGGCGGCGCAACGCATCGGCGAAACCGACGAGTACGAGCGTTGCACCAAGCTCGTCGCCGAATCCGACCCCGAAGCGCCGAAGGCGCTGGGCCTGGAGTAAGCGGCGGTAGGCAGTCCGGTCACGTCGTTCCGCCGGTCAGCAGCGGTCGAGCATGTCCTCCAACGCGGTGACCTCGTCCTGCTCGACCGTCAGGTCCCAGGTGTGCTTCACGTCGATCCAGTCGATCGCGTAGGTGCACCAATAGCTTTCCAGCGGCGGCTTCCAGTCCTCGGGTCCTTGGTCGCCTTTGGACTGGTTGACGCTGTCGGTGACGGCGAGCAGGTTCGCGCCTTCGAGGTCGTTGGCGAACCGCTCCCGTTCGTCGTCGGTCCAGGCGTCGGCGCCGGTGCGCCACGCCTCGGCCAACGGCACGACGTGGTCGATGTCCACGTCGGAGGGATCGGTCCATTTCTCACCGTCGTACGGGCTGGTCCACGATCCCGAGGTCGGATAGCAGTCGGAGCCCACTTCGACGTCGGTGCCGTCGCGTTTGAGTACCGCTTCGCGCGTGTTGCAGTTCTCGCCCTGGTTGCTCCAGTGCGGGAACCGGTCGCGGTCGTAACCGTCGAGGCTGCCCTCGGCGGCCACGGTGAGTTCGGCGAGTTGTTTCCGCGCCGACTCCGCGTCTGCGGTGCCGGGCGAGGAGCTTTCCGCTGGTGACGACGATTCGCTCGCGCTCGGTGTGGCACCACCGGCTTCGGCGTCCTGTCGGGCAGCGCAACTGGCCAACAACAAAGCACCGACGGTGATCAATGCGATCCGGAGAGTAATCGATCGTGTCACGCCTCGACTGTGACCGATCGGGGAAAGCACATCAATACTTTCGTGCCATGCCACACGAATAGACGCACGTGGGGCCACCCGGAAAACCCGGGTGGCCCCACGTGGTCGATCGGGTTCAGTCGTCCCGGTCGTCAGGAACCGAGCAGACTGTCACAGTTGTTCCGCGGCTTCTCACCGTTGAGCATCCCGGCCATCCAACCGACCGCCTGCGGGTAGGCCCGCAACATGCCACCGATGTGCGACGGGACGTACGAGGTGGTGAACTGCACCGTGCCGCCCTGTTCACACCAGTCCACGGCCATCTGCCTGCCCTGGTTGTAGGGCACGATGTCGTCCAGCTTGCTGTGCAACACGAACACCGGGACATCGGGTGCGCGCTGACCGATCCGCTGTTCCGCGACCACCGAGGCGTACGGCTCCTCGTCGAGGTACTCCTCCAACGCCCTGCCGTCCTTGGTCAGGTCGGAGGTGTCCATGAACGCGTACTTCAGAATGGCGTCCTCGGTGCACGCCTCGGCGAGTCCGTCCATCAGCCGCCTGCCCTCGTCGTTCACCACGTCGTTGAGGTTGATCTCGTCGTAGGCGGCGTCGAGGCTCAACAGCGAGAACCCGAGGAAACCGGCGGCGTAGTGGCGGTCCAGCACGGGTGCGACCTCCGCGAGGTTCGCCGGCGGCGCACCGGCATAGGCGCCCTTGACGTCGAGCTCGGGTGCGTACTCGTCGATGAGTTCGGCCGCCGCGGCCGAGGCACCACCGCCTTGCGAGTATCCGGCGAGCACCACCGGGCTGTCCGCGGACAGGTCCGCATCCGGGACCCGCTGCGCCGCGCGCGCGGCGTCCAACACGGCGTGCGCTTCCGCCGCGCGGTTGACGTAGGTGTGCATCCCCGGAGTGCCCAGGCCCTCGTAGTCGGTGACGACGACCGCGTAACCGAGGGCGAGTAGGCCGGTGACGAACGGCCCCTCGTACTCCAGACCCAGCGCCAGCTTCTTCGACGGTGCACAGTCGTCGCCGACGCCCTGCGTCCCGGGCGCGTAGCTCACCAGCGGTCGGGCACCCTCTCCCCGCCACTTCCGTTCGGGCACCAGCAGTGTGCCCGTGACGGCGTTCGGAGCGCCGTGGGTGTCACTGCTGAGATACATCAGCCGATGGACGTCGGCGTCCGGTTCGATGAGTTTGACGGGGTCGAGATAGAATTCGCCGGGTTCGTGTTTGAGGAGATCGCCGGGATCGCCCGCGGGTAGTGGTGACGGTGGAGTGTAGAAGTCCTCTTCGTTCTCCGCGGCGTGCGCGGTGGTGCCGGCCGTGAGCACGGCCAGCCCGGTGATCCCGGCAGCCAGCGTGGCTAGGAGACGTCGAGCCCGACCAGGTGGACGCATGGGCGCTCCTTGTGAATTTTCGACAACTCTGTCCCGAGTCGGATTCTGTGGCGACAACGGGCGTTGTCAACGTGTGGTGGAGCTATTGCTCCTCAACCCACGAATCGGAGCGCCGACCTTGCTCATCCGATGACAAAAAATCACATGTTCAAGCCGGGCGGACCAATCTCAGGTCCTGGGTGTGCCGGTACCACGTCCACCGTTCCATCGGCCGGGCGTACGGCACCCCGTCCGAGACAGGGGTGACGGGATCACAACCGAGCTGGAACGCCCTGCCCTCGTACGTCGTACGGCGCCGCCGGAAGCGGCCACGCGTCACCGTCACGACCAATCCCGCCGGTCCCGCGTGCACTTCGAGGGACCGGGCCTCACCACGCAGCGCGACGGTGTCGTCGCAGTACCCGATGCCCCGCACGGGCGCGATGACGCCCCGCCCCACCAGCACGCCGCCCACGTCGTCGCGAATTAGCGGTACCGGGTTCTCGGCACCGGTCAACGCCAGCCGCAGCGCGGCGGCGGGTTCGGTCGGCAAGCTCCACAAAGCGGCGACACCCGACCGGGGATCGGTGGGGACGAAGCCCACGACGGTGGAGGCCAGCAGGTCCTTGCGCAACAGCCGCAGTGCCACGGCGGCCAGGTCGGCGTCGGTGCCCGCCACCACGACGGTGCGCTCGGTCGACTCGTCCCGGGCGAGCAGCGGGTCGACCTCCCGCTTGCCCGGCCGGGGTGGAAGTTCCTCCAACGTGACGTCGCTCGCCACGGAAGTGATGTCCGGTAGCGATTCGGCCGCGTCTCCGCAAGCCAACACCAGTCCACCCATGCCGTGCTCCTCGGTTAGGCTCATGCACCGGCATCTTGATGCGCGCCATCCATCCTGCCGTCGAATACCAGGAGTGTTACATGCCGGCCATCGTGCTCGTCGGTGCCCAGTGGGGCGACGAAGGCAAGGGCAAGGCCACCGATCTGCTCGGCGACCGTGTTCAGTGGGTCGTCCGTTTCCAGGGCGGCAACAACGCGGGCCACACGGTCGTCCTGCCCGACGGTCAGGACTTCGCGCTGCACCTCATCCCGTCCGGCATTCTCACGCCCGGAGTCACCAACGTGATCGGCAACGGCGTGGTGGTGGACCCTGGCGTCCTGTTGGACGAACTGGCGGGTCTGGAGGAGCGCGGGATCAACACCGAGAAGCTGCTGATCTCGGCCGATGCGCACCTGATCATGCCGTACCACGTGGCCATCGACAAAGTCACCGAGCGGTACCTCGGGGCGAAGCGGATCGGCACCACCGGGCGCGGCATCGGCCCGTGCTACCAGGACAAGGTCGCCAGGGTGGGTGTGCGGGTCCAGGACCTGCTCGACGAGAAGATCCTGCGCCAGAAGGTCGAGGCCGCACTGGAGTTCAAGAACCAGGTGCTGGTCAAGGTCTACAACCGCAAGGCCCTCGACGTCGACGAGGTCGCCGACACCGTGCTGGCCCAGGGCGAGAAGTTCGCCCACCGCATCGCCGACACCCGGCTGGAGCTCAACAAGGCACTGGAGCGTGGCGAGACGGTGTTGTTGGAAGGGTCACAGGGCACGCTGCTCGATGTCGACCACGGCACCTACCCGTTCGTCACGTCGTCCAACCCGACCTCCGGAGGGGCGAGCGCCGGGTCCGGTATCGGTCCCGGCCGCATCACCACGGTGCTGGGCATCCTCAAGGCCTACACGACCAGGGTCGGCTCGGGGCCGTTCCCCACGGAACTGCACGACGAGGCCGGTGAGAACCTGCGCAAGGCCGGTGGCGAGTTCGGTGTCACCACGGGCCGTTCGCGTCGCACGGGCTGGTTCGATGCGGTGATCGGGCGGTACGCGGCGCGGGTGAACGGCATCACCGACTACTTCCTGACCAAGCTTGACGTGCTGTCGGGACTGGAGCGTGTGCCGGTGTGCGTGGCGTACGAGGTGGACGGCCGCCGCGTCGAGGACATGCCGATGACCCAGACCGACGTCCACCACGCCGTGCCGATCTACGAGGAGCTGCCCGGCTGGCAGGAGGACATCAGCGGCTGCCGGAGCTTCGACGAACTGCCGGCCAACGCGCGGGCGTACGTGGAGCGGCTGGAGGAGCTGATGGGTGCCCGTATCTCGGCCATCGGCGTCGGCCCCGGCCGCGAACAGACCATCGTCCGCCACGAGTTCGTCTGACCGTCCGACGCAGGCTGCGTCGTCGTGTCCGCAGCCTGCGTCGTCGTGTCCGCAGGTTAGGTAGCTGTGTCCGCAGCCTGCGTAGCTGTGTCTGCAGCCTGCGTAGATGTCAGCACCTCACGACACTGCCTCACGACACGGGCTGCCTTGCGGCTTTCACGGCCTCCATGGCTTCCACGGCGATGTCGGGGTGGTCGGCGAACACGCCGTCGATCCCGGTGGCCAGGAACACCTCGTAGGCGGCGAAGATGTCTCCCCAGGCCGCCGGGTCGTCCGATGACCGCAGGTCGGTGGGCAGGAACTCGTTCTCCGCCCGGAACGTCCACGGATGCACGTCCAGCCCCGCCCCGTGGGCGTCGTCGACGAGCGTCGTCGGCTCCCCGAGGGCGCCGTCGTCCGTGCGCGGGACGACACGGTCCAGGGCGGGACCGAGCCCGTCGGCGTAGCGGGCGATCTCGGCCAGTCCGTCCCGGGTCACGAGGTCGTCGTAGGTACGCGGGTCGCCGGAGTGTACGAAGTCGTACGGCGCCCCGGACGCCCCCACCAGCTGCACGAGCGGCACGCGCAGTCGTCGGTCGAGTTGTTTGAGGTTGCCGACCTCGAACGATTGCACGTAGACCTTGGCGCCCGACCGGTTGAGGCCGTTGCGGTTGAGCGCCTTGACCAACGCCGGTTCGAGCGCGAGGCCCTGCTCGGCGAAGTAGGTTGGGTGCTTGGTCTCGATGTACAGGCCGATGGGGCGGCCCAGTTCGCGGGACAGTCGCCGCGACAGGTCCACGACCTCCTGGAACGTCGGGATCTCGAAGCGGCCGTCGTAGATGGTGTTGTGCGGCCGCAGGTCGGGGATGCGTTCGACGGCGCGCAGGGTCTTGAGCTCGGCGAGTGTGAAGTCCTCGGCGAACCATCCGGTCACCGGCGTGCCGTCCACGATCTTGGTGGTCTTGCGGTCGGCGAACTCGGGGCGCTGGGCGACGTCGGTGGTGCCCCCGATCTCGGGTTCGTGGCGGGCGACGAGGACACCGTCGGAGGTGGTGACGAGGTCGGGTTCGATGTAGTCGGCGCCCATCCTCGCCGCCAGTTCGTAGGCGGCGAGGGTGTGTTCGGGCCGGTAGCCCGACGCGCCCCGGTGGCCGATGACGACGAACTCCTCGTCGCCGGGGGAGCCGCCGTGTCGGGTGGTCTCGGCTTCCTCGGTGTGCCGATCGCCCGCCGCGTGCGCCGGTGCCGCGGTGGTGACTCCGAGCACCGCGAGGCCGCACAGGGCCAGCAGCGCCAGTCTGCTTCGCATGGTCTGCCCTCTTCTCGTGTCGAGTCGATCAGTGCCGCCGACCTTGGTCGGTCCTCGCGACGTGGCGGCGACGTGGCGTGGGCCGAAAGGAGACATACCAGTGAACGGGGGCCAATCGGCTCGGCTTACGCTGTGCCACGTGCGCGTCCTGGTTATCGGCTCCGGAGCCCGTGAACACGCCCTCGTTCTCGCCGCGTCACACGATCCGGCGGTGACGGCGCTCGGCTGCGCGCCGGGTAACGCCGGAACGGCCGGTGTGTCCGAGACTCTCGGGGTGGATCTGACCGACCCCGAGGCCGTCGCCGAGCTGGCGGTGTCGTGGAAGGCCGATCTGGTGGTGGTCGGGCCCGAGGTGCCGTTGGTGATGGGCGTGGCCGATGCCGTGCGCGCCGTGGGTGTGCCGTGCTTCGGTCCGAGTGCGCGGGCGGCGCGGATCGAGGGGTCGAAGTCGTTCGCCAAGGAGGTCATGGCCGCGGCCGGGGTGCCGACCGCGCGCAGCGAGGTGGTGAACAATCCGGCTCACCTCGATGCGGCGTTGGCGCGGTTCGGGCCGACGTGGGTGGTGAAGGACGACGGTCTCGCCGCGGGCAAGGGCGTGGTGGTGACCACCGAGCTGGAACGTGCCCGCAAGCACGCGTTGATGTTGTTGGACGGCGGCCATCCGGTGGTGTTGGAGTCGTTCCTCGACGGCCCCGAGGCGTCGCTGTTCTGCCTCGTCGACGGGCACACCGTCGTGCCGCTGCTTCCGGCGCAGGACTTCAAACGGGTCGGTGACGACGACATCGGTCCGAACACCGGTGGCATGGGTGCGTACGCGCCGTTGCCGTGGGCACCGCCCGACCTGGTCGACACCGTGGTGTCCGAGATCGTGCGTCCCGTGGTGGACGAGTTGGCTCGCCGGGACGCGCCGTTCTCGGGGTTGTTGTACACGGGGTTGGCGCTGACGTCGTCGGGGCCGCAGGTGATCGAGTTCAACTGCCGGTTCGGTGACCCCGAGACGCAGGCCGTGCTGGCGCTGTTGCGTTCGCCGCTGGCGCAGTTGTTGCATGCGACGGCGACGGGCACGTTGGCCGAGCAGCCGCCGCTCGAGTGGGCCGACGGTGCCGCTGTGACGGTCGTCGTGGCCGCCGACGGCTATCCGGGACGCCCTCGCATCGGGGACGTGATCGCCGGAAGCGAGGGCGAGGGCGTGCTGCACGCGGGTACGCGCCGTCGGGAGGACGGCGCGGTGGTGTCGAACGGTGGCCGGGTGTTGTCGGTGGTGGGTGTCGGTGCCGACCTCGCGGCCGCGAGGGAGCAGGCGTACGAGCGGGTGGGCAGGATCAACCTGCCGGGTTCACATCACCGTTCGGACATCGCAGCTCGGGCGGCGCGCGGGGAATTGTCGGCTCCGCGGTCGTCGCGGCAGCCGGAATCGGCGTAGTCGACGGTCCGATAAGGGGCAGTACGTGTTCTCCCTCACGAATCGGGCACCGAACGGTACTTTTTGCTGCTCGGATTTCAGGCCACGATCACCTGCGGATTGATAACCTGCACCGAGAAGCTGGCTGACTACTGGTCGTAGCAGGGGGTGCGCAGTGTCAGAACGACCCGCGAAATCGCCGTGGGGGTTCTGGTGGCTAGAGGGTGACAAGGGTGCGGCACCGGCTGTCCCCGATGTTCCAGGGCTGCCTGTCGTCAAGGACATCACGGTTTCTCCCGACAAGATCGTCGCGGTGGCCGACGTCATCGAGGAACAGGCGAAGGCGCTGGAGCGCAAGGTGACCGAGCACGTGGGGGCGCTGAACATCGAATCCCCTGCCGACGACATCGTGTCGCAGGAAGCCGCGGAAGCCTGGAACGCCGTCGTCAGCAGTGGTGAGAACTCGTACAGCAGCCGGGTCATGGCGTATGTGCACGGGTTGCATGATCTGGCCGAACAGCTTCGCGCCGCAGGACGTAGGTATCTCGCGGAGGACGAGGACAACGCAGCGGCCGTGCGCGAGGCCGGGGGCAGCTAGTCGTTGCGGATGTGTACGCCGCTGTCGGCGGGTGTCGGCAGCACAGGCCGTCAGAACGGAAAAGTCGCCGCCAGACAAGGACGCGAGATGAACGATGTAGACATCGTGGCCCGGGCCGAGCGGATTCGGGATCATCGGTTCACCGGCTACACCAACAACATGCTCGCCGACGAGATCGAGCTGTTCAAAACCGGCCGGGGCATCGCGGGACTGTCCGATGCGGTCGCCGCGCTGAAGGCCGTGGCGCAGGCGTTGTCGGAAACGGACGAGACGTTGCGCACCGAACTCGCCGAACTGGGGGTCGAGTGGAGCAGTGTCGCGGGTGAACAGGCCGCCTCGGCCGTCGAGAGGGAGGCCGAGTTCTCCGAGGAGGCCAACGAGAAGGTCAGCAGCTCCGCCGAACGGATCTTCGCGCAGGGCGAGGCGTTCAACCGCACTCGGCACTCGTTGCCCGAGCCGCAGGAACTGCGGGATTCGACCGAGGGCTACAGGATCTCTGACTTCGCTCTCAGCCTGATCGGTTTCGAGACCGACCACGTCCGCAAGCTCGAGCGGGCGGTGGAAGCCCGGGAGCAGGCGCTTCAGGCGTTGAACGACTATGCCAAGGAAAGCGGCGACAACCTGTTGGAGGCCCCCGAACTACGTGCGCCGGACCGTTTCGTCGCGGAGATTTCCGCGCCGGTGCCCGAATCGATCGACGCGGGAGGTGAACCCGCGGACACGACCGCGGCGGCGAGCGCCTCGGGTACGGCCGCTCCGGTTGCTTCCGGAGCGCCACCGGCGTCGGGTGTGTCGGCGCAGTCGGGTACCGGGGCGAGCGGCGCGGTCACTCCGTCGTCCGCTGCCGCTCCCGTGACCGGTGCTCCCCTGCCGGGTGGAACGCCGCCGACGAGCAGTGGTGGGCGTGCCGTGTCGCCACCGGTTTCGGGTAGCCAGGGCACGGGTTCGGCCTTTCCGAGCGGTGCCACGGGCTCACCGTCGGCGCCGGGGGCTGGAGCCGCCGGTGGTGTTCCGGGCTACGTGGGCGGTGTCCGTGGTCCCGAGGACGCTGGCCGTTCGCAACGTGTTCCCACCGGCCAGCAGGGCAGCACCGGCTCGGTTCCCCCTGGCAGTCAGGACATTCGTGCCACCGGTTCGGACCGTTTGGCGAAGCCACCGGCCGGTGTGGGGGGTGGTTCGGCGGGGCCTGTCGGTTCGACGCCGAACACCGGCGGCGTGCCCGGAAAGCCCGCGCCCGGGGGGCCCGAGGGGACGCCACCTGGAAAACCCGCGCCCGGTGAGCCGGGCGAGGCCGGCGAGGCACTGCTCGGTGAGGGCATGTCCACCGGGGCGGTCCAGCCCCAATCTGGCTCTGCGCCCGACGGTGACATCGGTGCGGCTTCGGGCTCCGAAGCGCGTGGTGGTCCGTCGTTGAACGACATCGGTGGGGGAATCGCGGCGCTGGGTGCGGGCGGCATCGCCGGTGCTCTCAGCGGTGGTGAGCGTTCGGGTCGCGGTGTGGGGCGCAGTGCGCCCGGAGCCGCGCGGTCGCCGCATCCGCTCTCCGTCGGTGACCTGCCGGAGGAGGAGGCCCGGGTCCAGCGCAGTTCCGAGCGACTGAACCCCGGTGGCGCGGGCCGCAGGGACGCGTTCCTGGAGAAGGCGATGCCCGGCGAGGAAGACGATGAACACGTGCGCCGGTTCGGGGTCGACGACAACGACTTGTTCACGGACCAGCGTATGGTGACTCCCGACGTGATCGGCGACGACGGTTCGGACGGACAATAGTGAGCACGATGGCGGGCGGCAGTGTGGTTTTGTCCACATTGGAGTTCGATGTGCTTTGGGAGCATTTGGACCTGCCGCGACGCCATGTCGCTCTCGACGTGCCGAGTCCTGGAGTCACGTACACCGAACGCGCGCGATTCGTCGAGCAGGCGTGGGAATCGCTTGCCGCGCGTGGGCTCACACAGGGCCGGGGTGCGACCGCGGAAATCGACGATCTGCTGTACCTGCTCGCCAGGCCACAGACGAGTGTCGACGTGTGGGTGTGGACGGACAGGCAGATCTCCGGCCTCGCCGCCTGCTCGGGACAGCAGGCCGTGCTCGGCGTCGTCGACGGCGACGAAGTGTGGCTCATTCCGGCTCGGGAGTCGGCGTTGGCCGAGTCGGCCGTGTCCGTAGCGGGTGAGCTTCCACCCGGGGTGGGGCGTTCGGTGAGCCTGCCGCACGACGTTCTGGTCGACGCCGACGCCGAGGCGCGAGGGGATGCGAAGGCAGTCGCCACGGCGTTGGAGGACCGCGGCGTCGAACTGTGGCAGGCCCAGGAACTCGCCGGGATGTTGTTCGGCACGGTGACGCGCGGCCAGTTCGGTGCGCAACGGCTCGATCGCGACGGCCGCATCCGCCGGGCCGGCAGGGTGATCGCGTTCCACGACACCGATGCCGGCCGGTACCTGTTCCAGGTCGCTCCGGGTAGTGACGGGCGTGACTGGGCGACGGTGACCCCGGCCGACAACGTGTTGCTCGCGCAACGGGTGTGGGAGTTGCTCGACGAGGCCTGAAGGACGAGGCCTGAAGAAGGCTGGGAACCGGTGGCGGCTCTGTCACGTCGTAAGAACGCGTGACCGGCTGTCGGACGTGGTCGTGTCGGTCGTGTCAAGGGGAGGGTGAAGAACGTGCCGGTGTACGACGCCGAGTCGATGAAGATCACGGCGGAGCGGGTCGACCGTATCGCCGAGGATTTCCGTTCGTCCATGGACAAACTCAAAGGAATCCAGGGGCGGAGCCCGTTCGGCGAGGTTGAGGATCCGGACAGTCCGGAGAAGGCCGAAGGCACGGTCGGTGCGTTCACCGACGGCATGCGCTCGGAGTTCGACGCCGCGGCACGGCGGGTCAGTGCGGCCAGTACGGCGCTGCGGGACGCGGTGAACGCCATGACGGAGGCCGACGCGGTCGCGGCGGAGAACCTGACTGCGAGGGATCTGTAGATGACGGGCGCGGGTATTCCGGCGGAGTGGGCCGAGGTAGAGACCAAAGCAGCGCGGGTCGACGACGTCGATCCCGGTGGGATCGACGAGGTGGCGCGCCAGTTCGAGGAGGCGTCACGCGACGCCGGTGATCACACGAGTGATCTGGCCAATGCGGCCGCCCCGCTGCAGGACGGCGGCGTGTGGTCGGGCCCGGCGGCCGACGCGTTCTTCGACTATGTCAACAAGATCGCCGAGGCGGGTAACAAGGTCAGGGACAAGCTCGACGAGGTCGCCGCGGAGTTGTCGTCGCTGCAGGAAACCCTGGCCCGCATCAAGCGGGAGATCGAGAGCGTCAAGGAGGACGCGAAGAAGGCGATCGACGACCGCAACGCCGAAGCGCAGAAACAGGCCGACGCAGCAGCCGCCGCCATGCGGGAGTACGAGAACGGCGACCGTGACTCGCCGCCCTCGCCGACCGCCGAGGAGATCATCAAGGCGGCCGGTGAGGAGAACAGCCGCACCGCGAAGGACGCGGCCAAGCAGATCGACGACCTTCTGCGGCAGTCGAACGAGGCCATCAAAAGGGCACAGGAACTGATGAAAACCGAGGTCGGTGACGGTTTCTCCAGTGTTCCGGAGCCTGGTTCGGCACAGTCGCAGCAGACCGCCACAGGGGGTATCAGCGGTAGCTCGGGCGGCGCCGGTGGTGGCGGTGGCGGAGCAGGCGGTGGTGCCGGTGGTGGAGGCTTGGCCGGATACGGTCCGAGCGGTCCTCCACCTCCCAGCGGGCCGCCACCGGGCAACGTCGAGCAGTGGATCCGTGAGGCCATCAGGATTCTGCAGGCCAACGGCATACCGGTCACCGAGGAGAATATCGACGAGATCTGGACGATCATCGAGAAGGAGTCGGGTGGTAACCCGCACGCTCTGAACGACTGGGACTCCAACGCGGCCAAGGGCACGCCGTCGAAGGGCCTCATGCAGTGCATCGACCCGACATTCCAGGCGTACAAGCTTCCAGGCCACGACGACATCTGGAATCCGGTCGACAACATCATCGCGGGTGTGCGGTACACCTTCGACCGATACGGCGGGTTCGAAGGACATCCGGGGTTGAAGTCGATGGCACAGGGCGGCGCCTACCAGGGTTACTGACCACCGGGAGGATCCTTCGGTGGGCGATTCCGCATAAGGTGGCGGCATGTTCGATTCCGCACCGCTTTCGGGACCGTCGCGCCGAAGCGCCGTGGCGCCGTTCCACGTCATGGAGGTGTTGTCCGCCGCGAAGGAACGGCAGCGCACACACGGCGACGTGATCGCGTTGTGCGCCGGGCAGCCGACGGCGGGCGCGCCGAGTCCGGTGTTGGAGGCCGCGCAGCGGGCCCTGCAAGAGGGTGACCTAGGCTACACGGGCCAGCTAGGTATCCCCGAATTGCGGGAGGCGATCGCGGGCCACTACGAGCGGCAGTACGGCCTCGCGGTGTCGGCGGACGACGTCATCGTCACCACGGGTTCCTCGGGTGGGTTCCTGCTGTCGTTTCTGGCTGCGTTCGACGCGGGTGCTCGTGTGGCAATGGCTCGCCCCGGTTATCCGGCGTACCGCAACCTGTTGTCGTCGCTCGGCTGCGAGGTGGTGGAGTTCGACACCGACGCGAGCACGCGGTTCCAGCCGACGACGGAGCTGTTGGAGCGGCTCGGCGAGCTGGACGGTGTGATCGTCGCGAGTCCCAGCAACCCGACGGGCACGGTGCTGCCGCCCGACGAGTTGGCGGCGATCGCGCGTTGGTGCGACGAACGCGGCGTCCAGTTGATCAGTGACGAGATCTATCACGGCATTTCGTACGAGGCCGAGGTCGGCTGTGCGTGGCAGTCCTCCACCGAAGCCGTGGTGCTGGGCTCGTTCTCGAAGTATTTCGGGATGACGGGGTGGCGGCTGGGGTGGATGCTCACTCCTCGGCGGCTGCATCGCGCCGTCGACGTGTTGACCGGTAACTACAACATCTGCGCTCCCGCGTTGGCGCAACAGGCGGCGGTGGCGGCGTTCACCGACGCTTCTTACGCCGAATTGGACGCGAACGTGGAGCGCTATCGCACCAACCGGGACGTGTTGTTGAAGGGGCTGGCGGATATCGGCTTCGGCAGGGTGGCGCCGGTGGACGGTGCGTTCTACGCCTACGTCGACGTCGGCGAGCACACCGACGACAGTCTCGCGTGGTGTCGCAGGCTGCTGGACGACACGGGCGTGGCCATCACGCCGGGTATCGACTTCGACCCCGTCCACGGTGGGAAGTTCGTGCGGCTGTCGTTCGCGGGCTCGGAAGCCGAACTCACCCAAGCCGTCGAGCGCATGGGCGAGTGGCTCCGCGCGTAGGGGCGGTGGGGGGCGGTAGGGGCGGGCTATTCGGCCGCCCACTCGTAGGACAGCTCGTACCGGTCGGCGCCACAGGCTACGCAGTCTGCGGACACGGCTACGCAGTCTGCGGACACGACTACATAGGCTGCGGACACGCGTAGGTGCGGGGGTCGGGCGAGTCGGGGCTGACCCCGAGATCTCCCTGAAAGTCCGTCGGGTCTGCAGCGCCGGACCACCCGGTCGTGACACGCTGGGAGCGAGCACCAACGAGTCGACAAATCACGGAGGGGACCATGTTCTGGAAGATCGTCGGTGGCCTGCTCTTGGCGTGGGTCGCGTTCATGGTGATCGGGAGCATCGTCGGGTTCCTGGCGAAGGCCGTGTTCTGGATCGCCGTGATCGGTGGCGGTGTGTTCGTCGGTGCCGCGGCCTACGGTGCGCTGAAGAGCAACAAGCGGAAGCAGTTGCGTTCCTGACGCGCCTCCGTATTCCCGACGCGCCTCAGGGCTCGGCCAGTACCCGCCGCGCGTGTTCGGCCCCCTGCCACAGGTGGGCGCGCAGTCCCACGGCATGTGCGCCCTCGATGTTGACGGCCCGGTCGTCGAAGAACACGCAGTCCTGCGGCTGAGCGTTCAGGCGCGACACCAGCAGTTCGTAGATCTTCGCGTCCGGCTTGGCGCATCCCACGTCGGCGGAGAACACGCGGGTGTGGAAATGCCGTGCCCACGGCTGCTGTTCGGCGAAACGGGCGAAGGACGCGGGCGCGTTGGACAGTAGCGCCAGGCGCGTTCCGTTGCGGGCGAGTTCGTCGAGCAGGGCGGCTGAGTCCGGGTCGAGTTGGGCCCAGCCCTCGATGTCGACGCGGGTGAGCTCCTCCACCAGGTCGGCGTCGATGTCGGTCCCGACGGCGTTCGCCACGGTCTTCCAGTAGGTCGCGTCGGAGACGCCGCGGTCGTAGGCGTCCCGGTTGCCCCAGTAGGCGGATTCGAAGTCGGCCAGGGACACGCCGAGGCGGTTCGCCAGGTCCGGCAGCGCCTTGGTGCGGGTACAGATCACTTCGCCGTAGTCGAAGACCACCCAGGTCATATCAGTTTCCCGTCTTGTCGAAGGGGCTGGTGTCGATGCGGCGCAGCGCCTCGGTCACGTCGGCTTCCGAGACGTCGCGGTGCAGGACGAATCGCACTTTGCCGGCCATGGGCAGCGCCAGGATGCCGAGTGCGCGCAGTTTTTCCAATGTGGTCTCCACGTCGGGGACTCCGGCCAGCACGATATTGGTCTGCGGCTCGGTGACGTCCCAGCTGCGTTCGCGCAGCCCGGCCGCGAGCCTCGCGGCTTTGGCGTGGTCTGCGACGAGGTCGTCGACGCGGTCGAGGGCCACGAGACAGGCCGCCGCCAGCACTCCGCCCTGCCGGACGCCGCCGCCGAGCATCTGTCGCATCCGGCGCGCCTGTTCGACGAACTCCTCACTGCCCGCCACCACCGAGCCGACGGGCGCGCCGAGTCCCTTGCTGAAGCAGGCGGACACGCTGTCCACGCCGACTGTCAGGGCGGCGGGTGGGACTCCGAGTGCGACGGACGCGTTCCAGATGCGGGCACCGTCGAGGTGCACCCGCAGTCCGGTTTCGCGTGCGGCGGCGACGAGCTGGGCGTGTTCGTCGGGTGGGATCACCGCGCCACCCGCGGCGTTGTGGGTGTTCTCCAAGGACAGCAGTGTGGTGCGCAACGTGTAGTAGGGGCCGTCGCCGCCCACCGCGGCCCGCAGTGTCTGTGGGGTCGGGCGTCCGGGCCCGGCGTCGTGTTCGAGGGGGTCGGGCATACCACCGGCCAGCCATGCGGCCGAGCCGAGTTCGTTGACCAGCACGTGGGCACCGCGAGGAGCCAGGAAGCGGTCACCTCGCCGCAGATGCGTCGACAACGCGATGAGGTTGGCCATGGTGCCGCTGGGCGTCCACAGTGCGGCGGGCATGCCCAGTGTCTCGGCGGCGCGTTCCTCCAACCTGCGGATGGTGGGGTCGATGTCGATGACGTTGTCGCCGACCTCGGCTCTCGCCAGTGCCGACCGCATGTGCTCGTCCGGCCGGGTGAGTGTGTCCGAGCGGAAGTCGAGGGGGCGCTGATCGGGTGCGGTGGAGTCGAAGGTCACGACTCGATCACACCACATGGGTGATCGGGGAGCCATGAACGGGTGAGATTGTTCTCGTGTGCAACCGTGGGGCCGGGGCTTTCCGTCTCCACCGTCGACAACACGACCGACCGGAGAAATCCGCGTGGCCCACCATGACGATCAGGAGTTTGCGGAGTACTTCGCCGCTAAGCGAGATTCCGTCCGTCGGACGGCCTACCTGCTGTGCGGGGACTGGCACCGCGCCGACGACCTCGCGCAGACGGCGTTCGTGTCGCTGCACCGCAGGTGGCGCAAGATCCGCGACCGCGCGGCCGTGGACGCGTACATGCGCAAGACGTTGGTACGCGCGGCCATCGACGAGTCGCGGCGGCCGTGGCGGCGGGAGCGGCACACCGACAAGGTGCCCGAACCCGTGGTGGTCGGTACGGGCGACGGTGATTCGGTGGCCGAGACCGTCAGCGCGCGTGCCGATCTGCTCGCCGGGCTGGCTCGGGTGCCGCCGAAGCAACGTGCCGTGCTGGTACTGCGCTACTTCGAGGGGCTCGACGTGAGCAGCGTGGCGCGGGTCCTCGGCTGTAGTGAGGGCAACGTCAAAAGCCAGACGTCGCGGGGGCTGGCGAATCTGCGGGCCGTGTTGGGTGAGGAGGTGGACACACGTGGATGAGCGTCGACTCGAACAGCTGTTGCGCGACGCGGTGGACGACCCGCCCGAGCCGTCTTTCACCGTGGACGACGTCGCTGCCGCATCGCGCCGCGCCACTGCGAGGCGGCGCTCGTTCGTCGCGGGTGCGGTGGCGGCCGTGGTGTTCGTCGGCTCGGCGGTGGGTGTCGTGGCCGCCGTGTCGGGTGACGAGGCCGTGGTGTCCACGGCGCTGGCACCGGCCGAGGAGGACGTGTCGGGACGGATTTCAGAAAAATCTTCCGCCGAGGGGCAACCTAGCGGTGACTCGGAGCGTGACCATAGTGCGCCGGGGGGACCCGGCGTCCAGAACTTCCCCGAGGTGTCGCCGAAGCAGGGCGGCGGGACCGACGGGGAGGACGGCCCTCGGGCCGAAGGCACCTCCGGGTGCGACACGGTGGATCGGGAGCTCGCCACTGCCCTCGCTGGCGAGCTCCCGGTCGACCCGATCGGCGAGGCGATCCCCTACAGCCCGTGCTTCGAGGCCGACAACCGTGCGGCCGCCTACCGCGTGCCGGGCGGCACCATCGCGGTGGTCTTCGACCCGGGTAATGCGCGCGTGTTCGACGTTCCTCACGAGGTCGCGAGTGCCACCGCTGTGGTCGGAGTGAGCGGCGGGAAGCTCGCCGTGATCGGCATCGCGGTGGACAGCAAGGACGAGGCGGACGTGCCGCTGCGGGACGAGCTTCCTAGGATCGCCGAACGCGTCGCCGCCGTGCTGGACTAGCCGAACGCCGTGTTGGCCAGCCACAGGTCGAGCAGTTCCGCCTCGCCGCGCACGTCGAACGTGCCGTCCGGCGTGCGACGGCGGTAGACGAGCAGCAGCAACTCCGTCAGTGGGGCGCGCACGGTGACGGTCGCGTCCCCGGTTCGCCCGTACTCCCTGCTCCAGCGGATCGACTCGCCGGTGGCGTCCACCCACCAGGAGGTGTCGGCGTCGGTGGCGGCGAACCGCAGTGTGTGGTCCTCTCCCAGCAGCTCGCGCTTGGTCGGGTCCACCTCCAGTTGCTGCGGGAGCGAGATGAGTTCCAGCCATTCGTCGAGGCCGTCGGCGGCGGTGTCGTGATCGAGTGCGAAGGCGGCGCCGACGGCCAGCGCGGCGTCGGCCCGGTGGATCACGGTCTCATGCAGGAACCGCCGGGCCCAGAACGCCGAGGTACGTCCGGGCACAGCCGTCCACAGCCGGAGGTCCGGGCCCGCGGCCGCCAGGGTTTCGGCGAGGCGGACGGCGCCCGAGGTGAGCCACCCGGCGAGTACACCGTGATCGACGTCCGTGTCGGCCGACAGCGTGCGCAGCTCAGTGTCCGGTGGCGGCTCGGTGGCCCCCGTCGTGACGATCGTTTCCACCCAGCGGTGGCCCGCACCGACATGGCGTACGAGCTGCGCGAGGTTCCAACCGGGGCAGGAGGGCACGGCAGTGCCGAGGTCGGTGCCGAAAAGATGCCCGGCGAACAGTTCGGTCTGTGCGGCGATGCCTGCGCACAGGCGGCCATGGTTGAAAGAGCTCATGGCAGGTGGACAACTCCTCGGCGTCGAACTCATCGCTGCGGGCGGTCACTATCGCGTCCCGCCCTCGGCAAGGTGGCACACTATCCCGCCATGACGTCCGCAGCGACTACGCCGAAGGGTGAGCGCAGGCGTGCCGCTCTCGTCGCGGCCGCGGCCGAGCTGTTGGCGGAGGGTGGGTTCGACGTCGTGCGTCATCGTGCGGTCGCCGAACGGGCCGGGTTGCCGCTGGCCTCGACCACCTACTACTTCGACTCTCTCGACGAGCTGCTCAGCGCGGCGATGGAGCACCACGGTCGGACCGAACTCGCCGCCGGGCGTGCCCGGTTGGCCGAACTGGCCACCGAGAGCCGGGACGTGGACGCGGTGGTGGAGTTGGTGCTCGACCTGCTGCTGGGCCAGGACCGGAGTTTCGAGGCGGTGGTGTTGCGGTACGAGCGGTTCGTCGGCACGGCCCGCAGGCCTCACCTGCGGCCGTTGATGCGGACGTTGGCGGTCGAGCTGCGGGAACTGCTCACCGAGATCTTCACGCGTTCGGGCTTCACCGACATCGACGCCGAGCGACTGGAACGGCTCATCTCGTTGGTGGACGGCGCGGTCGTCAACGCGCTCATCGAGGTCGCCCCCGATCCCCGCGCGGTCGCCGCGCGTGTGCTGCGCGAAGCCCTGAGTTGAGCACTTGAGTCGAGCCGCCGATCCCCGTGGACGACACCGTGGGTCGGGCGAGTGGGTCGGGCGAGAGCACGTTCACGCGACCCTGATCCGGGGTCGGTGGCCACGGCGTGGCTAGCCTTGGCCGTGTGACGGACAAGCCCCGAATCCCGAACGTGCTCGCCGGCCGGTACGCCTCTGTCGAATTGGCGCGACTGTGGTCGCCGGAGTACAAGGTCAGACTGGAACGCGACCTGTGGCTGGCGGTGTTGAAAGCGCAGCACGAACTCGGGGTCGACGTGCCCGACGGTGTGGTGGCCGACTACGAGCGGGTCATCGACCGGATCGACCTCGACTCCATCGCCGAGCGGGAACGCGTCACCCGCCACGACGTCAAGGCGCGGATCGAGGAGTTCAACGCTCTGGCCGGGCACGAACACGTGCACAAGGGCATGACGTCGCGGGACCTCACCGAGAACGTCGAACAACTGCAGGTGCGCCGGTCGCTGGAACACATCCGGGTCCGGGTGGCCGCTGTGCTGGCGCGGCTCGCCGAGCTCGCCACCCAGCACAGCGAGTTGGTGATGGCGGGGCGTTCGCACAACGTCGCCGCGCAGGCCACCACCCTCGGCAAACGGTTCGCCATGGTCGCCGACGAACTGCTGGTGGCGTTCGACCGGCTCGACGACCTCATCGCCCGCTATCCGCTGCGGGGAATCAAGGGCCCGGTCGGCACGGCGCAGGACATGCTGGACCTGCTCGGCGACTCGTCGCGGCTGGTGGAGCTGGAGCGCAGGGTCGCCGCGCACCTCGGTTTCGAGCGGGTGCTCACCAGCGTGGGCCAGGTCTACCCGAGGTCGCTGGACTTCGACGTGCTGTCGACGTTGGTGCAGCTCGCGGCGGCGCCGTCGAATCTCGCCACCACGATCCGGTTGATGGCGGGCCACGAACTCGTCACCGAGGGCTTCAAGCCCGGTCAGGTCGGTTCGTCGGCGATGCCGCACAAGATGAACACCCGTTCCTGCGAGCGCGTCAACGGGCTCGCGGTCGTCCTGCGCGGCTATCTGTCGATGGTCGGCGAGCTGGCCGGTGACCAGTGGAACGAGGGCGACGTGTCCGATTCGGTGGTGCGCCGGGTCGCGCTGCCGGACGCGTTCTTCGCCCTCGACGGGCTGTTGGAGACGTTCGCGACCGTGCTCGCCGAGTTCGGAGCCTTCCCCGCCGTGATCGACCGGGAGCTGGCGCGGTATCTGCCGTTCCTCGCCACCACGAAGGTGCTCATGGCCGCTGTTCGTGCGGGAGTGGGCCGGGAGGTCGCGCACGAGGCGATCAAGGAGCACGCCGTGGCCGTCGCGCTGGCCATGCGCGAGCAGGGGCAGCAGGACAACGACCTCGTCGAACGGCTGGCAGCCGACGACCGGCTCCCGTTGGGCGCCGAGGAGCTGAGGGCGTTGTTGGACGAGAAGTTGTCCTTCACGGGCACGGCGGGGGCACAGGTGGCGGCGGTGGTCGACCGGGTAGCAGACATCGTTCGGCGGTTCCCGGAAGCAGCGTCATACGAACCCGGGCCGATCCTCTAGGCGGCCCGCGTCATGACGACGCTGTTGCTGTTCGGGCTGGCAGGTTTTCTGGCCCAGTTCGTGTCGGGCACGCTCGGTATGGGCTACGGGATGACGTCCACCACCGCGTTGGTGGCGTTCGGTACCGCACCGGCCATCGCTTCGGCGTCGGCGCATTTCGCGCAGGTGGGAACGTCGCTGGCCTCGGGGGTGTCGCACTGGCGGTTCCGCAACGTCGACTGGCGGACGGTCGGCATCCTGTCCGGGCCCGGTGCCGTGGGCGCTGTGCTGGGTGCGGTGCTGCTCGTGTCGTTCTCGGGTGACTTCGCCGCGGCGTGGATCAGCGTGATCCTGTTCGCGTTGGGTCTGTACGTGCTTGTGCGATTCGCGTTTCTGCGGCTGGGCAAGTTGCTTGTGGACAAACGGCCCGGTGCGCGTTTCCTCGCGCCACTGGGGTTTGTGGCGGGGTTCGTCGACGCCACGGGTGGCGGTGGCTGGGGGCCGGTGGCGACCACGACGTTGTTGTCGAGCGGGCGGCTGGAACCCCGCAAGGTCGTCGGCTCGGTGCAGGCGGCCGAGTTCGTGGTCACCGTGGCCGCGAGTGTGGCGTTCCTGGCGGCGTTGTCGATGTCCGGCATGAACTTCACCGTCGTCATCGGCCTGTTGGTGGGCGGGGTGTTGGCCGCGCCGATCGGCGCGGCGCTCGCCCGTCGCATGCCGCCTCGACTGCTCGGTACGGCCGCGGGTGGTCTGATCGTGTTGACCAACGGCTGGCTGTTGCTGGGTGTGCTCGGCGCTTCCGCCGCCGTCGTCTGGCTCTCCTACGGCGCGTTGAGCGTGCTGATCGCGGTCGCGGTCGTGGCCGCCGTTCGCTCGATGCGCGAGGAACGGCGGGTCGACGCTGCGGCCGTCGAGGACGGGACGTTGAGCGAGGTCGGCGAGCGGAGTGCCCGTCGGTGACGTGGTGCTCGGCGGGTCAGATCGTGATGGGCTCGCCGTGGGGCGCGACGCGCACCTCCGTTCCGTCGGGTGCGAGGTTGGTGTACAGCCCGATGTACGTGGACGGGCGGGCCAGCACGGCTTCGTGGACGGGGATGGCCAGCTTCGGGGACACTGCCCGCAGGTACTCGACGGCTTCGGCGGCCTTGAGCCACGGCCCCGCCGTGGGCAGGGCGAGCACGTCGACGCGTTGTTCGGGCACGAAGAAAGCGTCGCCGGGGTGGAAGAACGCGCCGTTGTCGACCAGGTAGCCGACGTTGGGGACCACCGGGATGTCGGTGTGGATGGTCGCGTGTTGACCGCCGACGACGGTGACGCGGGTTCCGCCGAGGTCGAAGGTGTCGCCCGGCTGGGCGGTGGTGACGTCGATCTCCAGGTTGTCGATGGTCTTAGTGGTGCCGGCGTCCACGATGAGGCGGGCCGACGGGTTGGCCTTCAGCAGCGCGGGCAGTTTCTCGGTGTCGATGTGGTCGTAGTGCTGGTGGGTGATGAGGACGGCGTCGAGGTCGCGCAGGGATTCGAAGCCTGTGGAGAACGCCCCGGGGTCGAGCAGCAATCGGGCGTGTTCGGTTTCCAGCAATACGCAGGAGTGTCCGAAGTGAACGAGCTTCACGTGAGCTCCCCCTTGTTGACGAATTGTCAGTAAACTGTGGCTTCTCTACGCTGACAGCATGACGAGCACCACGCAGGCCGTCGAGACATTCAACTCACTCGATCCGGCGACCGATGAGGTCGTGGGCACGTATCCCGTGCACACCGACGACGACGTGAACGCCGCTGTGGCCAGGGCGAAGCAGGCTTTTCGGTGGTGGTCCTCGCTCGGTTTCGCGGGACGTGCCGAACGCCTGCGTCGGTGGAAGAGCATCATCGCCAGGCGAATGCCCGAATTGTGCGCCGTGGTCGGTGCCGAGACCGGCAAACCGGTCGGCGACGCCCAGTTGGAAGTGGTGCTCGCCGTCGAGCACATCGAATGGGCCGCCCGTAACGCGCGCAAGGTGCTCGGTTCCAAACGACGCGCGTCCGGCCTGCTGTTGGCGAACCAAGCGGCCACCGTCGAATACCAGCCGTTGGGCGTGGTCGGCGTCATCGGGCCGTGGAACTATCCCGTCTTCACCCCGCTGGGCTCCATCGGTTACGCGCTCGCGGCGGGCAACGCGGTGGTGTTCAAACCCAGTGAGTACACGCCCGGTGTCGGCGCCTGGCTGGTGGACACCTTCGCCGAAGCGGTACCGGAACACCCCGTGTTGCAGCTGGTCACCGGTTTCGGCGCCACGGGAGCGGCCCTGACCCACGCGGACGTCGACAAGATCGCGTTCACCGGTTCGGCCGCCACCGGGAAGAAGATCATGGCGGCGGCCGCCGAACGGCTCACCCCGGTGATCATCGAAGCGGGCGGCAAGGACCCGCTGCTCGTGGACGCCGACGCCGACCTCGACGCCGCGGCCGACGCCGCCGTGTGGGGCGCGTTCTCCAACGCGGGACAGACCTGCGTGGGTGTCGAACGCGTCTACGTCCACACCGCCGTGTACGACGTGTTCGTGGAAAAGGTCACCGAACGTGCACGCACGGTTCGGGCGGGCGAGCACTACGGGCCCATGACCATGCCCTCACAACTGGATGTCGTGCGCAGGCACATCGCCGACGCCCTCGCCAAGGGAGGGCGCGCGCTGCTCGGCGGGACCGACGCGGTGGGTGACCGCTACGTGCGGCCCACGGTCCTGGTGGACGTGCCGGAGGACTCCGAGGCCGTGCGAGAGGAGACCTTCGGGCCGACCGTCACCGTCACGCGGGTGGCCGACATGGACGAGGCCGTGGCGAAGGCCAACGACTCCAGCTACGGGCTCGGGTCCACCGTCTTCTCCCGGCGCCGGGGTGAGGAATTGGCTCGACGTCTGCGAACGGGCATGACGGCGATCAACGCGCCGTTGTCGTTCGCGGGGATCGCCTCGCTGCCGTTCGGCGGTGTCGGCCACTCCGGTTTCGGGCGCATCCACGGCCCCGAGGGACTACGGGAGTTCGCGAGGCCGAAGGCCGTCGCCAGGCAACGGTTCCGCATGCCGCTGGCGTTGACCACGTTCGCCAGGACCGCCAGGACCGACGAGTTCGTGGGCAAACTCATCGCGACGTGGCACGGCAGGCACGGCAGGTAGGGCTGTGAGCTGGGTGAACTGGGTGAGCTGGGTGAGCAGGTGAGTACTGGTCCGACCGGGGATTAACGGGCGGGTTCTGCCCGGTTTTCCGCTCAAGACGTCCCCACACCCCGGACGAGCGTGTTAGAAACAGCACGTCGCTCGCGGCGATCCGACGGGGAGTGGTGATGGGCGGCCATCCGCAGGGCTGGTACTCACCGCAGCAACACCCACAGCAGTATCAGCAGTGCCCGCAGCAGTCTCCCCACGGACAGCAGCCCGGATATGCGCCCGGTGGTCCGCCCTCGCCGCACCCTTCCGGGTATCCCGGTGCCTATCCGCACAGGCCCGGCACGGCGATGGCGTATGTGTCGGCGGCTCTCTTTCTGCCCGCGGTGATCATGGCGTTCGTGTCCGCCGTCGTCGGGTGGAGCGGCACCGGGATCGGCAGTGAGATCGAGGTAGGGCTCGTCTTCTCGCTCGTCGGGCTATCGCTTCAGCGAAGCCATCACCGGTAACGGCGACTTCGCCATCGCCGCGACCATGACGACCGCGTGCACGGTGACCGCGCTTGCGGCCGCCATGGCGTTCCGACTCAATGTCGTTGGGTACTGGCAGTGGTCGGGATGATCGTCGTCTGCTACTACATCTACGCGTTGATCGACATGTTCATCGCCGGCGTAGGCGGCCTGATCCTGCTGCCGGTCGTGACGTTCCTGCTCTGGCTCGTCCCGACCGTGGTCGCGATGCTGCCGCCGGTCGGTAGGGCCATGCGGCGTTCCGGCCCGGGCGGCTACCCGCCCGGGTACGGCCAGAAGCCGATGCCGGATTACGGGCCCGGTTACTGACCGGCGGGACCGGGACGCCGAAGCGGACCTCGGCTGAGCTGTTCGGACGACGCTCGACACCGCGCCGTCCGAACACCGATCGCACACTGTCACCGTCTCCGGCGGGGCTTGCGCCGATCCGGCGAATTGGCTTCGAGTGCCCCGCTTCGAGCAACGTCGTCCCCCACTCGTACGTCTTGCGGGTATAGGAGTCGGGTGACGAATGCGGTTCAAGGGGCCGAGGGGTGTCGGGGGCTCCTCGGTCCCTTGAGCTACGCTGCAAAGTGCATTGACCTGCGCAGAGTCTAGGAGCACCCTGTCGTGGCCCGAGTAGTCGTCGACGTCATGCCCAAACCCGAGATCCTCGATCCCCAAGGCCAAGCGGTCGCCGGTGCGCTCGATCGCCTCGGATTCTCCGGAGTCACCGAAGTCCGCCAAGGCAAGCATTTCGAGCTGGAGGTCGACGACAGCGTCGACGACGAGACGCTCGCCAAGATCGCGGAAGGCTTCCTCGCCAACCCCGTGATCGAGGAGTGGACGATTCGGAGGATCGACCAGTGAGTGCGCGCATCGGAGTCATCACCTTCCCCGGCACCCTCGACGATGTCGACGCCGCCCGTGCGGTGACGCGTTCGGGTGCCGAGGCGGTGTCGCTGTGGCACGGTGACGCCGACCTCCGGGATGTCGACGCGGTGATCGTCCCCGGCGGCTTCTCCTACGGCGACTATCTGCGGTGCGGCGCCATCGCCCGGTTCGCCCCCGTGATGACCTCGGTCATCGAGGCGGCGGGCAAGGGGATGCCGGTGCTGGGTATCTGCAACGGCTTCCAGATCCTGTGCGAGGCGGGGCTGCTTCCCGGTGCCCTGGTGCGCAACAAGAACCTGCACTTCGTGTGCCGCGACCAGTGGATTCGCGTGGAGAACAACACCACGACCTGGACCACGCGGTACGACGAGGGCGCCGACATCCTCATCCCGCTCAAGTCGGGCGAGGGAAGCTACATGGCCGACTCCGCGACGCTCGACGAGCTGGAGGGCGAGGGGCGCGTGGTGTTCCGCTATGTGGACGGCAACCCCAACGGCTCCCGCCGGGACATCGCGGGCGTGTGCAGCGCCAACGGCCGCGTCGTCGGGCTCATGCCGCACCCCGAGCACGCCATCGACGCTCTCACCGGGCCGTCCGACGACGGACTCGGTGTGTTCTACTCCGCACTCGACGCATTGAAGCCGCTGGTCACGTCCGCCTGACGAAAGCCTGCGGTTAGTCTGGACTCGTGGCAGCACCTCACGTGGACACTCCCGCCATCGACACCACCGCACACGCCGAGCGGACGCCGGATCTCTCCCAGCCGTACGCGGAGCTGGGGCTGGCCGACGACGAGTACGCGCGTATCCGCGAAATCCTCGGGCGCAGGCCCACGGACGCCGAACTCGCCATGTACTCGGTGATGTGGAGCGAGCACTGTTCGTACAAGTCGTCCAAGAAGCACCTGGCCTACTTCGGCGAGACCACCACGCCGGAGATGCGCTCCAAGATGCTCGCCGGTATCGGCGAGAACGCGGGTGTGGTGGACATCGGCGACGGCTGGGCCGTCACCTTCAAGGTCGAAAGCCATAACCACCCGTCCTATGTGGAGCCGTACCAGGGTGCGGCGACGGGTGTCGGCGGCATCGTGCGGGACATCCTCGCGATGGGGGCGCGCCCGCTGGCGGTGGCCGACCCGTTGCGATTCGGGCCCGCCGACGCGCCGGACACGCGCCGCGTGCTTCCCGGGGTGGTCGCCGGCATCGGCGGATACGGCAACTGCCTGGGACTGCCGAACATCGGCGGCGAGGTCGTGTTCGATTCCAGCTACGCGGGAAATCCGCTGGTCAACGCCTTGTGCGTGGGGGCGATGCGGGTCGAGGACCTGCACCTGGCGCATGCGTCCGGAACCGGGAACAAGGTCATCCTGTTTGGCGCGCGCACGGGTCTCGACGGCATCGGCGGAGTGTCCGTGCTGGCCAGCGATTCGTTCTCGGGCGACGAGAACTCCGGTGGGCGGAAGAAGCTGCCCAGCGTGCAGGTGGGCGACCCGTTCACCGAGAAGCTCCTCATCGAGTGCTCGCTGGAGCTGTTTTCGAAGAAGCTCGTCGTGGGCATCCAGGACCTCGGCGGTGCCGGGCTCGCGTGCGCCACGTCGGAGCTGGCCGCGGCCGGTGACGGCGGCATGCACATCGATCTCGACCGGGTTCCGCTGCGGGCCGAGGGTATGACGCCCGCCGAGATCCTGTCGAGCGAGTCGCAGGAGCGCATGTGCGCCATCGTTCGTCCCTCCGATGTGGACGAGTTCATGGAGGTGTGCCGGAAGTGGGACGTCACCGCCACCGTGATCGGTGAGGTGACCGACGGCGACCGGCTGGTCGTCGACTGGCACGGGCAGACCGTGGTCGACGTGCCGCCGCGCACCGTGGCGCACCAGGGCCCGGTCTACGACCGCCCCTACGCGCGGCCGAAGCAGCAGGACGACGTCCAGGCCGACACCTCGGACTCGCTGGCCCGCCCGTCCTCCCCGGGCGAACTGCGGGAGACGCTGCTGCGGATGATCTCGTCGCCGAACCTGGCGTCCAAGGAGTGGATCACGCAGCAGTACGACCGCTATGTGCGCGGCAACACGGTGCTGGCCCAGCCGTCGGACGCCGGCATGATCCGGATCGACGAAACCACCGGGCGTGGCGTGGCCGTGTCCACCGACTGCAACAGCCGGTACGTCTACCTCGACCCGTACGCGGGCACGCAGCTGGCGTTGGCTGAGGCGTACCGGAACGTCGCCACCAGCGGTGCGACACCGGTGGCGGTCACCAACTGCCTCAACTTCGGTTCGCCGAAGGACCCGGGGATCATGTGGCAGTTCGAGCGCGCGGTGCACGGTCTCGCCGACGGTTGCGCTCAGCTCGGTGTGCCCGTGACGGGCGGCAACGTGAGCTTCTACAACCAGACCGGTGACCAGGCGATCCTGCCGACCCCGGTGGTCGGCGTGCTCGGCGTGATCGACGACGTGAGCCGCCGCATCCCCACCGGCATCGGCGCCGAGGCGGGGGAGACCCTGTTGCTGCTCGGCGAGACGCGGGACGAGTTCGGCGGTTCGGCATGGGCGCAGGTGATGCACGGCCACCTCGGCGGCCTGCCCCCGAAGGTCGACCTGGAGCGTGAGCGGCTGCTCGCCGAGATCCTGGTCGCGGGCTCGCGCGACGGCATGATCTCCGCCGCGCACGACGTGTCCGACGGTGGTCTGGCACAGACCCTCGTCGAGATGGCTCTGATCGGCCAGTGCGGTGCCCGGATCCTGCTCGACCCCGACGTCGACCCGTTCGTGCAGCTGTTCTCCGAGTCGGCGGGCCGCGTGGTCGTGGCGGTGCCGAGGACGGAGGAGCTGCGATTCACCGAGATGTGCTCGGCGCGGGGACTGCCGTGGCGTAAGACCGGTGTGGTGGACCCCGAATCCGGTGCGTTGGAGATCCAGGACGTCGCCACCTTCAGCCTCGACGAGCTGCGCGAGGCCT